>JAFWAN010000055.1 GCA_017507585.1 Clostridia bacterium
AGACGATATCTTAGGTTCTATGCTTGCCGCGTTGCCCGACAACAACCAAACCTCGATTGCTTTGTACGAACGTTTTGGACATTCGTCAGCATTACAGCCAATGGCAACCCTGCCCTTCTCGTCAGCGAGAAAGCTGTCTGCTGTTACCTTTGAGGAAGTAGGTACCTACGTTATGGGCGCACCGGAATTTGTCTTAAAACCCGTACCCGTACGTATCGATAAAATTGTAAAACAATATGCCCAAATGGGCTTGCGCGTCCTCGTACTTGCACATGCAAGCGGGCAAATTCAAGGCGACAAAGTGCCTTCGGGTTTACGCGCAGTAGCGATTATTACTCTTTCGGATAATATCCGTCCCGACGCTGTGGAAACCATCAAATGGTTCCGTGAAAACGACGTAAGCGTTAAGGTAATTTCAGGCGACAACCCTGTTACCGTATCCGAAGTAGCCCGCCGCGCGGGTATCAAAAATGCTTCACAGTTTATCTCCTTGGAAGGCTTGTCCGATTTAGAGGTAGAAACGGCGGCAAACCAATACACCGTGTTTGGACGCGTTACCCCCGAGCAAAAGGCTGTCTTAATCAAATCCATCAAAAAATCAGGCAATACCGTCGCTATGACGGGGGACGGCGTCAACGATATCCTTGCTATGAAAGAGGCCGATTGCGCCATTTCCGTTGCTTCGGGCAGTGAGGCGGCACGTAACGTTTCCAACCTCGTCTTACAGGATAATAACTTCGGCTCGATGCCCAAAATCGTAAACGAAGGCAGACGAGTGATCAACAACGTGAAAAACTCGTCCTCGCTGTATATTATGAAGACGTTGCTGATTTTGATGCTGGCGGTGATATGTATCGCGCTCAAAAAGATGTACTTCTTCCAGACCAACAATATGTTAATGTACGAAATGCTGGTCAGCGCAGTGCCTTCCTTGGTACTCTCCTTACAACCCAACACCGACCGCGTCAAGGGGCGCTTTATCCCCTACGTTTTAAGCCGTGCAATCCCTGGCGCATTGACGATGACGATTGGTATTATGACGGTATATATCATACACAGCTCCTCCTTTGCCGAAGCGTTTGGGTTTATCAAATCCACGGAAACGCCTGCTTACAATGCGTTGATGATGATCGCTTTAACTGCGTGCGGCTTGGTTATGCTGTACCGTATCTGTCAGCCGTTTAATATCGTCCGCGCTGTGCTTTGGGTGATTGCCGTAGCCATGTGCGCGATCGTGCTTGCAGTACCGACGTTTGGCGAATTTGTCTTCGACGGTTGGGCAAACGTAGATTTCACCATTCCGCAAATCTTGTTGATGATTATCATCGTGCAAGCGTCCTACCCGATCTCTGGGTTCTTGATCAAAGCGTTCGATATGTTAAACCCTGCCGATACCCCGCAGGATGATTTGGCAAAACGCAACGCCTTGAAGTAAAATGTATATCAAAAAAAATCTCTCCGCTTGGGAGAGATTTTTTATTGCGTTTATTAAGCCCTATTTCTTAATAGAATGCAATACTTTTATAAAAAATTTATACGCCCGCGGCGATTGCCGCGGGCGTATTTTACCATAAAATCAAGGGGCAGGTACGAGATTATTCGTTTTCGTCCTCTGCTGCGGTTTCTTCGACTTCGTCGTCGAGAACCACCGTTTCTTCTACTTCTTCTTGATCAATTTCGCCAGCCAAATCCTCAGGGCTAAGGTCTGCCGCCGTTTCTTCGGGAGCCTGCGTTTCCGCTTCATCGTCGCGTTCGGTAATGTCTACGGTTGCAACTTCGCTGCCCTTTACGTTCATAACGCGTACGCCGCGGGTGCTTCTGCCGATACAGCTAATCGTGTCTGCGTGCATACGGATCAGCGTGCCACCCGTCGTGATGATCATAATATCGTTGTCGTCCGTTACGTCTTTGAGGTTGACGAGATAACCCGTCTTATCGTTGAAGATACCTGCTTTGATACCCTTACCGCCACGGCTCTGCAAACGGTAATCTTCTACTTTCGAACGCTTACCGTAACCAAGCGAGGTCAACGTGAACAAATCTTTTTCAGGGTTTACAATCAGCATATCGACCACGATGTCCTCTTTCGCAAGCGTAATTGCTTTAACGCCTTGCGTGCCTCTGCCCGTAGGACGTACGTCCGATTCGGCAAAGCGGATACACTTACCACCGCGGGACGCAATGAGGATTTCATTTTCACCGGTCGTGAATTGTACGCCGATCAATCTGTCGTTTTCTTGCAACTTAATGGCGATCTTACCGTTTCTTGCAATACGTTTAAATTCGTCCGTGTGCGTCTTCTTGATCAAGCCCTTTTCGGTTGCCATAATGAGGTAACCGGTACCGTTTTCCAATACGGGCAATACAGCCTCGATCTTTTCGCCTGCGTCAAGCTGTACGATATTGACAACCGCGCGGCCTCTTGCGGTACGGTTCGCCTCAGGGATTTCATAACCCTTGATCGAGTAAACCTTCCCTTTCGAGGAGAAGAGCAGGATGGGATCGTGCGTACAGCAAACGAACATCTTTTCCACGTAGTCCTCGTCCTTAGGTCTATGGCCCGTAATACCTCTGCCGCCTCTGCCCTGTGCTTTGTATTCGTCTACGGGCAAGCGTTTGATATAACCGCCGTGGGTGATTGTGATTACGATGTCTTCTCTATCAATCAAATCCTCATCGTCAATGTTGCCGTAATCCACGGAAATTTCCGTCTTTCTGGGGGAAGGATATTTTTCTTTGATGGTCAAAAGGTCGGTACGGATGATTTCCATAACGCGGCTTTCGTTTGCCAAAATATCCTTCAAATCGGCGATCGTTGCACGAAGTGCTTCCAATTCGTCCTTGAGCTTTTCCACTTCCAAAGAGGTCAATCTCTGCAAACGCATTTCGAGGATTGCAATCGCTTGCTTTTCGTCCAATTCAAACGCCGAGGTCAAACCCTCTACCGCCGCATTTCTATCCGCCGACGCCTTGATGATGCGGATGACTTCGTCCACGTTTGCAAGCGCCAATACCAAGCCTGCGATAATGTGCGCGCGTTCTTCCGTCTTATTGAGGTCGAAACGAGTTCTGCGGGTGATGACTTCTTTTTGATGTTGCAAATAATGATACAGAATTTCCTGCAAATTCAAATTCTTAGGTTCAGTACCGTTTTCAACCAACGCCAACAAGATGATACCGTCGGAAATCTGCAATTTCGTCTTCTTGAATAAGGTATTCAAGACAACCTGCGCGTTTGCATCCTTCTTACATTCGATGACGATACGCATACCGTCTCTGCCCGATTCGTCACGGATATCGGAGATGCCTTCCAAACGCTTATCGTTGACCATATCCGCAATCGTTTTAATCAACTGCGCTTTGTTTACCTGATAAGGAATTTCCGTTACCACGATACGGGAACGTACGTTTGCGCCCGTGCCGTATTCTTCAATTTCACATTTGGAGCGAATGATCAAGTTCCCCTGACCGGTGCGGTATGCTCTCTTGATACCGCTTCTGCCCATAATGATGCCTCCCGTAGGGAAGTCGGGCGCGGGGATGTATTCCATCAGCTCGTCCACCGTAATTTCGGGGTTGTCGATCATTGCAACTGCGCCGTCGATGACCTCCGCGAGGTTGTGAGGAGGAATGTTGGTCGCCATACCTACCGCGATACCGTCCGCACCGTTGACAAGCAAGTTGGGATATCTTGCAGGCAAGACGGTGGGTTCCATTTCCGTACCGTCGAAGTTGGGGATCAAATCCACCGTTTCCTTGTCCAAATCACGGAGCATTTCCGATGCCAGCTTCGACAGCTTCGCTTCGGTGTAACGCATAGCCGCCGCCCCGTCGCCGTCTACGGA
>JAFWAN010000056.1 GCA_017507585.1 Clostridia bacterium
AATACGCGCCGCCGCCGTATCTGCGTTGATGTTGTAGGTATGCCCGTTCATATCAAAACCGACCGTAGAAATGACGGGGATGTACCCTTTTTCCAAAACGTCCACGATCGATGAAACGTCCACTTCGGTAATATTGCCTGCAAAGAAGTGTACGTCGTCCACCTTTTCCGCTTTTAACATATGCCCGTCGATACCGCAAAGCCCGATGGCTTTCCCGCCCTTGCTTTGTAATAGATTGACGAGGTTTTTGTTTACCTTGCCCGCAAGGACCATTTGCACGATATCCATCGTTTCCTGATCGGTGACGCGAAGTCCGTCGATAAATTCGGATTTTTTTCCGATTTTATTCAACATTTCCGTAATTTCAGGGCCGCCGCCGTGTACCAACACGACTTTGACGCCAATCAAGGATAACAGCACGATATCGCCCATAACGGCTTCTTTCAATTCGTCGTTGATCATGGCGTTTCCGCCGTATTTTACCACGATGACTTTGTCGTAATATTTTTGAATGTACGGCAACGCTTGGGTCAATACCTCCGCGCGTTGCGCTGTTGTCAATTTGTCAATTTTTTCCATAATGTATTCTTCCTTTTTTATCTCAGTGCATACACGAGACGAAATGCGTCTTGATTGAAAGATTAAAACGGCGTAGATACGAGCAGTTCTAGGAAGGCGCGGCTTTCCCGACGGGAGCGTACATAAACGTACGTGACCGAAGCACCACGCCAAGTTGGTTGGAACGACGTATGTACGTCGTTTTAAGTACGGTAATCGCCGTTTATCTTCACATAATCATACGTCAAATCACAGCCCCAAGCCGTTGCCTTTGCATCTCCGTCACCGAGCGTGATCAAAATTTCAATTTCACTTTCCAACAAAATTTCTTTGGCAACCTCTTCCGAGAAAGGGATCCCTGCGCCGTTTTCACACACCGACACCATTCCTTTCACCGAACGGAAGGCTACGCCTACCTTCATAACGTCTACGTCCGCACCTGCATACCCGATCGCGCATAATACACGCCCCCAGTTTGCATCCGCACCGAACATAGCCGCTTTAAACAAGGAAGAACAGATGACTGATTTTGCCACCGTTTTCGCCGTTTGCTCGTCCTTTGCACCCGTAACTTTACATTCTAACAATTTGGTCGCGCCCTCGCCGTCTTTGGCAATTTTACGGCAAAGGTCGGTCGTTACCGCATTCAACGCCGCGCAGAACGCATCGTAATCTGCGCCCTCGCCCACGATCTCTGTATTGCCCGCTTCCCCATTTGCCAAAATGGACAGCATATCGTTGGTAGAGGTATCCCCGTCAATGCTGATCATATTGAACGAATTTTTCACGTCCGCACTCAATGCCTTTTGCAGCATTTCCGCAGAGATAGCGCAATCGGTCGTTACAAACACCAACATCGTCGCCATATTGGGATGAATCATCCCACTGCCCTTGGCAATACCGCCGATGCGGCAGGTTTTTCCGCCTACGGAAAATTCGAAAGCGATTTCCTTAGGCTGCGTATCCGTGGTCATAATCCCCTCGCAAGCCAAATCGCTGTGCCCGCCAAGTCCCGCCACCAAAGCAGGGATTCCGTTCGCAATCGGCGTAATATCCAAAGGCTGACCGATAACGCCCGTGGAGGCAACCACAACGTCCTTTGCGTCAATCTTTAACGCATCCGCCAACAATGCGCAGGTCTTTTCTGCAATTTCAATGCCGTTCGCGTTGCAGGTATTTGCGTTGCCGCTGTTGCAAATCACCGCCTGCGCTTTGCCGTCTGCGATGTTGTTTTTCGTCACCGTCAAAGGCGCGCCTTTGACCAAATTTTGCGTATACACAGCCGCCGCCGTTGCGGGCGCCTTCGTGTAAATCAACGCCAAGTCGCGTTTGATTTTGTTTTTACGGATACCGCAATGGATTCCGTTTGCCATAAAGCCTTTCGCGGCGCACACGCCGCCGTTGATTTGTTTTAACATAATACTTTCCTCTTATTCTCTTACAATACAAGCCCTTTCGTACGCTCTGCGCAGATTGCCATATTCATACATTCAATCGCTGCACCGCTTGCGCCTTTGCCGAGATTGTCGTAGCCTGCAATCAACAAAATTCGTTCGTCGTTGCCCGCCACCGAAACCTTCATACAATCCTTGCCAGAAACCGCCAACCCAGACAACAAACCGCCCTCGTCCAACGTTTCTACGTACTGTACAAATTCGTTTGCGTATTTCTCTTGATACAACGCCTTGATCGTTTCCTCATCCCCTTTTAAAAGTTGCGCTTTAAACAAGGGTACCGTCACCGTCATACCGCTGTAAAAATCGGACACAATCGGACAGAACACGGGCGCATTTGCAAGCCCGTCACAGCTTTCATTTCCTTTAAATGCTTATGTTGTTGCCCCAAAGCGTATTGCCGAGGCGCATCCAACAACGGATTGCGTTCTGCGTTTTCATAATCGGCAATCATCTTTTTCCCGCCGCCGGAATATCCCGTAATCGAATGGCACGTCAACAAGGCGTCCGCAGGCAACAATCCCGCCTCTACCAGGGGATATACCAAGGCGATAAAACCGCTGGCGTGACAGCCAGGCACCGCGATACGCTTAGAGTGAAGAATTTTTTCCTCGTGCGATTTTGAAAGCTCGGGGAAACCGTACGCCCAATCGGGCAACGTCCGATGCGCCGTGCTGGCGTCTATCACCACTACGTTGGGGTTTTCCACCAGAGAAACGGATTCTCTTGCGGCATCATCGGGTAAACATAAAAATACCACGTCCGCTTGATTGATCATTTCCTTACGCGCAGTCGGGTCTTTCCGCTTTTCCTCAGGCAAGGACAAAATCGTCACGTCCTCGCGGCAGGACAAACGCTCGTAAATGCGCAATCCCGTCGTACCCGCACTGCCGTCTATAAATACTTTTTTCATAAACTTTCCTTTATTGCTTTGATTTGCTGACGCACCGACTGAGGGGACGCGCCGCCTTTACTTAAACGCTTGTTGACGCAGGTTTCCAACGAAATTTCTTGGTACAAGTCCTCGGTAAACAGTTCGCTGTGCTTTTGATATTCTGCGATTGGCAAAGTATCCAACACGCAATCCTTTTCAATACATTCGGCAACGATCGTCCCAACGATTTTATACGCCGCGCGGAAGGGCATACCCTTTTTTACCAAATAATCCGCAAGGTCGGTTGCGTTGATAAAGCCTTTTTGCGCCGCGCGATAGGTATTTTTACCGTTCACCTTCATCGTCAAAAGCATGGGAGCAAGCACTTCTAAGCACATTTTTACCGTATCTAACGAATCAAACACCGCCTCTTTGTCTTCCTGCATATCCTTATTGTAGGCAAGTGGCAAGCCCTTAAGGGTGGTCAAAAGCCCCATCAAATTGCCGTATACACGCCCCGTTTTTCCGCGGATAAGCTCCGCCATATCGGGGTTTTTCTTTTGCGGCATAATCGACGAACCCGTGGTATACGAATCATCCAGGTCGATAAACTTAAATTCCCAACTCGACCACAAAATCAATTCCTCACTCAAACGGGAAAGGTGCATCATTAAGATAGAGAACGCGCTCATCAGTTCCAAGCAGAAATCACGATCGGAAACGCCGTCGATACTGTTCAAAGACACCCCGTCAAAGCCAAGGCTTTCCGCTGTCATATCACGGTTGATGGGATAGGTTGTACCCGCCAAAGCACAACTGCCCAAAGGGCATTCGGCATTCATACGCGCGGTTGCGTCTTGGATCCTGCCTATATCACGGCGCAGCATCATTGCGTACGCCAAAAGCTGATGCGCAAACGAAATGGGTTGCGCGCGTTGCAGGTGCGTATACCCGGGCGCAATCACGTCCGCGTTTTCTTCCGCCTGCTTTAACAAAGCCGCCAAAACGTCCTTGATCAGCGCAATTACCTCTTCTGCTGCATCACGCAGGTATAAACGGATATCCACCGCCACCTGATCATTACGGCTGCGCGAGGTATGCAAACGCTTCCCTGCATCCCCGATCCGTTTGGTCAGCTCCGCCTCCACGAACATATGGATATCTTCTGCGTTGTCATCAAAGCTTAAAAAGCCCTGCTCGATATCCGATAAAATGCCCTTTAAGCCGTCTATGATCAAATCCTTATCTTCTTTGGATAAAATCCCCACGCTTTCCAACATGGTCGCATGTGCAATCGAACCGCGAATGTCTTGTTTATACATTCTGCAATCGAAACGCAAGGAAGAATTGAAATCATCCGCTTTTTTGTCAAGCGCCTTTTGAAAGCGCCCAGCCCACATTTTTTCCATACTTTAATAAACGCGTACCGCCGTAACGCACAGCGCCACGGCAGATACTTTTCCTTTTTATATTTTCAATGCTGCTTTTATAGATACAGCACGCACCTTAAACACATAGATACGAGTGAGACAAGGCGCGCGAGGCTTTTCGCAGGGAGCCATACAACGCGCATCTCGTCGTAAATTTGTAGATACGAGCAGTTCAAGGCACCGCGAGTATGCCGACAGGAGCGTACATAGACGTACGTGACTGAGGCACACGGAGCGGCAACGTTATATAGATACAACGCGCACCTCGTCGTAAATTTGCAGATACGAGCAGTTCAAGGCGCCGCGAGTATGCCGATAGGAGCGTACATAGACGTACGTGACTGAGGCACACGGAGCGGCAACGAAGAAATGCGACGTATATCCAAATTTACTTCTTATTTTTTTGGTTGACTTCCGCCTGCACCTTGATAGGCAACCCAAACAAATTGATAAAGCCGGTTGCATCCGCTTGGTTGTAAACGTGGTCTTCACCGAAGGTTGCGATTTCTTCCGAATACAAGGAATAATCACTCCACGCGCCTGCTTTGATGATGTTCCCTTTATACAGCTTTAAACGTACTTTACCCGTTACGTTTTCCTGCGTCTTTTCTACAAACGCGGACAACGCTTCGCGCAAAGGCGTAAACCATTGACCGTTGTAAACGAGTTCTGCAAAGCATACGGAAAGCTCCTGTTTCTTATGCGCGGTATATTTATCCAAGCAAAGGGTTTCCAAATAGCTGTGCGCCGCGTACAAAATTTCACCGCCGGGGGTTTCGTATACACCGCGGCACTTCATACCGACCAAACGGTTTTCTACAATGTCCAAAAGCCCTACGCCGTTTTCACCGCCCACCTTGTTCAAGGCAAGGATGATCTCTTTCGCGCTCATCTTCTTTCCGTCCAAAGCAACGGGCTTGCCCTTTTCAAAATCCAACGTAATGTACGTAGGTTTATCGGGTGCCTGCAAGGGAGATACCCCCATTTCCAAGAACCCTTCCTTTTCATACAAAGGCTCGTTGCCCGTGTCTTCCAAATCCAAGCCCTCGTGGCTCAAATGCCAAAGGTTTTTATCCTTGGAATAGTTGGTTTCACGGTTGATCTTCAAAGGTACGTTGTGCGCCTCTGCGTAATCGATTTCCTCTTCACGGGATTTGATCGACCATTCGCGCCAGGGTGCGATGATTTTCATATCGGGTGCAAACGCCTTGATCGTCAATTCGAAACGTACCTGATCGTTGCCCTTACCCGTACAACCGTGACAGATTGCGTCTGCCCCTTCCTTTCTTGCAATTTCTACCATACGCTTTGCAATGACGGGACGCGCAAACGAAGTACCCAAAAGATATTCTTCATACTTCGCGCCTGCCATCATGGTGGGGATCACGTAATCGTCCACAAACTCGTCCGTCAAATCTTCAATGTAAATTTTGGACGCGCCCGTCTTGATCGCCTTTTCTTCCAAGCCTTCCAATTCGTCCGCTTGACCAACGTTTGCGCTGACCGCAATAACTTCGCAGTTGTTGTAATTTTCCTTCAACCAAGGGATGATGATCGAAGTGTCCAAACCGCCCGAATAGGCAAGCACTACTTTTTTGATTTCTTTCTTATCCATAATTCGTCTCCTTTTTGTAAGGTTCCATTTTTTTAATTTCGCCTTTGTTTTTGTATGATTATTCAATTTATGCATTCATTATACACTTGTATTTTTCCTTTGTCAAATACTTTTATGCCTTTATTTTTCAAGTTTTTTGAATATTTTTTGCATATTTTGTATAAATGCATAAAATTGTGTATAATTACTTCATTTTTGTATAAAACGCTTCCGCAATGCGCACAGCTCCCATTCCGTCTTTGGCGTATCCGTCTACGCCAAGCTTATCGGCGTATTCCTGCGTTAATACCGCGCCGCCGACCATAATCTTGACCGCAGGAACTTTTTCTCGAAGTAACGTCACCGTTTCCGCCATAGACGGCAGCGTAGTCGTCATCAACGCTGACAGCCCGACGATGGGTGCACTTTCCGCCAATACCGCGTCTACCACCGCTTCGGGCTTCACGTCGCGGCCAAGGTCAACGACGGTAAAGCCGTAATTTTCAAGCAGCGTCCCTACGATATTTTTCCCGATATCGTGAATATCCCCTTTGACCGTCGCTAAAACGACTTTGCATTTTTTTGCGGTCGCTCCGCCCGTTTTTAAAACGTGCAGTTTAATTTTTTCAAACGCCGCTTTCGCCGCCTCTGCGCTCATCAAAAGCTGGGGTAAATACGCCCGTTTTTCCTCGTACGCTTTTCCCACCGTATCCAGCGCGGGTACGATTTCCTTTTCCACGATTTCCTGCGCGGTATATTGAGAAAGCAACGCCGCACATTCGGTTCCTGCCTCCGTCTTCAATCCTCGCACAATCGCGTTTTGTAAGGGGGTTGCGCCCGTTTCCACTTCCCCTTTCACCGCCGCCTGCGCAGGCTGGGTAAGATTGGGCAACGTTTCCGTTGTAAAGCGGATATATTCGGCAAAATTACCGTCCATACCCTTCAACGCGCAAAATGCGCGGTAGGTTTTTTGCATTTCTGCGGAGTTGGGATTCATAATCGCCGCAGACAAACCGTTTTCCAAAGCCAGGGCAAAAAACGCCGCGTTGACCGTATCCCTTGCAGGCAAGCCAAACGAAACGTTGGACACCCCAAGCGAAGTATGTACGCCAAGCTGTTCACGGATTTGGCGTACCGCGGTCAAAGTCACCTCCGCCGCGTCTGCGTCCGCACTGATCGCCATAGCCAGCGGATCGATCACGATATTCTTTTTTGCGATGCCGTATTTTGCCGCTTCGGCGATGATTTTTTCCGCAATGGCAACTCTGCCCGCCGCCGTCGTCGGGATACCGCTTTCGTCCAAGGTCAACCCCACCACGACGCCGCCATATTTTTGCACCAAGGGGAATACCGCGTCCATGCTTTCTTTTTTACCATTGACCGAATTTACCAACGGCTTGCCGTTGTACAAACGCATTGCCCTTTCCATGGCAATCGGATCAGAAGTGTCAATTTGCAAAGGCAAATCGATCACCGCCTGCAATTCTTTCACGTAACGCGGCAACTCCGTTTTTTCATTAATATCGGGCGCGCCCACGTTCACGTCCAACACGTGCGCACCCTTTTCCTGCTGTGTAATTCCCTCGTTTAAAATATAACCGACGTCCTTTTCTGCAAGAGCCTGACGAAAACGTTTTTTGCCCGTCGGGTTAATTCTTTCCCCGATCAATATCGGCTTATCAAAATAGACCGCGTGCGTATAGGAAGATACACAGGTAAAACCTTTCTCCGTCAAAGGCAGGGACTGTATCCCTTTCGTCTTGGCAACAGTTTTGGCAATATAATCGAGCGTCGTACCACAGCAACCGCCTACCAGTCTCGCGCCCATTTTTACAAAGTCCGCCATATCGTCGGCAAAAGCGTCTTCATCCACGTTGTAACGGGTGCTTTCACCGTCTGCAACGGGCAAGCCTGCATTGGGTTTTACCAATACGGGGATAGACGCCGCTTTCAGCAATCTTTCCACCACTGTACGCATTTGTTTAGGCCCCAACGAGCAGTTGATGCCGACCCCGTCCGCGCCCATACCTTCCGCCAAAGCCACCATCGCCTCAGGGGATGCGCCCGTCATCAATTTTCCATCCTCGCCGTACGCGCAGGACACCAATACGGGCAAATCGCAATTCTCTTTTACCGCCAACAGCGCCGCTTTCGTTTCGTAGGAATCCCCCATCGTTTCAATCAACACGAGGTCTACGCCATACTTCACGCCAAGGCGCACCGTTTTTGCAAACGTTTCTACCACCTCTTCAAAATCAAAATCGCCGTAGGGTTTTAACAGCTTTCCCGTCGGCCCGATGTCCAGGGCAATATATTTTTCCTGCCCGCCCTTGCTTGCCGCTTTTGCCGCGCGCGCGTTATCAACGGCGGCACGGATGATATTTTCCAAGTCCACGTCATCAAATTTTAAGCAGTTCGCCCCAAAGGTATTGGTGGCAACAACGTGACTGCCCGCGTCAAAATACGCAGTATGGATCTCCGTTACCACGTCTGCGTGCGTCAAATTCCAGCGTTCGGGCAATTCCCCCAAAGGCAAGCCCGCCTTTTGTAAAAGCGTGCCCATTCCGCCGTCTAAATACACCGTATTTTGTTGTAAATACTGCTTAAAATCCATACTACATCTCCGCAATTTACTGCTTCCCTATGCCTACAATCGCCGTAACCGATTTTGTCGGCGACATCAAAAGGCTGTCCGTTAAGGTC
This sequence comes from Clostridia bacterium, assembly GCA_017507585.1. GTDB lineage: Bacteria > Bacillota > Clostridia > Christensenellales > Borkfalkiaceae > Scatosoma. The sequence goes on from JAFWAN010000056.1 coordinate 8,614, forward strand.
AAGCCGATTTTTCTTGCGCAATCTAACGCAAGGAATATTTCTTTTTGCGCCGTCAGAGAAAAATCACCGTAACCCGCGCTGAAACGAGTTTTCGCCCTATACCCCTTTTCCGCCGCCTGCGCAGCTACGTCCTGACAAAAGGCGTCGCAAAGGCTTTCGATACGCTCGGCACCGAGCCCCTGCAACAACACCGCTTTGCTGGGCGCAACGCTTGCGTATTTGGCAATCAGTCGGTCGATTTCCAAGCCTACCGTGCCCGCGAACAACACGACGTATTCACACGCCGCTAAGCGCGTATTTGCCGTTTGAGAGGCTTTGCCAAATACTTCAAAAAAATGTTCTACCGTCCACACGCTGTAACAGACTCGGTAGGAAAACGCGTTGTCGCAAAGACGAAGACATTCGTCCAAAGCCACGCCAAGCTCCGCCGTTTCCGTTTGACAGCCTGCATAGCGTAAAACCTCTCTGCGGTCTACGGCTTGCGCAGGATACGTTTTTACCCTTACGCCGTCAAGCATTTTTGCCCACGATATCCGAAAGGTTGGCTTGAATTGCCGCCGCCACGTCCGGTTTATTCATCGAATAGACGTGTACGTTGGCCACACCGTTGGCAAACAAATCAATGATTTGGTCGGTCGCATACGCGATCCCCGCTTGTTTCATCGCAACGGGATCCCCCCCAAACTTATCCACGATCGTCTTAAAGCGTTGGGGCATAAACGAGCCCGAAAGATGAATTGCGCGCTCCACCTGCTTTGCGTTGGTGATGGGCATAATCCCTGCCACCACGGGCACGTGAATCCCTTCCTGACGAATTTTATAAAGGAAATTGTACAACAGATTGTTGTCAAAAAACATTTGCGTGGTTAAAAAATCGCAGCCTGCGTCCACCTTCGCTTTGAGGTAATAAATATCTTCCTTTTGGTTGGCGCTTTCAGGATGCACCTCGGGATAACAAGCCCCGCCGATACAAAAATCTGCGTCGCTCACCTTGATATCCGCGATCAAATCCACCGCGTGGCGGTAATGCCAATTGCTGCGGTCGTCGTTTTGCATACTCTGCGGAATATCCCCGCGCAGCGCCATAACGTTTTCAATCCCCGCCGCTTTAAAATCATCAATTCTCGCCCTGACCGTTTCCCTCGTAGACGATACGCAGGTCAAATGCGCCAAAGAAGGCACGCCATACTCGGTTTTGATATTCTTTGCAATCTCCAACGTGTATTGGCTGGTGCCGCCGCCCGCCCCGTAGGTTACGCTCATAAACGCAGGCGATAGCCGCGCAATCTCTTCCGTTGCGTGCTTGACGCTGTCGTAAACGTCGCTGGTCTTGGGAGGGAACACCTCAAAGGATAACGAGTATTTATTTTGTTTGAAAATTTCGGTCAGCTTCATACGTATACCTCTTTTTCTCTTATAGAGAAAAACTCAACAATGGTATTATAATACAATTCCTTTTTTATTTCAACGATTTTTACACGCATTTTGCAAAAATATACGCTTGACAACAACAAAAAACGGGGGTATAATACTCTTGTTATGAAAAATTCGTTTACCGTACAACCGATTGCCTATATCCAGACGGATTTTAAGGAAAAATTCGGTATTCCCCGCCAAAGCGGCCGCGCGCCATCCTTGACGGCAACCATCGTCTTTACTCCGCAGTTTCGCAACGCGGAAGCCTTGCGTGAAATCGAAGGATTTTCCCATCTTTGGCTGCTGTTTGATTTTTCCTTAGCGCATAAAAAGGAGTGGTCCCCCACCGTCCGTCCGCCCCGCTTGGGCGGCAATAAGCGCGTGGGCGTATTCGCCAGCCGTTCTCCGTTTAGACCTAACCCCATCGGGCTTTCCTGCGTGCGGCTGGTGGGTGTAGAAAACACCCCTAACGACGGCACGGTATTGATCGTGTCGGGCGCGGATCTATTGGACGGCACGCCGATTTTGGACATCAAACCATACCTACCCTTTGCCGATTGTATCCCTGACGCTACGGCAGGATATGCAGGCGAGCACGAACAAGACGGCATAGAGGTCGTTTTCCCTGCGGAGCAACTGCAAAAAATCCCTGCGGAGAAACAAGCGGGGCTGTTGGATTGTCTAAAAGACGACCCCCGTCCTTCCTATCAGGACGAGGGCAGGGCTTACGGGATGAAATTTGCCGATTTCGACGTCAAATTCATTGTCGAAAACGGTGTATTGACGGTGACGTCAGTAGAATAAAAGAGCGCGTCTGCGCTCTTTCTTATTGCGTCAATACGTTGAATTTTTTAATGCGTTCCGCCTCAAAGGATAGACTCACGCTGTAAATACCGTTTTTGCAATTCAGCTCCATACGAGGCAATCCTATCAGGTCGAAATATTCGTTAAACTTTTCCGCAAAATCCTGTAAAACGAGTGCTTTGCAAGCGTCGCTCATCACCGATTTATCCGCTTGTAAAACGTTGTTGACCCTTGTAAATTCTTCTCGCGTCCTCATAATTTTCTTTTCAATATCCTCCGTATATTGCCAATAAACCCTCTATATTTTTTCGTGACGTCGTATAGACGTTTTCGACCCGTAAGCAGGTTGCTTGCCAAGGTTCGAAACGCAGGGTGCAACTCCGTCAAATCCCCGCCGTATATGTCATATTCCTCCGGCAATAAACCGCACACGTGCGTTTTAAGCAATTCTTCTACCTCTTTGGGGTTTAAGCAATCCCCTGACATCAGCAAATCTCCGCGCACCTTATTCAACACTACCCCCAAGGCGTTTAGGCGGTAGCTTTTTAGGGCGGTGATGACTTTGTCCGCATCCCGCAAAGCGGAAATGTGCGGCGTGGTAACCACCAAAGCCTCATCTGCCGTCGCCACCGCGCGGTGAAATCCGTCGTCTAACCCCGCAGGACAGTCGATGAGAATAAAATCAAACTGCGGCGAAATATTCTCCAACACCAGCTTAATCGATTGCGGAGAAACGTATCGTTCGGGGACAGAATGACTGCTGGTCAAAACGTACAGATTGGGATATTTAGGATGCCGCACCAACGCCTGCTTGATACGACAACGCCCCTCGATTACGTCCACGATATCATAGGTAACCAAATGCTCCACCCCTGCGCAAACGTCCACGTTATTCAACCCAAAATCCGCGTCGCAAAGGATCACGCGCTGTCCTTTCTGCGCCAATCTCGCGGCAAGGTTGACCGCAACCGTCGTTTTTCCAACGCCCCCTTTACCGCTTGTAATCACAATTTTCCGTGCCATAGTACGCTCCCTATTTTTCTCCTGAAAAGGATAGCATATTATGATAGAAAAAATCTGTTCATTTTTGCTGATTTTTTGATTTTTTTGACAAAAATAACCGCCCTCGGCAATCTACCGAAGGCGGTCTGTTAACGTCTATGTAATTTTATCTGTTACGTTTGCAAAGCTCCTCGCAAACCTCGGAAATTTTCACGCCCTTTGCATTGAGCAATACCATTACGTGATACAAAAGGTCAGCCGCTTCGCTTACCACGATTTTCTTATCGTCGTTCTTCGCGGCGATAACCAATTCTACTGCTTCTTCGCCCACTTTTTTACCGATACGGTCAACCCCGCGCACGAACAAAAAGCTGGTATACGCGCCGTCTTCAGGGTTCTTCTTTACGTTGGTGATGATGCGTTGCAAACGACCGAACATTTCGCTGCCAATATTGTTGTATTCGCCGAAAAACTGCTCGTTAAAGAGGGTAAACGTTTCCTTTTCAGGATCCGCCTTGAAACGTTGATCCACTTTCAACAACACGGTTTCGCCACCATCAGCCAAAAACGCCGCGCGCAGCTTTTGGGTGTTGCCCCATTCTTCGCCGAATTTATACACTTCCTTTTTCGTGCGGCAGTAGTAATGCGCATAACCGCTGTCCAACGTTGCTTTCAGGGCGTCGTTGTTGGCGTGTGCCAACATCAGCACTTCACCGCTTTCGTAATCCTGCACGATTACGGATACCGTACCGTCTTTGCCAAACTTTACATTTTTCATATCTATGGTGCTCTTCTTTCCTGCCATAGCGCCCCTCCGCATCCTTCGTGAAAACAAGAAACTGCCCCACGATCGGTTATTCCATTTTTATTATACAATAAATTTTTATCCTCGTCAATAGGTAATTTGAAAAAAATTCAGCATTTCTATCACATTTTTATATGACTTTTAAATCGGTTTCATCATTTTTTCGAATGTTAAAAATCCGCCGCCGTTAATTGAGTACAACGTCCTTTAAGCTGTCGTATTTTTTCAATGCCGCCGTGCGTAAACGCTCGTCCACGTACAAGCCTTCAAACGCGTCGTCCGACAATCGTTTCGCCGCAAAAATCACCTGCGTGGGGTATTTGAGATTTTTAATATCCGACAGCATTTTACCCGATTGCCTTGTACCGAAGAAATCCCCGCTGCCGCGCATTTCCAAATCCTTTTCCGCAATCTTGAACCCGTCCGTATTTTCCTTCAAGGTCAACAAACGCTCTCTTGCGGTTTCCCCGTCCGACCCCATCAAGAGGAAGCAGTAACTCTTTTCCGCACCACGACCAACGCGCCCGCGCAATTGGTGTAACTGCGACAAGCCAAACCGCTCGGCATTGTAAATAATCATGATGGTCGCATTTGGCACGTCCACCCCGACCTCAATGACGGTCGTAGATACCAAACAATCGTATTCCCGCGCCTTAAAGGCTGTCATAATTTCCGCTTTTTCTTTGTCCTTCATCCGCCCGTGCAATAAGGCAAACCGTACCGTAGGTAAGCGGTTTTTCAATTCCTCATATACCTCGGTAACGCTCATAATCGCGCCCTCTTCATCATCGTCGATCTTCGCGCAGACAAAGTAGGCTTGCTTCCCTGCCGCCGTCTCGTTGCGTACGTATTCCAGCATATCCTCATACTTGCTTTCAGGAATAATACCGGTAGAAATTTCCTGGCGCGCCTTGGGTTTATCGGTGATGGTCGTAACGTCCAAATCCCCGTAAAAAATCAAGGACAGCGTTCGAGGGATGGGAGTCGCGCTCATGACCAACATATCCACACCCTCGCCCTTTTCCGCCAAAGCGTTTCTTTGCGCTACGCCGAAACGGTGCTGTTCGTCGCACACGATAAAGGACAACTTGGGGATTTCCACGTCGTTTTGGAAGATGGCATGGGTGCCGCAAAGTATGTCAATTTCTCCGTTTTTCAAAGCGGTCTTCATATCCCGCTTTTCCTTTGCCGTCATACCGCCTGCCAAATATCCAATGCGGTAATCGGGAAAATATTTTTGTAAAACGGCATAATTTTGCGCGGCAAGCACCTCGGTCGGCGACAAATACGCCGCCGAAAACCCGCTCTTAACCGCCATAAAAATACCGCACAGCGCAACCGCCGTCTTACCGCTGCCTACGTCGCCCTGCACCAAGCGATTCATACGCGTAGGCGCGTGGAGATTTTCAAAAATTTCATTGACCGCCTGCTTTTGTCCGTCCGTAAATTCAAAACCAAACCGCGCGGCAAACGCTTTTACCTCTGCGGCTTTTACTGCATAATTATGCAGCCGCACGTCTTCTTTTCCGCCCTTGATAATCTTGAACGCGGAGATCAAAATGAAATATTCTTCCAAAGCAATCCGCTCGGACGCGAGATCCTTTTGCGTTAAATCGGTGGGATTGTGTACCTGGTAATAGGCTTTCTCCAAGGACGGTAAATCGTATTTTTGCGTGATTTGCCAAGGGATCACCGTGGAAAGATCACATTTTTGCAACGCCTCTTTCACTGCGGAACGCACCACCTTTTGACTGAGCGTTCCTTTTAAAGAATAGATGGGTACGATCCCTTTCAAACGGTAATTTTTATCCAGCTCTTCAAAGGTCGGATTGACCAACGAAATTTGCCCAAATTTGTTTTGTACACGGCCGTAGAAAAGATATTCCCCTGCCTTCAACTTTTGAATGACGTAGGGTTGATTAAACCAAACTACGGTAAAGGGATATCCGTCCTGCGAACAAAACGCCTTGACCATTTTTCGTTTATTGCCGTAATTGACGGGCGTCACGCGGTTGACCTGACACGCAACCAAAACCATATCGTTGTGATAAGCGGTTTTTAAAGAAGAACGCTCCGTCAAATCGAGATACGCGCGCGGGTAAAATTTTACGAGGTCTTCGACTTCGTAAATGCCCAGCTTATGAAAATC
>JAFWAN010000057.1 GCA_017507585.1 Clostridia bacterium
GTGCAGATGGCGTTATGAGGTGCGCGCTTTAAATGCAACGGGCGGCCCAAGCGATTGGATGCCCATTGAGCAGGATGAAAAGGGTACCTATATTTTAAACAGCAAAGACCTCAATATGATTGCCCACTTACGTGAAATGGAAGGGGCAGGTGTGCGTTCATTTAAGATCGAGGGCAGAATGAAGAGCGGATATTACCTTGCCACGGTCATCAACGCATATAGACGTTTGATGGACGGTGGGGATTTATCCCTTGCGGAAACGGAGCTTTCCAACATTGCGCACCGCGCGTATACGACGGCGTATACTTTAGGCGAAAACGCTGCAACGGTCAATTATAGTGACAGTCAGTCCAAGGGAGATTCGGTTTATATCGCCGACGTGGTTGGTTGCGGGGACGGTTACGTGTTGGCAGAGATGCGCAACCGTTTTAAGCAAGGCGATTGCTTGGAGGTGCTTTCTCCCGACGAAACGTTTGGGAAGAAATTCATTGTGGAAGAAATTTACGACAGCAAAGGAATCCGTACGGACGATGCCAAATTGGTGCAGGAAATTTACAAAATCAAATGTCCGTTCTCTTTAAAGAAAGGGGATTATTTGCGCAGGAATAAGGTAGATACGATATGAAGAAAATTTTGTTAATTGCAACGGGCGGGACGATTGCTTCCCAATCGGGAGCAAAGGGCTTGATCCCTGGCGTAGCGGCGAACAATTTATTAAAATGCGTGCCAGAGATCAGCCAATTTTGTCAAGCGGACGCCATCCAAATATACAATATTGACAGTACCAACGTTACCCCTGAACATTGGATAACCTTGGCAACGGCGATCCGTGATCATTATGAGGATTACGACGGGTTCGTCGTGTGCCACGGTACGGACACAATGTCCTATACGGCGGCAATGATCTCGTACATGGTACAGCATTCGCCCAAGCCTATCGTCTTTACCGGTTCGCAAAAGCCTATCGACAAAGAGGACACGGACGGCAGAATTAACCTGCGCGACAGCTTCTTATACGCAGCCAGCGCGGATGCGGCGGACGTTGTAATTGTGTTCCAAGGTAAAGTCATCGCGGGTACCCGTGCGAAAAAAATTCGCACCAAGAGCTACAACGCTTTTACCAGCGTAGACTTTCCCAATCTTGCGGCAATTCGCGACGGGAGAATTATCCAGTATATCAAAACCCCGAAGCAGGCACAACCAGAATTTTTCTTAGAGTTAAACCCCAAGGTGGGCTTATTAACCTTGACGCCGGGGATGAAAGGGGAAATTTTAAACACCTACTTTCAATACAACGACGCCGTTGTATTGGCAGGCTACGGCACGGGTGGAATCCCCGAGGGAAACTATTACGGCTTTTACGAACTGATTGAGGGGTGGGAACGCAAGGGAAAAACCCTTGTTGTGACGACGCAGGTAGAGCAGGAAGGCAGCGATATGGACGTGTATCAGGTAGGCAGAGGTTGGAAAGACCGTTTCGACCTTTTGGAAAGCTACTCGATGACGTATGAAAGCATCATCACAAAATTGATGTGGATATTGGCGAAAACCAAAGACGACGCAGAGATACGCGCACTGTTTTATAAAAACGTCAATTATGACCTTATAGGGTAAACAAGGGGGGCAGGTACGCGATGAACCCATTAAAAACATTTCAAGATTTACAGTATATTCGTCCTGATTTTGGCGAATTGAAAGCCTTTTACGAGGATATCAACGCGCGTGTGAAAGCGGCGCAATCGTACGACGAGGTCAAAACCTGCATTTTAAAGGAAGAGGAAATTTCTTCCCATTTTAACACGATGGCTGTCATCGTGCAGGTTCGCCATACGGTAGATACTTCGGATAAATTTTACGAACAAGAGGACGAATATATCAATCAAAATTATCCCGAATTGATGCCTTACGTGCAAGGGTTCAATTTGGCGTTGTTGGCTTCTCCGTTTAAGGCGGATATCGATTGTGAATATGGGGAGCAGTTTCTCAAAGCGGTAAAGCTCGGGGCAGACAGTTTTTCGGACAAAAATATTGCGCTTCTACAGGAAGAAAACGATTTGGTCAATCGTTATCAACGCTTGACGGCGGCGTGTAAAATTCCTTTTCACGGCGAAGAACATAACTTGTACGGCATTTTAAAATTCTTTTCCGATCCTGATCGCGAAGTTCGTAAAGCCGCCGCGCAAAAATATGCGGATTTCTTTGAACAAAACGACGCGGAGCTTGGTGAAATTTTCGACCGTCTGACAAAAATCCGTCATCAAATGGGCGTGAATATGGGTTTTAAAAACTTTATTCCGCTTGGTTATATGCAGCAAGGTCGTATGGATTACGATGAAAAGGACGTCGCTTCGTTCAGGCAGCAGGTTTTAGAAGAAATCGTACCTTTCTGTAGCGAGTTATACAAAGCGCAAGCCAAGCGTATCGGCGTGGATAAAATCCATTTCTACGACGAGCAGTTGATTTTCTCCGACGGCAACGCAGTGCCGATCGGCGACAGCGCGTATCTTGTCGAGCAAGCGCGGAAAATGTACCACGATATGAGCGTGGAAACGGGCGAATTTATCGATTTTATGATTGAACATCAATTGATGGATCTCGACAATAAACCCAACAAAGCGGCGACGGGGTATATGACGGCGCTAAACGATTACAAGGCGCCGTTCGTGTATTCTTGCTTCAACGGTACCACGGGTGACGTGGACGTGTTAACGCACGAAATGGGTCACGCCTTTGCGGGATATATGGCGATGCGTCATCAGCCCTTACAGGCATTGTGGAGCGAGCCTACGGACATTGCAGAGATTCATTCGATGTCGATGGAGCAGTTCGCTTATCCGTATGCGGAGATGTTTTTCGGAGAGAAAGCGGATTTATACCGTTTTCAACATTTGCAGGAAGCGATTACGTTCGTGCCGTTCGGCGTTGCCGTGGACGAATTTCAGCATATCGTCTATGAAAATCCCGATATGACCCCTGCGGAAAGAAAAGCCGCTTGGCGTGATTTAGAGAAAAAGTATATGCCTTGGCGTGATTACGGCGAAGAGAATACCTTTTTCAACGACGGCGGTTGGTGGTATCACAAATTGCATATTTACCACTATCCGTTCTACTATATCAATTATACTTTAACGACTATGGGCGCGTTAGAATTTAAGAAAAAGAATGCAACGGATAAGGCGGCTTGCTGGCAGGATTATATGACCTTGTGTAAGCTTGGCGGCTCGTTGGGGTATTTGGACACGCTGAAAGCGGCAAACCTTGCCAATCCTTTTGCGGCAGGCGGTGTAAAGCGCGCGGTCGATTATGCAATCGATATATTGAAAAAACAAATCGAGGGATAAAATATGAAACAGGAACAGTTGCAAAAATATGCCGAACTGCTTGCCAAGGTCGGCTTGAATATCCAAGAAGGGCAAATCGTCTTTATCGAAGCGGCGCTTGATCAGCCCGATTTTGTGACGATGGTGGTGGAGGAGTGCTATAAGGCAGGCGCTGCAGAGGTGTACGTGGATTGGAGCCATCAACCCGTATCCAAACTCAGCTCTCAATATCAGTCCTTGGAAAGCCTTTCTACCTTAAAGCCTTGGGGTAGAGCAAAATGGCAATACAAAGCGGACAATTTTGCGTGCAGATTATGGCTCGAATCGGAAGACCCAGATGGGATGAAGGGCGCAGATCAAGAAAAAATGAGCAAAGCCCGTCAGGCGATCTATCCCGAAATCAAACCTTTCCGTACTGCGCTTGAAAACAAGCATCAATGGTGCATTGCGGCGGTCCCCGGTAAGGCTTGGGCGAAAAAGGTTTTTCCCGATTTATCCGAAGAAGATGCCGTGGAAGCAATGTGGAAGGCGATTTTGCATACCTCCCGCGCAGACGGCGACGACCCGATTGGGGCGTGGAAGGCGCACAACGACGATTTGGACGCGCGCTGCGCATATCTGAACGGCTTGGGGTTGAAGTATTTAGAATATAAGAGCGCGAACGGCACCGATTTAACGGTGGAATTGTTGGAAGACGGCATTTTCGCAGGCGGCAATGAAAAGACGCTGCAAGGCGGTGTATTTAACCCCAACATTCCCACGGAAGAGGTGTTTACCTCTCCCAAGGCGGGCGCGGTGGAAGGGATTGTATATTCCACAAAACCGCTGTCGTATATGGGGGAACTGATTGAAAACTTTTCTATGCGCTTTGAGGGCGGTAAAGTCGTAGAGGTAAAGGCGGAAAAGGGGGAGGAACTGCTGAAAAAGATGGTTTCTATGGACGAAGGCGCGGCGCGTCTTGGCGAATGCGCGTTGATCCCTTACGATTCGCCGATTAACGAATCGGGCATCCTGTTCTACAATACGCTGTTCGATGAAAACGCAAGCTGTCATTTTGCCGTAGGTTTTGGCTTTAACGAATGCTTAAAGGGGTTTGAAAGCTTGACGGACGAAGAATGTAAGCAGCGCGGCATCAACGACAGTATGATCCACGTCGATTTTATGATCGGTTCGAGAGATATGTCGATTGTGGGCGTGACGAAATCGGGTGAGAGAGTACAGATATTTAAGGACGGCAATTGGGCATTCTAAAGAGGTAAAATTATGACGAAGATTGATATTTTTTCAGGTTTTTTAGGGGCAGGCAAGACGACCTTGATCAAAAAGCTGATCAAAGAGGCGTATGCAGGTGAAAAAGTCGTTTTGATTGAAAACGAGTTTGGCGAAATCGGCATTGACGGTGGCTTTTTACAAGATGCAGGGATCAACGTAACCGAGATGAATTCGGGCTGTATTTGCTGTTCGCTGGTGGGGGATTTTTCCAAGGCGTTGCAGCAGGTTGTAACGCAGTACGCCCCCGAGCGTATTCTCATCGAACCGTCGGGTGTTGGAAAACTGAGCGACGTCATTAAGGCGGTAGCAAACGCGCACCTTGACGATGCGGAGTTAAACGCATTCTGTACGGTTGTTGACGCGTCCAAATGTAAAATGTATATGAAAAATTTCGGCGAATTTTTCAACGACCAAGTAGAAAATGCAGGTTGTATCATTCTTTCCCACACGGACAACGTTTCCGAAGAGAAGTTGGCAACCGCTGTGGAATTGTTGAAAGGTAAAAATTCGACTGCCGTCATCGTAACCGCGTCTTGGGACAGTCTGGACGGAAAAACGATTTTATCGGCGATGGAGCAAAAGGATTGCTTGCAAGCAGAGTTGGATCGCTTGGCTGCTGAGGTGGAACGTCATCATCACGAGGAAGAATGCGACGACCCCGATTGCTGCTGCCACCATCACGAGCATCATCACGAACATCATCACGAGGAAGAATGCGACGATCCCGATTGTTGCTGTCACCATCACGAACATCATCACGAGGAAGAATGCGACGACCCCGATTGCGGTTGTCATCACCACGAGCATCATCACGAACACGGACATGGGTGCCACGAACATCATCACGAGCATCATCACGGACACCATCACGCAGACGAAATTTTCACCAGCTGGGGCGCGGAAACGACCCGTACCTTTACCAAAGAGGAATTGGCAAACGCCTTGGCGGAAATTCAACACGAACACGAATACGGCACAATTCTTCGCGCAAAGGGTATCGTGAAAGGCGAGGGGTGCTGGTTGCATTTTGACTACGTACCCGGCGAGCCTGACGTTAGAGAGGGCTGCGCAGGCGTAACGGGTAGACTGTGCGTGATCGGCTGTAACTTAAAAGAAGACGCCTTAAAGACGTTGTTTAAGGCATAAGGAGAATATTATGACGAAGAAATTACCGATAGAAACCCCCGTATATATGTTTTTGGGTTTTTTAGAATCCGGTAAAACGAAGTTCATTCAGGAAACCTTTGAGGATCCCCGTTTTTCTGCGGGGGAAAAGACCTTGCTGCTCGTTTGCGAGGAGGGGGAAGAGGAATATGAAACGATCAAGTTTGCCAATGCGGAAAGCGTAGAGATTGCTGTATTGGAAGACAAATCGCAATTAACGGAAGCATATTTGTCCGCCCTGCAATTAAAATACGGCGCCGAACGCGTCGTGGTCGAATACAACGGTATGTGGGAGATTGGCGACTTTTTCAACGCTATGCCCGAGGGTTGGATGATCAATCAGCTGATGACCTTCTTCGACGCACGTACCTTTGTCAATTACAACGCCAATATGCGTCAGCTTGTGTACGACAAAATTCAGGACACGCAATTGGTTGTATTTAACCGATTTGACGATACCATGGACAAGATGAACCTGCATAAAATCGTGCGCGGGATCAGCCGCAGATGCGACATTGTGTACGAAAGAATCGACGGAAAAGCAGATTTTGACGACATTGAAGATCCGTTGCCGTTTGACGTCAACGCGCCGATCATCGAGATCGAGGATAAGGATTATGCGTTCTTCTACCGTGATTTGACGGAGAGATTGGAGGACTATATCGGTAAAACGGTAAAATTCCGCGGCTTGGTTGCCACGGACAAGCGTTTAGAGCCGACGGATATCGTGCTTGGCAGACACGTGATGACTTGCTGTGAGGACGACATTCAGTATTGCGGTTTGGCGTGCGTATTGCCCTCCGTTATGGATTTAAAAACCCGAGATTGGATTCACGTTACTGCAAAAGTGGCGTTCCAAAAACACCGCATTTACAAGGGGAAGGGCCCCGTTTTGGTGGTGGAAAAGGTCATCGTTTGCGAGCCGCCCGAACAGGCTTTGGCGACCTTTTATTGATATAGGATTGTCACAATATACAACGTTAAAAAATACTTAAAAGGGAAGCGAAAGGCTTCTCTTTTTTCATTTTATGAAAAAAATATATCGATACCACTTGAAAAGAGCCTGCGTTTGTGATATAATATGGTAAAATGCAGTAAAATCGGCTCCTAAGGAGATACTACTATGAAAAAAACAATTTTAGCAATGCTTCTCGGTTTGACCTTCCTTTTGTCCGCTTGCGA
>JAFWAN010000058.1 GCA_017507585.1 Clostridia bacterium
CTTTCTTTCTTCTTGAACCTGCTTCATAAGCGCTTGGTCAACCGCCATAATGCTGTCGCCTGCGTTGGGAACGTCCTCCAAGCCCAAGATCGATACTGCCATAGAGGGGCCTGCCGATTTCACAGGTCTGCCCTTGTCGTCGAACATCGCACGGACACGGCCCATCGTCGTACCCGACAAAATATTGTCGCCCGTCTTTAACGTACCCGTCTGCACAATAATGCTTGCCACGGGGCCCTTACCCTTATCCAGCTTCGCTTCGATGATCGTACCCTTTGCCTGACGGTCGGGATTCGCCTTGAGTTCTTGCATTTCCGCAACCAAGTTGATCGATTCTAACAATTCGTCGATGCCCATACCCGTCTTTGCGGAGATCGGCAATACCATCGTGTCGCCGCCCCATTCTTCGGGTACGAGTTCGTATTTCATCAATTCCTGTTTTACTCTGTCAGGGTTGACCTCGTATTTATCCATCTTATTCATCGCAACGATGATAGGAACATTTGCCGCCTTCGCGTGGTTGATGGCTTCTACCGTCTGAGGCATAATGCCGTCGTCAGCCGCTACCACAAGGATAACGATGTCCGTAATGGACGCGCCGCGCGCACGCATTGCCGTAAACGCCGCGTGACCGGGGGTATCGATGAAGGTAATCTGTTTGCCCTTCGCCGTTACCGTATAAGCACCAATGCTCTGCGTAATGCCGCCCGCTTCCCCTGCCGTAACGGCGGTGGAACGGATTTTGTCAAGCAAGGATGTTTTACCGTGGTCAACGTGACCCATAACCGTAACGACGGGCGCACGCGTAACCAACTTGCTTTCGTCTTCCACCGCTACGTTGTCCATCAAGACTTCTTCCGCGGTCTTTTCAGGCTTGTATTCGAGGTCGATACCCAAATCCATCGCGATCATCAATGCGTTTTCGTAATCGATCGAGTCGTTAATCCCCTTCATAATCCCTTCCTTGAAGAGGCGTTTGGTGATTTCAACCGCAGATACGCCCAATTTTTCAGAAAGCACCTTCAAAGGAATGTCCTGCGTAGTAACCACTGCGTGTTCGATCTTGATGGTGGGGATTTCTTGCTGTTTCTGCTTTTTAGGCGAACGTACCTTTCTGTAACCCGACTTATCCTCGTCAAAATCCTCCACGGTCATACCCTGCTGTTTAATCAGCGAACGCTTAGACATAGGTTTCTTTTCGGTATAAGTCTTTTCAAAGGTTTTCTTCTTCGCGGGCGCGGAGAAGTTTTTCTCTCTGGAAGGAGCCGCCATCGGCGCGGAAATAGGCACGCTTGCCGCAGGTCTTGCGGGCGCAGGTCTATTCCCTGCAAAAGGTCTATCTCCCGCAGGTCTTTGCGGTCTGTCCCCTGCAGGACGAGGACGGAAGGTGGAACCGCTGGGCGCCGTTTCTACCCCAGGCTTCGCAACGTATACGCCCTGTTCTTGACCGTTGCGGAAATATCTGGGTGCGCGAGGCGCAGCAGGCGTTGTACGCGTTTCGGGTTTGGGAACGAACGTACGCGCTTCGGGTTTTTGTTCCGTTTTCTTTTCTTCTACGGGTTGAGGAGCCGCTTCTTCCACAGGGGCAGCAGGTTCTTCCACCGCCGCCACGGGTTCTTCCGCAGGCACTTCTACCGTTTCTTCTTTCTTTTTCGTCGTCTTCTTTTTTGCTTTTTCAGCTTTTTCCGCTTCTTCAGCCGCCGCCTTTGCCGCCGCTGCTTCCGCTTCTGCTTTCGCCTTTTCTTCCGCCGCTTTTGCCGCTGCTTCTTCAGCCGCTCTCGCCGCTTCTTCGCGCTCCTGCTTTTCAATCTCTAAATCCGCCAATTTTTTCAGGATGCCGGAAAGGCTTTTTTCCGTGGATAAAAGACGCTTTTGCAAACCGCCAAGCTGGCTTTCGTCCAAAAGGGATGTAATTTTCTCCACGTTTTCATATTTTTTTGCCATAGGTTCAGTTGTTCCCTCCCGAATATAATTTAAATTTCGGCTCACCTTCGGCACACTTTATCATCGCCGAGGCAAGGTTGTTGTCCGTGATCGCCACTGCTTTGACCGCAGGGCGGTGTACCCATTGCGCCAACGCGCCCTCGTCCGTAATATATAACGGACAGCCAAGCTTTTCTTGCGCGCGCAACATAGGTTTTAAAGAGTTTTTTCCAATCCCGCCGTCGATGACCAGCAGGAAAACCCCTTTCTTTTGCTTTTCAATCGTTTCCGCACCGAAGATAATACTCCTCGAACGGATACAGAAACCAAGATAGGTTTCAATTTTACTTTTCTCCAAGCGCGTCCTCCTCTACCCCACGGTATACCTCGGGGGAAACGTCTGCGGAAAAGGCTTTGTTTAAAAGCTTTTTCCCCATCAGTTTTTTCAGGCATTCTTCACCAGAGCAAATATACGCGCCGCGACCGGGCGCTTTGCCCGTCGGGTCGGGAGCAATCTCTCCCTCCGCGTTTCTCACCACGCGCGTCATTTCTGCCTTAGGCTTCATTTCCCTGCAGGCAATACACATACGCATAGGGATATTTTTTTTCTTAGGCATAACGCACCTCCTGCGCGATTATTCCTCGATGGCTTCTTCTTCGCTTTCGATCTGTGCGAGGATCTCTGCCGCTTCGGGCGAAGACGCGCTCTTCACGTCGATCTTCCAACCGGTTAAGCGAGCCGCCAAACGTGCGTTTTGACCGTCTCTGCCGATTGCCAAGGACAGCTTATCGTCGGGTACGATTGCCATCGCGCTCTTTTCACCCTTCGCCGTAACCGACAATACGGTTGCAGGAGAAAGTGCCTTATAGATGAACGCCAAGGGATCTTCGTTCCACAAAATGATGTCGATTTTTTCGCCGCCGAGTTCTTCTACGACAGCATTTACCCTTGCGCCGCGGTTACCTACGCAAGCGCCGACCGCGTCCACGCGTGCATCGCTGGACACGATTGCCATCTTCGTTCTGTGACCGGGTTCACGCGCAATCTCTTTGATCTCTACGATGCCTTGCGCAATTTCGGGTACTTGCGCCTCGAAGAGCTTCTTTACCAAGCCCTGCGCGGTACGCGATACCACGATTTGAGAATTTTTACCGTTGTTCTTAACGCGTTTTACAAACACCTTCAATCTGTCGCCGATCGCATATCTTTCGGTGGGAACGCGGTCCTGAGGAGGCATAACCCCTTCGATTTTCTTGTCGCCAAGTTCTACGTAAATATTTCTATCGTCAATTTTACGGATCACGCCTTCCATCAATTCGCCTTCTTTATCCGAGAATTCCGAGAAGGTATTGTCGCGTTCCGCTTCGTGCAATTTTTGCAAGATAACCTGCTTTGCAGTCTGCGCTGCGATTCTGCCGAAATCCTTGGGGATAAAGGTCTTGACGATGGTATCGCCCACTTTGTAATCGGGGTTCAATTCCTGCGCGTCCTCCAAGGAAATCTCCTTGTCCTTATCCTCTACCTCTTCTACGACGTAGCGGGTCGCTCTATATTCAATCGTACCCTTTTCCGCATCCAACGAAACGACAACTTCCGCACCGCCGTCGAACTGCTTCTTGTAAGCGGACGTAAGCGCATTTTCCAACGTTGCGATAAACGCTTCTTCGCTGATCCCCTTTTCTCTTACCAAATCGGTAAGCGCCGCAAAAAACTCTTTGTTTTCCATTGTTTTATTCTCCTATTAAATTTTCCTATGAGTATCCAACCGCAGTCGGATATTAGTAACGAGTTGTATTTTGTGGGGTGAAGTTTTACTCCAACCCAAGCGCCGCGAAATCGATCGCACGGCAGATCTTTGCAATTTTGCTTTTTTCCAGCTTGATTTCTCCGCCCTTGTCTTCCAAGTACACGCAATTTTCATCGTGGCCCTTCAAGGTCGCTTCGAAAAACTTTTTACCCTGCATGGGGGCGAACAACTTCACCTCCACCTTCAAGCCGAGGCATTTTTGAAAATCGCGGTCGGTCTTTAAAGGACGGTCCAACCCAGGGCTGGATACGTTGAGGGTGTAAGGCGCGCCAAGCGTGGGATCCACTTCGTCCAGCACGGGATCGATCGCGCGGTGGAATTTTTCACAAGTATCCAAATCCACCCCGCCTTCAATATCGATATAGACGGTCAAGGCAGGTTCTTTGCCTTGTTTGAATTCGATTTCCACGATCTCGATGGACATTTCATCCGCGATGGGCTGCAGAGCGCCTTGGATTTCTTCGATGGGTTTTACTTTCATAGTGTCTCCTATTGATAATGCTTGTTGTTAATGGTAAAGGACGCGGAGCGACAACGAAAAACTGCGACGCACGACCTCATCGTTTTTTAAGGGTAGATATGCGAGCAGTTCAAGGCGCCGTGAGCACTCCGCAGGGAGCGTACTTGGCGTACGTGACCAAGGAGCACGGAGCGGCAACGAAGAAATGCGATGCAGAGATACCCTTACATATGAAGATTGAGAGTGATCCGCAGACCACTCTCAATAACAAAAGCATTATTAAGTATCCTCATTATAACATAGTTATAAAGGTTTTGCAAGCGTTTTTCACGGGTTTTTTGGAAAAAGTTTCAATCGCTATGCCTAATACCACTACGTCAAGGCACCTTACCATCTCCAGGACAGCTTTGTCAATCCAAACGTCCTTTCGCTTTTACCAACTCGATAAACACCTTCGCGGTAACGCACGCATCGTCAAACGCGCGGTGGTGGTTAAACGTAAAGCCGTAATAATCAGCAACCGTATTCAGCTTGTAATTGGCAAGCTGACCGCGTAAAACTTCCTGTGCCAAAGCCAGCGTATCGTACGTTTTTTGGTCGAACATATAACCGTTTTGTTCGCCGTAATAATGCACGAAACGGTGGTCAAAATTGACGTTATGCCCTACCAGGTACGCGCCGTCTGTGAATTTGTAGAAGTCGGCAAGCACCTTTTCAACCTCAGGCGCACCCACCAAATCTTCATCGTGGATCCCCGTCAAGTTGATGATTTCATTCGACAGCTTTTCCTTACACGCCACGAACGTGGAAAACATCTCCGTCATCTCGCCGTTGACGATTTTTACCGCACCAAGCTCGATAATTCTATCCATACGCCCCATGGCGGGATTATTGTTCAACCCCGTCGTTTCCAAGTCAAACACAACGAACACGTTGTTCTTCAAATCGGCAGGTTTGCTTAAATCGTCGAACAAGCCCGCCTGCGTATAATCCACGTACGGCTGCGGAAATACGGTATGGTATGCCTTTGGCACGGGTTTCCCCTTTCTTGCCACGGGCTCCCACCCCTCGGGGGGCGTACCGTAATTAATCTTTGCCGCTTTAAACGAGGTAAAGCCTTTATACTCTTCATTGGCGCCGCTGATGACGATTTTGTCCCCGACCTTGATATCGCGTATCTTTTCCACGGTTGCCTTTTTCGGGAAATACGTCGTACGCATCGACAGCGTTCCGTCCGTCAAGGACACGGAGAAACGCGTTTTTTGCACGTCCTCGCCCGTCTTTTCGTTGTGGCGGGTATATTCGATTTCTTCTATGTACGTAACCGTACCGCAAACGTTGTAATTCCCCTCGACCGCTTGACAATCCGCCATATAAACCGCGGTCTTTAACGGCTCGTCACAACCGTCGATTTTTTCATAATCGCAAATGGGGAAACACCGAATTTCCACGTGCGGAAGTTCTTCATCCTCACCCTCGGGGACTTCCTCCAAAATCGACGCGTCGGGCGCCTCCTTTTCCACAATACGCACGTTGCCGTAAAAGGAACCGCAAAAGATACTCGTCAAATACCTGCTTACCTCGTCCAAGATTTTTCCCGAGGTAAATAAGCCCTGCTCGCCCGATGCAATATCAATGTAAAAGTTCGCCCCGCTGGACAGCAATTCCACCTCAATATTATCCTCTTCCAAAAAAGCGGAAGCGGCAGGAAAGGTCTTTTGGATATATTCGTAAATTCGTTTTTTCAGTCCGTCTACGTCCAATACACGCTTGGCGATTTTTACCCGCGCGGAAACACCGTCGGGGAGATAATTTTCACAAATCGCCCGCGCCGCCGCTTCGTCCCGCACCGTATACGATTTATCCGTCACCAGAAAAAATTCTGCCGTATTCTCTTTTTTTGAAACGGTAATTCCGCACAGAATTGCATTTTTTAAACCGTCTAATGCACGGATCTCCGCCAAAAATTCGTTTACCTTATTCGCCATCCAACAACAACCTTATTTCCTTAAAAAATTCCACCTCGGCGCAATCCGCCGATACCTTTTTATACGGTTCGCCTTTCTTGAAAATCAAGCAAGAGCCTTTACCGCCTGCAATCCCCAAATCAGCATCCTTCGCCTCGCCGGGACCGTTTACTACACAACCCATCACGGCGATTTTTGCCGACTTTTTGTAAGGGCGGACAAATTCCGTTACTTTTTCCGCCAAATGCATACTTTCCCATTCACACCGACCGCACGTCGGGCAGGAAACCACCTCGACAAATTGCTGGTCTAAGCCGCACGCGCGTAAAATATGTTGCGCTGCGTACACCTCTTTGACGGGATCGTCCGTCAGAGAAACGCGAATGGTATCCCCAATCCCATTGAGGAGCAAACTGCCGATCCCCACCGCGCTTTTCACAATCCCTGCCTCGGTCGTGCCCGCCTCGGTTACGCCAAGATGCAGGGGGTAAGAAGTGCGATTGGACAGTACCGTGTACGCGTCCACCGTCAATTTTACGTCCGAAGCCTTGACCGAAATCACAATGTCGTTGACCCCGAATTTTTCCAAAATCCCTACGTTGTACAGCGCGCTTTCCACCAAAGCGTTTGCGCTTCTTCCGTACTGCGCGAGAAAATGCTTTTCAATACTGCCCGTGTTAGAGCCGACCCTCACGGGGATGTTATGCGCCTTAACGCAGTCGGCAACATACTTGATCTCCGCTTCGCCACCGATATTGCCGGGATTGATGCGCACCTTATCCGCGCCGTTCTCAATCGCCATCACTGCAAGCTTAGGCGAAAAATGAATATCCGCCACCAAGGGGATATGTATTTTGTCTTTAACGGTGGCAATCGCCAAGGCGTCGGCTTCGTCCGAAACCGCCAAACGAATGATTTCGCAGCCCGCCCTCTCCAATGCGTGGATCTGCGCAACCGTTTTTTCCACGTCCGCCGTTTTCGTCGTGGTCATCGATTGAATTTTTACCCCTGAACCGCCGCCGAGCGCAACCCCGCCGACCTTAAGGAGCTTTGTCGTTTGATTATGCATACTGCCCCCTACTTATTCTCTTTTTTATCCGCCTTCATCATCTGTTTCAATTCTGACATAAACGAAGACAAATCCTTAAACGAGCGGTAAACGGACGCATAGCGGACGTAGGAAACCTCGTCCACTTTTTTTAATCGTTCCATAACCATTTCCCCGATTTGCTTGCTGGTGATTTCACTTTCCATACTGTTGTAAACCTGCTTGGAAATGTCCGAAACCATCTCGTCGATGACGTGCATAGGTACGGGGCGTTTTTCACACGATTTAATGATGCCGTTGCGCACCTTTTCTGCGTTGTACGATTGACGCGTACCGTTATTTTTTACCACCAGAACGGGGGAAAATTCTATCGTTTCATAGGTGGTAAATCTTCTTCCACAGCCCGTGCATTCGCGGCGCCTTCTAATCGCCTTATCATCGTCCGCCGCGCGAGAATCGACCACTTTGCTGTCCGTACAGTTACAATAAAGACATTTCATTTTTTATCTCCAACGCGTACCTGGTACGCTTATTTTTTCTTGCAAGTAAAATTTCCTTAATAATTTCTTACGATAAAGTCGTCCATATCGCCACCGTTGTTTCTCCACATCATTTGGCAATATTTTTCGCCTTCGGCACTGCCGCTGCCCTTCCACAACTGCATAACGTCCGTTTTCTTATTTTTCGAATTATATCTTTGCAAACGGTATGCATAGGTGGTTTTATCGTTGACGGTGGTCAATTTTATCCTTTCAATATAATACGCATAATCGCCGCAGGTAACACCGTTTTCCAAGGCATACGATCCGTAGCAAACGGTCGAGCTTTCGTTCCATTCCTCTTGCTTCAACGTTTCCAATTTACCGTTGTCCAGATTTACCTTATACTGCTTGAATTGACGCCCGCCTTTTTTGCAACCCGCCGCATTTTCATACCATTCCATTGCAACGTACAAATCCTTGCTGCCCGCAACCCCTTTCACCGTTTGTAAACCCATCGATTTGTCAAAAGTATAGGCAGTTTTTAAGGTAACGGAGCTTGCCGCATATTCAATACGGCTGACCGTGCAGTTCTTTTTCAGGGACACCGTGTATTCAGTCGGCGTTTCAAACAAACCGCCCTTTTGTTTATACGTTATCGTTTCGTATTCGTAAGTGATAAAATATTCGTTTTCGGGGATTTCCACCCATTCCACGTACGAATCGCCTTCGTAAAGGGGTACAAGTTCGTTTTTAGCCACGTTGAAAAATTCTACCTTTTTTAACTTTTCCCCAAGATAATTTTCAGGCGCGGTATCATCCTCTAACCCGTACGTTTTCAAGAGGAAACCTTGCGAGCCGCCCTTTTCGACAAAATCATACTCTACGTAAACCTCCGCATTGTCAAAGGTGCAAATGGGCAACCCCTCTTCCATCTCCCAAGTGATATAGTACAGCGTGACCTCTTCCGTTTGAGAATTGGTGACCGTTTTGACGAAATAATCGTCGCTCACGCGCGAATATCCAGCGGTGTTATAGGCAATTTCCCCTAAAAATTCACCGTCGTAAGCAATCTTAAAATAAGCGCTAAAATAACTTGTCTGCGGCTGCCCGTATTCGTCCATAGTAATCTGCTCGTGCTGACCTTGCAGCAAAAGGCTATCTTCATAGACGCGTTCGATGGCGTAAGGATGATAAAAGTGCGTTACCCCTTCCTCGTCTTGATAAGAATCATTGAGCATCAACGTTTTTTCCTTTTTCGTTTTTACGTCAAAGCTGACCAACGCATACTCCATTTCCGCCCCGTCGGACAAGGTCAAACACCAATATAGCTCGTCCCCTATTGCGACCGAATCCGTGCAGGCTGCAACCGAATACGTTTTCTCATCCGTAACCACGTGACTAATCAAAGGTTCGCCGTCTTCCCCCGTCGTTTTACTGCGCACTATGCCGTGATAAATGTAATTATTTTCCCACGCGCCGTATTCTTCGGGGATAAGACTGTCAAAACTTGCGTGGATTTGACAACCCGTACCCAATACGCCAAACGTCAACACACTCGCTAAAATAGTAGCTGCCACTGATTTTTTCATACCTTTTCCCCTCCTTATATCAAGTTTCAACGCGTACCTGGTACGCCTTTTTTAATTTTTCTTACCTTTTCTCTCTCTAATCTCTTTTACCGTTTGTTCATATCCGTTTTCGCCCGGAACGTAGTAAATTTTGTCCTTTAATGAATCAGGTAAATATTGTTGTTCTACATATCCACCGTAATCGTGGGGATATTTATAGTTTTTACTCTGCGCCTTATCTTCTGCGCCCACTTTCGAGTTATCCTTTAAATAAGGCGGTATATTATCATCACGCACTTCGCGCGCGTCCCTGATCGCCGCATACATCGCTTCAACAACCGAATTACTCTTGTCAGCTTCACAAACGTAAATAATCGCTTCCGCCAAAGGAATACGCGCCTCGGGATAGCCGATTTTTTCCAAAGCATACATCGCAGACGTTGCAATTTGCAGGGCGCGCGGATCCGCCATCCCTACGTCCTCCGCTGAATGGACGACCAAACGACGCGCCACCAACATTGGATCGCAACCGCCCTCAATCAAACGCATTGCATAATACAAAGCAGCATTTGCGTCACTGCCGCGCAAAGATTTACAAAAAGCGGAAAGAAAATCGTAGTACGAATCCTGATTGTACGACAACGCCTTCCTTTGAATAGACTGTTCCGCATCCGCAAGCGTAATATGTACGTTGCCGTCACCGTCGGGGTTAGAGGTCAATGCGGCAAGCTCTAACGCATTATAAGCAGAGCGCAAATCACCGCCCGCCATCCTAGCGATATGCTGTAAAGCTTCTTCATCCGCAGTGATATTCTGCTTCCCAAGCCCTTTGTGTCTATTTTTCAACGCCCCGTGCAGCGCCTCGATGATGTCTTCATCGGTCAAATGCTTAAATTCGAACACGCGACAGCGGGAAACGATTGCAGGCGTCATAGACGCATAAGGATTTTCCGTAGTGGAGCCGATAAATATAATCGTGCCCTGTTCGATTGCAGGCAACAAAGAATCACTTTGCGTTTTATTGAAACGATGACATTCGTCCAACAGTAAATAGGTGCGTTTCCCAAACATTTTTAAATCGTCGCGCGCCTTATCTACCGCTTTCTTGACGTCCGCAACCCCTGCGTTAACGGCGTTTAATTTGACAAATTCCCCATTCGTATGCAACGCGATAATATTGGCGAGCGTCGTTTTTCCGCAACCTGGGGGGCCCCAGAAAATACAACTGCCCAATCGGTCGGTCGCAATGGCGCGACGAAGGAGCGAACCCTCCGCAACGATATGCTTTTGCCCGATAAATTCTTCCAACGAGTTCGCACGCATCCGCTCTGCAAGCGGTTTTGCAGTCTCTTCGTGATTGTTAAAATCAAATAAATCCATCATAACGTTTACTCTTCCAAAGCTTTTTTGATGGCATCTACGTTGGCTTTACCCAATTCGTAGCCCTTCTCGCACGCTTCCTTGATTTGCTTCAACGAATACTGGCTCATATCCCCAAGGTCGGGTTCTAACCAAAAATCAATGTGTTTTTTGTGTTTTGTATGATAATCGCGGGTACGGTAATTGTCCATAATATCAAACGTTTCCAAGGATATACTAATTGCCCCCGGGACCTTTTCGCTGGCATTACGCCAACCCAATACGTCCACCGCCACCACGACGTCCGCGCCCATTTTCTTTACACGCATAGCAGGTACACGCTCCAATACCCCACCGTCAATCAGGCGTTTTCCGTCCTTTAAAATCGGGGGAAAAATGGCAGGGATTGAAGAGGATGCCACGATTGCGTCCACGACACTTCCTTCAGAAAATTCGACTACCTCTTGTTTCAACATATCCACCGCAACGCAGTGAAAAGGAATCCTTAAATCGGCAAAAGTAACCTCCCCGATATATTTTGCAATTAAATTACGCATACGGCCGTTACCGATAATACCGCCCTTTTGTTTGGTCGGCGTAATCAAATCCAAAAGACGGAGCTTTAACACAGCTTCTTTCATTGCATCCACCGACATACCCGCCGCGTATGCGCCACCGACAACCGAGCCCATCGACGCGCCGACGATATAATCGACCCGA
The DNA here is from genome assembly GCA_017507585.1 of Clostridia bacterium. Taxonomy (GTDB): domain Bacteria; phylum Bacillota; class Clostridia; order Christensenellales; family Borkfalkiaceae; genus Scatosoma. The sequence goes on from JAFWAN010000058.1 coordinate 11,336, forward strand.
ACGTCTGCTTCTTCCAAAGCCTTTAAAAAACCGATATGCGCCACGCCGCGACTTCCGCCTGCGCCAAGCGCCAAACCCAATTTTTTCATCGCACTCCTCCTTTTCCTTATTTTTGTGCGTACCGTGTACGCGTTGAAAGGTTAATCGCAGCTATACGCACCCAGCAATTTACACTCTAAAGTGTTTTCCTTGATGGCGGTCAACATCTTCTGCACGTCCGCAGAACCGATATCGCAATCTGCCTCGATGAAGAAACGGAAATGCCCAGGCATCTCTTTTACGGGACGGCTTTCAATCTTCGTCATATTGATACTGTACTGTGCAATAATCTGCAACAATTCTAACAAGCTCCCCTTTCTATGCGGGCAAACCGCCGAGAAAAATACTCTTTGACTGTGCGTAGGCAAGCTTGCTTCCCCTTTCTTAATCAACAAGAAATGGGTAAAGTTGTGTTTTTCATCCGAAATGCAATCCTCTCCCATTACAAATCCGTTGCGAAGGTGTACGGCGTGCGCCCCTGCGATTGCTGCACTCTTCCCAGACTCGTCTTCCATCGCTTTTGTCAAGCCAAACGCCGTCGATTCCGTTTCACGCAAAGAAGCAAAGGGTAAATTTTTATCCAAATATTCTAAACATTGGTCCAAGGCTTGTCTGTGCGAATACACTCGACCGATTTCGGACAGTTTCGTCCCTTCCTTATAGATGAGATGATGTTCAATGCGTAAAACGTATTCTTTCATCGCATACATATCTTCCGTCGCTTGCAACAGGTCCAAATTCTGCGATACGCCGCCTTGCAAACTGTTTTCAATGGGCAAAGCTGCCGCATCCGCTTTACCGCTCGTAACCGCGGCAAGTACCTCGGCAAAATTACGGAAAGGAATACATTCGTCCCAACCGCCGCCTGCGTTTTCTCCCTTAGATTCACTGGCTAAAAACGCCTTTGCCGCCAAATGCGAATAACTGCCTTCCGGCCCTAAAAATGCAATCTTCATATATTTACCTCTTTCGTCTTACTTTTATACTTGTTCCGCAATATTGCAAAGCAACCGTTCGGTATCTTCCCAACCAAGGCAAGGGTCGGTGATGGATTTACCGAACACTTCGTCGTGCGCCTGATTGCCTTCCACCAAAAAGCTCTCGATCATAAAGCCCTTGACAATGTTTTTAAACTCGTCGTCGAAACGGCGGTTTTGCATAACCTCGTGGGCAATACGGATTTGCTGTTTGAATTTTTTACCGGAGTTCGAGTGGTTGCAGTCGATGACAATCGCAGGATTTTCCAACTTGCTTCCCTTATACAATTCGGTCAAATGCATTACCGTTTCATAATGGAAATTAGGCACGTCCGCACCCGAACCGTCCACACCGCCGCGCAAAATCGCGTGGGCGTAGGGGTTACCGTCCGAGCTTACCTGATAATTTCTGTATTTAAAAATCTGAGGGCTTTGCGCCGCAAAAATCGAATTCAACAACGCCAAAATATTGCCGCTCATCGGGTTTTTCAAGCCTACGGGCGCATCTACGCCGCTTGCTACTTGACGGTGAAGCTGGTCCTCTACGCTACGCGCGCCAACTGCGTGATAAGACAGCAAATCTTCTACGTAAGGCGTATTTTCAGGATACAGCATTTCGTCCGCCGAGGTCAAACCCGACTCGTTCATCGCCGCAAGATGCAGGGCGCGGATACTGCGGATACCGCGGACGATGTCCGCCATCCCTTCGGGGTCAGGTTGCAAAAACATACCCTTATACCCCACGCCCTTCGTACGGGGTTTGTTGGTATAAATACGGGGTACGATCACCAACTTATCTTTTACCTTTTCATTCAATTTTCCCAAACGAGAGATATACTCTAAGGTAGGCGCGGGTTCGTGCGCAGAACAAGGTCCGACCACAACCAACATCTTATCGCTTCTACCTGCGATTACGTCACGAATTTCCTTATCGCGCTGTTTTTTGATTTCCAGTAGGGCAGGCGTTAAGGGTTTTTCTGCAATAAATTCCTCAGGTTCGGGAATATAGTTTTGCTTTTCTAACATATTCAATTCTCTCCTTCTTTTGTTATCTTATCTATAAAAGATTTTACCGATTTGGATACGTATTCGTCGATGGGGGTATGAAAACGTAAGCTGTTTCTTACCATAGACGAACTGACGTGTAATAAATGCTGCGGGCAAGGCAAATATACCGCTGTTAAATCAGGATATAATTTTTTGCTGGCATAAAAATTTGCGTTTTCATAATCAAGGTCAATCGAGTTACGGATACCGCGTACGTAAAAGGGCGTACCCTCTTTTTGTAAAATTTCCGCAACCGTACCCTCGGAAACAATCACGCGCACACGCGGATTTTTCCCGAACGCCAACGCAAGCATTTTTTCCCTTTGTTCTAACGTAAAATAAGGTTTCTTTGCAGGATTGACCAAAATGGCAACCACCACCTCGTCAAAAATCTTTAAGCATTCCTCAATCAATGCTTCATGCCCAAGCGTAGGTGGATCAAAAGTACCTGCAAATATGCATTTTTTGATTTCTTTTTTCATTGTTTAACCCCTTTTAAAAAAGGTCAAATATGCCTTTCCATACTTTCTTTCATCGTATTTTTCCAAGCCTTCAATCGCTCCCTCAAACGGAATATCTCGCTCGTATACGGCAATCCCGTTTTCTGTCAGCAACCCCTTTTCGGCAATCTTTTTCAATGCCTTTTCTCCGTAATCAAAACGATAAGGCGGATCGATCAGGATCAAATCAAACGGCTGATACGCCTGTTCTAAACAAGTGAGATAATCGCTTTGCGAAATCTTTGCCTGCTCGCCGTTGATTGCAATTTTTAAGGTGGTCAAATTCTTTTTCACAATCGCGATGCTATCTTTTGAAAAATCATTAAAAACCACTTCCTTCGCCCCTCTGGATAGGCATTCAATCCCCAAGGAGCCGCTTCCTGCAAACAGGTCCAATACGCGTGCATTGTATATCTTTAATGCAAGAATGTTAAACAGTGCTTCTTTTGCCCGATCCGAGGTCGGACGAACGTTCTCCCCTGCAAATTCAGCCAAAATCCTGCTTCTATATTGTCCGCCAATCACTCTCATAAGCTTGCCTCGTCTATCATAAAATCACGCGTCATCGCGTACCTGCCCCGCTTATTTGCGTTTTTTCGGTTTTGTGCCAGGCAACCCGCCGTAATTGATTTTCTTCACTTTTTCTTCGTCTGCCTTTTGCGCTTTTTCAGCAATCAACTGTTCACGCAAACGCTTCGCACGGCGCGCATACGCGCCTGCAATATAAAAACCGCCCGTAACGGCAATCGGGATCAAGGCGAATACGCAAGACACGTAATAGCTGATGGCAATGCCCGTTCTATTCATCAAATACATCGGGATCACCGACCAACCCGAGGTCAGAAACCCGATCAACACCAACACCGCAACGCCTTTTCTCGGGGCAGTGCTGTCAATTTCACCTTGGAACGCACCGAACATAATCCCCATAAGCAAGGTGAAAATCGCGGTGAAAGCACCGATGGCAAAGCCTTTCCAAATACGATATTCCTTCGCTTCTTTGTGACTGGACATTTTAAACCCACCGTCCAACGCATCTGCGGAGATACGCTTCATATTGCCCGACACGAGCATCTCGTAATGACTGCCGCCGTTTGCCCACGCCAACAGCGCCGCATAGGCTGAACCGCCCAAAATACAAACCACCGTCCACGCAACGTCCTTGCTTGTCCAATCGATGGTCTCACCCCGCAGTGTCAACATCATCAAAATGGTGCCTGCGCAAAAATACATAAAGGTAGAAGGAATGGAGATTTTAAACAATTCCCATACCTGCCTGCCGAATTTTTTCAATACTTTTTTTATTTCTTTTGCTTCCATATTCGTTTCTCCGTATTTTTTCTTACGTGATAAACACAATTTCTTCATCCGTTACAATAACGTCCATTTTTTCATCCCAAGCCTCACAGGGCACGTCGTTTGCAATTTGAAAATGGTACCCAAACGCTACGCGTTTTGCCTTGGAATGGTGCAAATAGCGGTCATAATATCCTCCCCCGTACCCCAAACGATTGCCTTGCTTGTCCACAGCCAAAAACGGAATGACCGCAACGTCGATTTTCTCCGTAAAACGCTTGCCAATCGGTTCACGTATCCCAAAATCGGATAAGGTAAACTCCTCCCCGTATTCCACGGCGTACATTTCCCCATTTTCAAGCCTTGGACAACACACCCGATGACCGTCTGCGCGCAGCCTTTCAATCAACTGATCGGTCGGAGCCTCGCGAAAATGCGATAGGTAGATAAAAAAGGTTAAACGCGTACCTGCCCCATCCATTTTTTGGAAAATCGCCTGATAAAAATGCTCGATCAAGCGTTGTTCTTTTACGTCACGGTTGACGTTTTCCGCGCGTTTTCCTTTCATATATGCGCGCAAACGCGCTTTTTGTTCTTCCTTTGAGGACGGTGTTCCGTCCGCAAAACATAGGTTTCTAATCATAGACAAACTCCGCACGGCGGGTCGCCGCGCACAAAACTTCATACGGGATCGTCCCGACCGTTGTCGCTACCTCTGCCGCGTTGGTCATAATCGGTACGTAGCAATCCGACTCGACGTTGCCATGACGGATACACGCATCCATACACAAAGGGCTTGCGTTCAACGGATAATTTTTCATACCGTTATTCGATTGCCTCAAAAATCCGTCGGCATAGCCGACCCTGAAAACCGTCAAGGCTTTCGGGGAAAACACCGCCTCCTCACCGTATCCAACGCCGCCGTATTGATAGATGCGGCGGCTGATCGCCTTTGCGTAAATTGCCATTGACTTTTTTAAAGCCAAGTGCTCAAGCGCCTTTTGCGATACCCCCGTTTTTTGATCAGCGTTACATGGTAGATACCCATACAGTCCAAGCCCGATCCGTAATCCGTCAAAATGGTACTTTTTATCCAATAAAGCTGCGTAGGTGCCACCCAGGTGAGCCTTGACCATAGGATAATACCGTCTACAAACCGCCAACATCCGCACAAAACACGACCGTTGCTTTTCCGCGCGAACCATCGAGCATTCGCATAAATGCGAATAAATCCCACACACCCGCACGAACTCGTCGTTGCGTAAAAAGTTGCAGGTTTTTCCCAACATTTGCACGTTCATACCATATCGGTTCATACCCGTATTTACTTTCAAATGCACACAAATCCGCATACCGTATTTTGCGCACACCCTCGACACAAGCCTTGCCGTTTTCAACGAATCCACCGTTGCAATCAAACCATTGACTGCCAAGGTATATACCTCGTTTTCATCAGTCGGCGGCGTAAATACCAAAATTTCTCTACCGCACGCCGCTACACGGATCGCCAACCCTTCTTCAATCAAGGACACCGCAAACGAATCTGCGAGTCCGCATAACGCCGCGGTTACCGCCTCTGCACCGTGCCCATAGGCGTTTGCCTTGACCACCGCGCAAAGCTTCGTACCCGTCAAATCCAAAAACGCCTTCGCGTTGTTACGTATATTTTCTAAACTGATTTCCGCCCGAACTTTTTGCATAATACATCGTATGCAAAATCGGGAAAAATTGCGCTTTATTTACTGAAAATAATTCTATGACAGTTGTCACATTCGATGGATGCGCCGCCTGTCAGCTGATTCCTCGCCGCGAGAGGCGGTTCCATACTGCAGAAGGGACATCGCGTCCCCGCCAATTCTCCCACGATGGGGAAAATTTTCTCCTTCCGCTTCGTTTTGTATACCTCCAAAAACTGCTCGGGAACGTCCTTCGCAATGCTTGCAAGTTCTGTTTCCAACGCCTTTTTTTCAGGTTCTCGCGCGGCTTTAACCGCTTTGTATTTTTCGGACGCCTCCGCATACTGCTTCTGCGCGGCAATAACCTGCTTTTTCAGCTTTTGGTATTCGTCGTCCGTCGCCTTGATATTCGCCATCAATGCATTGAGGTCAGCCTTCAACTTTTTCAGCTGTTCCGTAAAAGATTGCGCTTTTTTCTTGTAAAATGCGATATCCGCGCCACCCGTAATCAGCTCGTCTAAATGATCAAAATCCGCCAAAGCCTCTTCCGCACGCGCGTATTTTTGAGTAAGTTCCGCCGCCTCCGCTTTCAATGCGGTTGCCTTTACCTCTAACGAGTCCAATTTTTCAGGAGCCGATTCAAGGAATTTTTTATACTTAACGTATTCTTTTCTTTCCTCACAACCTGCCAACTCACGTTCCAACTTGTAAAGCTTCGTGTCCGTTTCCTGATAACTTAAAATTGCTTGTAACTGTGCCATAAATAAATCTCCCTCCCGTTAAAAACAGCCGTCTTCCGTGTGAAATACACAAGGAACACTTACCTGCTCACGGATTTTTTTACAATATTTTTCAAAACCGTACTGCTCGGACGCATAGTGCGTCAAGACGATTACGGAAATTCCCAACTCGGTTAAGAGCTGTAAAAGATGATGTTTAAAATCAGACGAAACCATCACTTGCGCGCCCATCTGCTTTGCATAAGCAATGCTTCCCTCGTCTGCGCCTGCGCCGCAAAAACTCGCTACACGCGATATTTTCGCGTCTTTATCGCCATATACCAAGATCCTATTGGTGGAAAACACCTCTTTCATCTGATCGGCAAGGATCCCCAAAGAAATCGGTTGGATATCGTAAGCTTTGCCGTATCCGCCGTCCTCTACGGGGTGATGTATGCCGATTAAACGCGTACCTGCCCCCTCCGTTTCACCTGCCGCAAGTAAAATCCCTTGCATTAAACTGTCATCGATCCCACCTTGGACAACGTCCAAATTTAGGTGCATAGAAATGACCGAAATGCCCTGACGGATACACCGCACCAGCTTTTCGCCCAAGATCAACGGATCGTTCATACAAATGTGATCGACTTTTCCGTAAATCACGGGGTGATGCGTGATGATGAGGTTTGCGCCGTTTTCAACCGCCCTGTCAATCGCTGCGTTGGTCAAGTCCAAGGAAAAAACAATCCCCGTCACTTCCTCGCAAGTCTCGACAAGCAAACCGCTGTTATCATACGCGCCTGCCGCTTTGCAATATGCATCGCTTAAACGCTTGGGCGCGATTTCGTCTGCTATTTTATAAATTTCACTTAACTTCACCGTTTAGTACCCCCTCTAAGCGTTGTTTCCGCTGCAACAGCTCTTCTTTGCTTGCTTGCTGCAAGGCAGGCTGTTTTAAGTATTTTTCAATATTTGCAATCAGCTTTTTTATACGCTTGGTAAACGCCGCAGGAAATGTTGCCAAATTCTCTTTGCCAAACTCGTATTCTGCGTCGGTATACGACATTTCATCGCATACCTGCCCCGCATCTTTGCAATTTCCGCCGCAAATCACGTCGTAAAATTTCCCATCTTCGAACGTAAAATCCCGATTGATATATCCACCGTTTTTAAGGATATATCTACGTAATTTTTCCGCGTCGTGCATCGGCTGAAATCAAAACGCTTAGGCATAAATCCGTATTTCTCATCGGACAAAATGGATACGATTTCACTGCCACCCATACCGGCAATCAACACCTCGTCCACGTCCTTAGGCACCCCCAAAAAGCCATCGCCAAGCACCGACGTCGCCCTACCTTGGCGAATGTACGGCGCAAGCAACGTTTCTGCCTTTGCCAGGCTGCCCTTACTGATATCGGACAAAATTGCCCGCTCGCACAGGTCGTTTTTCAACATATATTCTGAACAATAGCCGTGATCGCAACCGACGTCCGCAAACGTTTCCGCTTTCACCAACAGCGAACACAGCGTATCAATCCGCTTGCCGTAACCCATTATTCGAGAAAATCTTTCAATTTCTTACTGCGCGAAGGGTGACGAAGCTTTCTCAACGCCTTCGCTTCGATTTGACGGATACGTTCACGGGTAACGTTAAATTCTTTCCCCACTTCCTCCAACGTTCTGGGCTTTCCGTCGTCGATACCGTAACGAAGGCGAAGCACCTTTTCCTCGCGCGGGGTCAGGGTGTCCAACACGCCGAGAAGCTGTTCTTTCAACATTGTAAACGCAACCGATTCGCTGGGGGTCATCGTCTTTTCGTCTTCGATGAAGTCGCCCAAGTGGCTGTCTTCTTCCTCACCGATCGGCGTTTCCAAGGAAACGGGATCCTGCGCGATCTTTTGGATTTCACGGACACGTTCCACCGTTACGCCCATTTTTTCCGCAATTTCTTCAGGCAGAGGTTCACGACCAAGCTCCTGCAACAATACACGCTGAATACGGGTCAGCTTATTAATCGTTTCCACCATATGCACGGGGATACGAATGGTACGCGCCTGATCCGCGATTGCACGCGTGATCGATTGACGGATCCACCACGTTGCATACGTGGAGAATTTGAAGCCTTTTTGGTAGTCGAATTTTTCAACCGCTTTCATTAAGCCCAAGTTACCTTCTTGGATCAAATCCAAAAACAGCATCCCACGCCCCACGTAACGCTTTGCAATCGAAACAACCAAACGCAAGTTGGCTTCGGAAAGACGTTTTTTCGCCGCCACGTCGTTTTCCTGCATACGTTTTGCCAACTCGACTTCCTCTTCTGCCGACAGCAAAGGCACGCGCCCGATGTCTTTGAGGTACATTTTGACGGGATCGTCTAAACCGATATCGGAAAGCGCCTGCTCAAACAGCTCGCGATCGCGCTGATCCTCGTCTACAATTTGGATCCCCGCCTCGTTTAAAGATTTGTACACGTAATCCATCTGCGTGGGATCGGTGTCAAATTTTTCCATAATATCGCAGAGTTGGTTGGTGGTGATACTACCTTTCTTGCCGTATCCGTTGATGATACCTGCCAGAATTTCATTGAGCTTTTGCTCGGAAATATTCATCTTTTATCCTCCGTTTATACCAAAACAGTATCTGTTTTTTCTTTTTATTTTTTATATTCAACGCATACCTGCCCTATCCGTATGACAAATTATGCTTTTTTGAGCGCGTTGCGTTTTTGGATGCATTGGCTCAGTTTTACCGCTATTTGCTTACGCGCTTCTTCTTCCGTCGCTTTGGCGTATTGCTGGTTAAGTTCAGCAATCTCTTCCTCAATCGCTTCACGTTGTAAGGTTTTCAAGCTGTCTGCAAAAAAGCGTTCAGCCACTTCACCTGTCAGCTTATCGCCATAATTCAAATCCAAAATCGCATTAAACTCCGCGCAATTTTCATCCAAGAGTTCAAACAATTCGCTAGGGCGAACACGTTCTCCCTTTTCCTCACAGCCTGCGATATATTGGGCGATGATGATATGCGTTTCGTCTTTTAAAGGTAAATCCGCCACCGATAAGTCCGCCGCATAAGGTGCCGAGAACAATCGAGCCGCCAGGATAAACCGTTTCGCCTTTAATTGCTTGTCCGTGCCCGACGCCGTTTCCGAAATACGTTCTTTCAAAACCTGTGGTTCCGCAGACGGCGTTTCCTTTTTTACACTTTGTAAATCCCTTTCCAACGAATGGTAAGTAATCCCCGTCTTATCACGGATTTTTTTCAGCAGCACTTCGCGCTCGCTTTCACTCTCCGCATCTCGCACAATCTTCAATGCCTCGGAAACGAAGCGACGTTTTTCTTCCGTCTTTTCAAGGTTAAATTTCCGTTCCAAGGTGTGCAAGCGATAATCGATGACGGGCATCGCCTTATCCAAACATTGTTGATATGCCTCCGCGCCTTGCTTTGCGACGTCATCGGGATCCAATCCGTCTGGCATCGGTACAACGCGCACGTTCAAGCCTGCCTCTTTCAAGATATCCAGCCCGCGCAAATCTGCGTTTTGCCCTGCGAAGTCCCCGTCGTAGCTGATCAGGACGTTGTCCGTATAACGCTTGGCAAGCCGCGCTTGTTCCTTGGTGAGCGAGGTACCCATGGTCGCGACGACGTTTCTAAAACCTGCCTGATAGAGGCTGATCGTGTCCATATACCCTTCCACGAAAATCACCTCTTTCAACGCCTGCTCTCTCTTTAATTTCTTTAAAAGATTTACGTTGTATAAGGTCTTACTCTTATCAAAGAGCATCGTCTCTTTCGTGTTTTTATATTTGCCGAATTTCACCTTTTCCAGCTTTCGTCCGCCGAAACCGATGACTTCGTCAAAGGCGTTGATAATCGGGAAAATCAACCGTTCGCCCAAAGCGTCGTACAAGCGTCCGTTTTTCTCGCTGACGCCCAACACGCCGCTGTCGATGAGGTCTTCTCTAAAATAGCCTTTCCCCGCCAAGTAGTCGGGCAAAGAGTAGAAATCAAGCGACGCGCCCAAGCCGAATTTTTTCACCGTTGTCGGTGCCAAACCACGGTTGGAAATGTATTGTAAATACGGATCCGCTTTTTTATCTCCGCCGTAGAGATTGCCAAGATAAAACCTTGCCGAATCCAACAAAATTTTCGCCATCGCGTCCCGTTTTTTCTTCTTTCGCGCCGCCTCTTCGGTGTCAAAATTGCTTTCGGGCACCGTCATTTTCACACGCGCCGCAAGGATACGAACCGCCCCCATAAAATCGGTGGATTCGATTTCTTGCACGAATTTGATAACGTCCCCCGATTCCTGACAGCCAAAGCAGTGATAAAACTGTTCCCCCTCGTTCACCGCAAAAGAGGGGGTTTTTTCATGGTGGAAAGGACAGCACGCCCAATAATTTCCACCCTTGCGGTCGACGGCGACGTAACTGCGGATGACCTCTACGATGTCATTTTTTTGTTTTAACGTCCTAAGAAAGGACGAAAATTCAGAATCAAACCTTCCGCCGATCACGTTCCACCTCCTATGGAAAAGGTTGCAGGGATAAACAGATTTTCAAACACGGTGATTGCGTATCTATCCGTCATGCCAGAGATATAATCGCAAACCGCGCGCTCTTTACCGTCCCTTTCCAGATTGATTAAATAATTTTTAGGCAGCTCGTCCACGTGCGCCATAAAATACTCGAACAGCTGCGTCAGCATCCGTTCCGCACGGTCCTGCATCGACTTATTCGTCAACGCATACACGTTTTCAAACATAAAACTTCTCAACTCGTTCGTGGCGTCCATCACCTCGTCCGACATACGCACGTACGGCTGTCCAAGCGACGTTTGCCAAATGTCCGCAATCGCGGTATTGATACGGGTTTTCGTCTTATCCCCCAACACCTTAACAGCGTTTCGAGGTAAATCCTCCGCCTTGATAATCCCACCGCGAATGGCATCCTCAATATCGTGATTGATATACGCGATACGATCGGCAAGGGAAACCGCTTCCCCTTCCAAGGTCATAGGTTTACCCGAACTCTTGTGCTGTAAAATCCCGTCGCGGACCTCCATGGTCAGGTTCAAACCACGCCCCGCCTTTTCAATGACGTCGACCACGCGCAAGGACTGCTCGTTGTGCATAAAGCCGTGAGACGCCAGCTTGTCCAAAACCTTTTCGCCCACGTGTCCAAACGGCGTATGTCCCAAATCGTGCCCGAGCGCAATTGCTTCGGCAAGATCCTCGTTTAAAGACAGAGTCCGCGCAATCGACCTTGCAATCTGCGACACGTCCAAGGTATGGGTCATGCGGGTAATGAAATGATCCCCTTCGGGGGCGCAAAATACCTGCGTCTTATTTTTTAACCGCTTGAAAGAATTGCTGTAAATGATGCGGTCGCGGTCGCGTTGAAATTCCGTACGGAAATCACAAGCATTTTCTTCACGCATACGCCCTTTGGTTTGCGACGAACGAACGGCATATTGCGATAAAAACGCCTCCTCGTTGGCACAAACCCGTTCGCGTACGGTTGCGTATTGTTGCTTGTCTTTTACCATATTTCCCCCTTTGCTTTTTATAAAAAAGCAAATCGATATATTTGTCCTTACATTTATGTATTCGACAAAACTTTTTCAAATCCTCTTTTTTTATGATTTTTTTTGAATATTTTTATGATTTTTCCTATATTTTATCCAAATCGGCATAAAATAAGCCCTCCGCTGAAAAAACGGAGGGTTCATAGATAAAATTTATTCTGTTTTTTCTGCGTCCGCAACAGCCGTTTCCGCCGTAGGCTCTTCTACTTTTTTGCGTTGTTGCTTTTTCAAAAGGCTTTTCTTTAAAAACACCAGCTTGTAAGAATTATACCGCAACACCAAAATAGACGGAATATTTAAGAAAAAGTTCACGATACAAACGGGAATTGCCAAAGCAAACCAAACGTCCGACAAGGGATACAGCAACAAAAGGGTAAACCCTAAAAACAAACTGAAAAAATGCCCGATTTCGCCGTAGCAACTTTCCAAAAGAAAACGATCCACGTATTCCACGCTTTGCGGATCGACCAATTTATTTTTTCTAAAACCCGTGAAATGCCCGATCTCGGGAATTTTGTCCTTCCACAAACGGATTTTTAATTTCTCGTAAAATTTCTTTTCCTTTGCAGAAACCACAAACACCTTTTTCGTGTGGTCGGCGCACTTTGCAGGCAGCAATCTTGCAATCGTCGAAACCAAAGCGTCCACCAAAATTTCAAAGACAACCCCAAGAGCAACCAAGCCAAACAGCAATAAGAAATTCTGTCCCGACCAAAGGCTGACCGACGCCGCAATCACCAACGAGCATCCCAAAATAATCAATAGGTACAGTATCATTTTTCTTCCTCTTTTGTTTCGTAAACCAACGGCACGCCGTACACTTCTTCGTATTTTGCTTTACACAGCGCGTACGCCTCATCCTTCATCTTTTCCGCGCCCGCTTTTTCCCCCAACGTCGTGTCGGGATAAATGGGCGGCATAATATGATAGGTGAAACGCTGAATCGGATATCCGCTTTCATCCAATCTTTCATCATCCTTCATCGTAATAAAGGTAGGCAATACGGGTACCCCCGCGCGGTACGCCATCTTGAATCCGCCGATTTTGAAAGGACGGGGCTTTTTATAATTCCACCACATCCCCTGCTCGGGATAAATCAAAATGGTCTCCCCCCGCTTTAACAGCGTATTGACCGCCGACATAAAATTGATCATCGTACGGCGGTTGCTGGATAAGGGCAACGTATTGCAGTTGCGGAAGAAAAAGCCGTACAAGCCAGGGAAATTGGTGTAATTCCCTTCGCGGATAACCTTGTAAAGGTACTTGTGAGGCAACGCCTTGCGAATACAGTGGAACACCACATAATTATCGTAGGCGTGGAAATGGTTGCAGGTTACAATCGCGCCGTTTTTTAAGGCGTGCAAATGTTCTTCCCCCTGCACCTCGTCAATCACCAGCTTATCCTTTTTGATCAGCTTTAAAAAGTAATGGTCCGCAACGAAATTGGCAATCCTGCGAGAAACCTTACTGGAAAATTTTTCACAAAGATAATCCACCTGATCGGGTAAAAGCTCGGGGGCTTCGGGATCGTTTTCTACGTCCTCGTCAAAGCGTCCCTCGCGCTCGTACTGTTCAATTCTTTTCAACACCTCAACACGGTCAGGTGAAAGTTTCGTCTCGTCCATGGTATGCTCCTTTTTAAATTCCGTATAATTTTCCGTAGCGCTTAAAGTAGCCGTCCTGGCGTGCAATTTCACTGCGCGCCATCGCCTGCAAATCGGCTTCTTGCTGTTTATCCTTTTCCTCTACTTCCTTTGTGGAAGTGTCAAAGATGTTCTTCAAATAATCGTAAAATTCCGTTTGCTTTGCATATTCCCAGAAATATTCGCCGTAAGGCACGTCATCGTAACGCCAAGGCTTCCACGTCATCAAATAATGCACGATACGCAAATCCTCACGGGGCAACAAATCCTTCCCCACGGGCGTTTTGTTCCAGGTTCTGGGCAGGCGAAGCACTCTGTCCTGACAAAGTACGTTGAGATAATCTTCGTCTTGGATCAAGGTAAACTTGTATTTTTTCAACAAATCCGCAAATTGTTCGTAAAAACCTTCTTCACGGAAGGCTTTCAAGTTCATCAAAAGCACGCCCGCATTGAAGAAGTAATCGGGATTCAACCCGTCCACGGTACGCACGTATTCGCGGTAGACTTCAAAGCTGTTGACCCCTTCGCAAGGTGCGCCTGCGATGAGATTCGTCCCCAAATCGTAATTATACAACGCGCTGATATCCCCCAAAATTACCGTATCGCAATCAAGGTAAATCGCTTTGTCGTATTGCGGGAACATCCCTGCGATAAACACGCGGAAATAGGTGGTGCAGGTGTAATAATCACGCATATGTAAATGCGCGGAAATATCCTTCAAGGGCTGCGTAACGTCCACAAATTTTACCGTGAAACCCTCTTTGGAAAAATGCAATATCTTTTCTTCATATTCTTCACGCACACCAGAGTGCAATACGTACACGTGGTAATCATAATCGTGCGAAGAATTTTCTAAAAGGGATTGCAACGTAATTGCAAGGAAAGGTAAGTAATTGTCGTCCGTTGCAAAAAACAACGGAATAATCCCCTTATATTCACCTTTTTTATTATTGCCCTTTACAGACGCACCGCGTTCGTCTTTCAAAGGGGTCTCAATCAAATGATTGGCTTCGTTCCACCCTCTTCTTTTAGGGCGCATCGTATTCGTGGATTGCATAAAATCTAAACACTCCTGTTATGGTACATTTCGCAGGGCTGCCCCTGCTTTCCGTATTTATTTTACCCGATTTACCAAAAAAAGACAACCCACAGTCCTTGCTTTTTACTCTATTGAGTAAATATGCTTCCCTACTGAGGGTGGTGGAGTCCTCCACCCACAGTAGAATACCCACTCTACTGTCAGTAGAGCCCTTTATTTTAAAGGGTTTCAAGAGGTATTTTTTGTTAAGCCTCCAACAAAATCGTTACGGGACCGTCGTTTAATTGCTCGATTTTCATATCCGCGCCAAACACACCTTTTTTGACAATCACGCCGTAAGAGGATATCTCTTTTACCGCATATTCGTACAAGGGTTCGGCGCGTTCGGGGCGTTCTGCGAGGATAAAGCTGGGACGGTTTCCGTGCGATGCGTCGCCATATAAAGTGAATTGCGACACCAATAAAACTTCACCGCCCACGTCTTTGACGGATAAGTTCATCTTTCCGTGTTCATCCTCAAAAATGCGAAGCCCGGCAATCTTTTTGGCAAGGTACGCCGCCTCTTTTTCCGTATCGCCTACTTTTACGCCTAAAAACACCGTCAAGCCGAAAGGAATCTCCGAAATCAATTTCCCGTCCACCGAGAGGGTTGTTTTTTTCACGCGTTGTACAACTGCTTTCATGATTTCTCCTTAATGTAAACAGCAGGGCGCAATGCCCTGCTGCCTCTGTCATTTGTAAGCGTAGATTAAACGCGGCTCATGTATTCGCCCGTTCTGGTGTCGATACGGATCGTTTCGCCTTCTTCTACGAACATAGGAACCTGAATGGTTGCGCCCGTTTCTACCTTTGCATTCTTCATAACGTTGGTAGCGGTGTTGCCCTTAACGCCGGGTTCAGCCTCAATAACCTTGAGTTCTACAAAGTTTTCAGGTTCAACGGAGAACGCCTTGCCGTAAAGGAACTTCACGGTAACAGTGTCGTTTTCCTTGATATATTTCAGCGCGTCTTCTACCTGGTCGAACGTAAGGTTTTCCTGATTCCATTCTTCGTCTACGAATACGTAGAATTCACCGTCAAAGTAAGAATACGTCATTTTCTTCGTTTCTACCTGCGCGGTTTCGAGCTTCGTCGTAGGGTTGAAGGTTTCGTTGGACAAAACCTGACCCGTAACAACGTTTTTCAAAGTCGTTCTTACAAACGCCGCGCCCTTACCGGGTTTTACGTGCTGGAAATCCGTTACAGTGTAA
>JAFWAN010000059.1 GCA_017507585.1 Clostridia bacterium
ACTGCCGTTCTGCCTTTTTTCATCAGCAGGTTTTTCGCACTCAACCCAAGCGACGTTTTAAAGGACATCGAGGATTTTTCTCTCGCCTTTCTCGCCGCTTTCTTCGCGGCTCTTTTCGCCGCGCGTTCTGCCTTTTTCTGCGCTTTGAGATCTTCTTCCACGACGATTTCTTCCGCCGCCTGCACCTCTTCGGCTTGTTCTTCTACGGCTTCCACGGCTGTACCGTCCAAATTGTTAGGCACTTCGTCCCATTCCGTCGGCTCTTCCCCGTTGTAAGGATTGGTATCCGAAAGCACCAAACCGTCCTGCAAACGCACAATACGGGTAGAATATTCTTCCGCCAATTCGGGGTTATGCGTAACCATGATTACCAAACGTTCGCCCGCGATTTCACGGATTAAATCCATAATCTGCACGCTGGTAACGGTATCAAGCGCACCCGTAGGCTCGTCTGCGAGTAGAATTTCGGGATTGTTAACAAGCGCACGCGCAATGGCGACACGCTGCATTTGACCGCCCGAGAGTTGGTTGGGCTTTTTGTTCATTTCCTGCCCCAAGCCTACCTTTTTTAAGGCTTCTTCCGCGCGGAGCCGTCTTTCTTCCTTGGATACGCCTGCGATTGTCAAGGCAATCTCTACGTTGCCGAGTACCGTTTGGTGCGGGATGAGATTGTACGATTGAAAGACGAACCCAATACGATGGTTGCGGTATACGTCCCAATCGTGATCCTTGTAATCCTTGGTCGATTTTCCGCAAATCACCAAATCCCCATCCGTGTAATGGTCCAACCCGCCGATGATATTCAGCAAGGTCGTTTTACCGCATCCGGACGGACCGAGGATGGAAACAAATTCATTGGCGCGGAAACGGAGATCCACGCCTTTGAGGGCGTGTACCGTTAAGCCTGCCGTTTTGTAGTCCTTTTTAATCTCTGTCAGCTGTAACATATTCTTTCTCCTAACTATGCTTATATATCCCACGTTTTGAAAAAAACTAAGGAGAGTATCAACCCTCCCCTCTCGTTTATCTCGTGTATTTTCTCTTTACAATAAAATCCGCTTTTTCTTCTTCGATTAAGCCGCAAAACTCATCAAATGATTTACACATTGTATTGAATTTTTCGACCCCTAATTTTTTGACAACGCGCCCAACGAAATTGACGCAAATCTTTAAGTCATCTCCGTAGGTTTCCAATACCTCTTCCGTAATCTCGATATAGGCAATTTTTCTATCTACGTCGTCTGCAACACGTCTTACGATGCCTTCTGCCTCTAAACGGTTTACAATTTGTGAAATCGCCGAACGAGTCAATCCAAGCAAATCGGCAAGTTGCGTAGAAATCAAGCGTTTACCAACGTATTTTGCTGCCAAAATTTCCCCGATCATACGCAGCTCGGTGTTATTGAACCGAGTTTTCTTATCCGCAACGGTCAAATTGTTCATTTGTTTCATCATCACGAAAATATCATTGAGATATTTTTCATCACCGATTGCTCTCTTTTCCGTCTTCAAATCTTTCGTTCTGCTTGCCATAAATCGCTCCTTAACGCCTCGGTCTTTTGTCTTGTCATTATACTATATAAAAAAAGATTTTGTCAATAAGTGTAAAGCGTTTTGCAAATATTTTCGTCAATTTTTCACAATATTGTCATATTGATTATTGCCCCAAGCCCCCACGCTTAACCGTACGCGGAAAAAAAGTGACAAAGTTTTCAGTTTTTTTTACAAAAGACTTGTCAAACTACGGTAAAAGTGATAAAATAACAAAGGCGGCGAAACAACGCCGCGACAACGGAGTATCTATGAAAAAACTGATTGATTTTATACACCAATCTCCCACCGCCTACCACGTAGCGGAAAATGCGGCATCCTTTTTAAACGAACACGGCTTCTGCCGTTTATCGGAAACAGACGATTGGATTTTGGCGGAAGGTGGAAAATATTACGTCGTAAGAGAAGGCGCAATCATTGCCTTTACCATCGGCTCTTTAAACGATTTTTCGTACAAAGTCGTTGCGTCGCATACCGATTCGCCTATGTTAAAGCTGAAAGAAAACCCCTTACAAAAATCAGCGTTGTACGCAACCTTGAACGTAGAAACGTACGGGGGCGGGCTTTGGTACAGTTTCTTCGACCGTCCTTTGCGTATTGCAGGGCAGGTCATCCGCCGTGAAAACAATAGGCTTCGCGCTGAAACGGTTACCTCCCCGTTTACCGTCGTCATTCCCTCGCTTGCCATTCATCAAAACCGCGAGGTAAAGCAAGGTTTTGTCGTCAATCCTCAAATTGATTTACAGGCTTTTGTATCTCTGGCAGACGACATCAACGATTCGGAAACCTTGATCGAAACTGTCGCAGGCGAAAACGTAGTGGCGCACGATCTTTTCCTTGTCAACGCAGACATGCCCTATTCGTTTGGGTTAAACGACGAATTTTTGGCTGCGCCGCGCGTCGATAATTTAACCAGCGTATACGCCTCTTTAGAGGCGCTTGCCTTTGACGAACCGCGGGTAGGGATTTGCGTTGCCGCTTGTATGGACAACGAAGAAATCGGCAACGGTACGGCGCAGGGCGCAGGCGGAGATTTTTTGGAAAAAGTCTTACGCAGAATCGCTTATGCTTTCCGTTTTGACGACAACGAATATTATAAGGCACTTGGCAACTTGTTTTTACTTTCCTTGGATAACGCGCACGCCGTGCACCCCAATCATCCCGAAAAAGCAGATATCACCAATAAAACGGTGTTGGGCGGCGGGGTTGTCATTAAGAGCCACGCAGAAAAAGCCTACGTAACGGACGCCCTCGGGTCCGCAGTTATCAAATCCATCTTCGACAATGCAGACGTAAAGCATCAAACGTTTTGCAACCGTTCGGATATAAAAAGCGGCGCAACCCTCGGCACTGCGCTTCTTCGCCAAATCGGCGCAACGGGCGTAGATATCGGCATACCGCAGCTTGCTATGCATTCCGCTTGCGAATGTTTTAAAAAATCTGATTATGAAGAACTGTCCAAAGGCTTGTTGGCATTTTATGCCGCGCACTTGATCCGTGAAGATGACGGCTTTCAGATTGACTGATTTTTAAAATTGCAAACATAAAAACCACCCGATGATCGGGTGGTTTTTACATTTCAACGCGTACACGGTACGCTGATTTTACTTGATAAACGCTCTAAATGCAAGATACGTTTCATATACGTCTGCCTTGGAAACAACCTCATAAGGTGCGTGCATCGAGATAACCGCAACCCCGATATCTACGGTGCTGATATTCATATTTGCGATGTATTTCGCAACCGTACCGCCGCCGCCAACGTCTACCTTGCCAAGCTCGCCCGTCTGCCAAATAACCCCATTTTCGTCAAACAGTTTACGGATAAAGCCCATGTATTCGGCATCGGCATCAGACGAACCGCTTTTACCGCGCGCGCCCGTGAATTTGGTCACGCCCGCGCCGTGAGAAATATAGGTTGCGTTTTGCTTTTCCAAAACCTCGGGGAAGTTAGGATCAAAGCCTGCGTTTACGTCTGCGGAAAGGCAGAGCGAATTTGCGCGCATCGCCGCCGCGGAAACGCCTGCGGAAGCCGCGATTTCGTTGAGGAGATCGTTGAAGATTGCACATTGCATACCCGATACGCCTTCACTGCCGATTTCTTCCTTATCCGCAAGGACAACCATTACCGTGTTCTCCTCAGAAATTTCATCAAACAACGCGGTATATGCAGGGTAAGAACATACGCGGTCGTCATGTCCGTATGCGCCGATCAGCGCGCGGTCAAACCCAATATCTTTTGCCTTAAACGCAGGTACCAAGGAAAGCTCTGCACTCAGGAAATCCGCCTCTTCCATACCGTATTTTTCGTTGAGAATTTTCAAAACGTTTTCTTTTACCGTCTTGTCTTTCTCGTTTTCCGCGGTCGTATAAGGGATATTGCCGAACCAAATGTTCAACCCTTCCCCTTCAATCGCTTCACCGAGGGGCTTTGCGTTTTGCTTTGCCGCCAAATGGGGAAGTAAATCGCTGATATAGAAAACAGGATCGTTATCGTCCTCGCCGATTTTCACCTCTAATTTTTCACCGTTTTTCAAAATGACAGCGCCGTGCAATGCAAGAGGAATGGTCGCCCATTGATATTTGCGGATACCACCGTAATAATGGGTTTTTGCCATCGCAATCCCTTCTGCTTCATACAAAGGCACCTGTTTGAGGTCGATACGGGGACTGTCAATATGGGAGGCAAGGATACGGATACCGTGCTTTGCCACGTCCTTTTTACCAATACGGATCAAGTAGATATTTTTACCGCGGTTATTGTAATATACCTTGTCGCCCACGTTTAATTTCGTGCCGAACGTAAAGGGCTTGTAGCCTTTTGCTTCCGCCGCCGCAACCACGTAATTACATACTTCGCGTTCAGTTTTCCCTTCGTCAAGGAAGGTTTTGTAACCTTCTGCGTAGTCAAAAATTTCTTTCATCAATTTCTCGTCTGCGATTTCGTAGACGTTCGTTCTTTTGTAAGCAAGTTCGCTCATGATTGTATTCTCCTTCGTTATTTATTGCAAGATAATCTTGCAGCCAGACTTAGTGTCTTTTCTTTCATTTTTTATATATACTTCGTGCATATACGATATAGACCGCAACTCGTCTAAAAGGCTTAGATACACGTCGCAGCTATCAAAAAAAGCAGAGATGCGAGCAAGACAAGAAGCGCGCGGCTTTGTTGTAGGGAGTGTACATAAGCGTACACGACCAAAACAAAACGTAAGCGCGACGAAGTATTGCGACGCATATATGCTTTCTTAATGTAAAAAGCCTTTAATAATATACTCCTCCGCCTCCTTCTCCGTCAACCCCAAGGTCATCAGCTTGGTTAACTGTTCCCCTGCGATTTTACCGATTGCCGCCTCGTGAATCAATTCGGCGTCGATGTGGTTTGCGGTCAAGCAAGGCGCCGCCGTTACCGCTGCGCTGTCCATAATGATTGCGTCGCATTCGGTATGTCCGTGACAAGGCGCGTTGCCGTTCATGGTCGAAACGAAATGCTGCACGGACTGTTCCGCCGCCACCGAACGGGACATAATATCCGCGCGACAGCCCTCGCCGTTCATATCCACCACAAAATCGGTGTCCGCCACCTGATTGCCGTGGGTGTATAATTTTTCTTTCACGATAAAGTTCGCACCCGCCTTCATATCCGCGCGTGTGACACGCTTGGTCGAATCAATCCCTTTGATCTGGGTGGTTTCCATCTCCATATGCGCGCCTTCATCCAAATGCACCACGGTTTCGGGATTCATCACGTTTTTACCGTTTCCGTCTCCCTCTCCATAATGTTTTTCTACATATTTTACCTTCGCATTTTTTCCAACGTAAAAAGTATGCACGCCGTCGTGCCTAGACGTCATATCTACCCCGCCGCAGTTGTGTATCCCGCATCCTGCAACGATAACGACGTCCGCACCCTCGCCAATATAAAAGTCGTTGTACACAACCTCTTGCAAGCCTGCCTTGCTGATGATGACGGGGATATGCACGCTTTCTTTTTTCGTGCCGGGTTTGATGAAGATATCAATCCCCGATTTTCCGTCCGCCTTCGATACGATATCGATGTTTGCCGTAGAATTTCGCCCCAAACTTTCGCCGTCGCCGCGAATATTGAACGCCCCCTCGGGGGTGCCGTGCAAATCAGCGATCTGTAATAACAAATCTTTTTGTATTGAATCCATACCTGCCCCCCCTCGTTTACATTTTATCGGTCAAAACTTTGCAAGATTCCGCCGCCAACAGCTTGGGCAGAACGTCTTCTTTTTCGCCTTCGTTTTGAACTTGTCCATCCGCAATTACTACGATTTTATCCGCAATATTCAAAATACGTTCTTGATGAGAAATGATCAAAATATTCCCCTGCGTTTTTTCGTGCATATTTTCAAAAACCTTGATGAGGTTTCCAAAGCTCCAAAGGTCAATCCCTGCCTCCGGCTCGTCAAAGATAGACAGCTTGGTACTGCGTGCCAAAATGGTCGCAATCTCAATGCGCTTCAATTCCCCGCCCGAAAGGGACGCGTTGACTTCACGATCGATATAATCTCTCGCGCACATCCCCACCTCGGAAAGGTAAGCGCAGGCGTCGGAGACCTTGATATTTTTCCCCGCCGCAATATTGATCAAATCGCGCACCGTCAAGCCCTTAAACCTTACGGGCTGTTGAAATGCGTACGAAATGCCCTTATTGGCACGCTCCGTAATGGACAAATCGGTGATATCCTCACCGTCCAAATAAATCCGTCCTTCCGTCGGCTTCAAAATGCCCGCAATGACCTTGGCAAGGGTAGATTTTCCCCCGCCGTTCGGCCCCGTAAACGCAACGAAGCGTTCATCTAAGGTCAAGTTGATGTTTTTTAAAATTTGCTTTTCACCGCGTTCGTCTTCAACGCGATAGCTGATATTTTTTAGCTGTAACATACTTCCTCTTTTGAAGTTTATTCTCTCTTAATATACCACTTTCTGACGGTTTCCAAACGCCGGTTTACTCGTTTGCCGTCAAATTGCCGTTCTCATCTTTCACGTACGTCTTTCCATGCGCCGTATCCCCTTGCACAAAATACACCTTTAAAGCGTCCGTATTCACCGCCGCCGTCACGTTTGCGACAGGCATCGTCATCATCGTGGGCGTAATCGACGTCGAATCGCTGGAGGATACTTTACCGTCCAATACAAGGTTGATCCCGCCTTTTATCGAGCCTTTCAGCTGTAACGTGGGATATCCGCTTAACCCGACGAAGGAAACGTATATTTGGAGCGGAGCACTCGCCACGACTCCGCCTATCGACACAACGGACGACGACGTTTTGTTCGTCATATACAGCTTCGCGTTCTCTTCCGAAATGATGCCGTCCACAGCCAAATGGTCGACCGTCAAATGATACAGCGACGCATTCTTCGATACCTGCAACAATTGCAGATGCACAGCGTTATACGCACGCGCGATACCGCTGATAACGTCCATTTGTTCCACTGCAACTGCACCCGAAAGAACCGCATAGCCCTTCCCTGCGTCGACGGTTATCGTTATACCCGTCACAGCCGCTTGAACGTCGACGCCGTCTTTCAAAATCAAACGTCCACTAAGCACGTTTATCGTATCACCCGTCCACGTAAGGTCTTTTAAGGTTACGTCTCCTTTCAAAGCCACCACAGTCGGTGTATTCAGTTGCGCAGGAATATACGTCGTTTCAGACGTGTAATACCGTTTCGCGGAAATCGTCACACCTGCAGTCTTCGGTAATTCCGTTTTGGTAAAAGAGGCGCCCTGCGGATAAATAACCTTGTCCGCCTTTACCTGCGCGTTGGTGTCAGGATAAAGAATAATCTCGTACCTGCTACCTTCATTTTCCATATTTTCAATGGCGTCATCGATGCTCGGCATCATAACCCCATCTTCGTCGTTTTCTTTCAAACGAACGGGATTTAAATCTTTTTCCGACAAAGTGGGCAAGGGTACTTGGTACTGTGTCCCTACCCCCGTGGGTAGATCCGCGCTGTGCCGTACGGCAAATTCCGCCGCGCCCATACCAAACCATTGACGATCTAAAAGCTTAGGCGAAGTCTTTTCAAAGCCGTCGTCCCAAGTCACGTCCACGTTGTACCAAACGCCGTCTAATTGCAAAATATTCCACGCGTGCCCAACGCCCGATTGCAAATCCTTGCCCGTTACCGTCCAGCATTCCAAACCGAACAGACCGCAAAGATAGGCATAGCTTTCCGCATACGTTTCACACACGCCCGATTTTCTCGTTGCCCAACCGACCAAATTATGCGCCCACACGTCATCCGCAGGGGTTACGCCGTCCGCTTGGTAGCTGTACGTAACGTTTGCCGTTAAGTAATCGTGCAAGGTCAATGCCAATTCCATTTCATTCATCTTGCCGTTTACGTATTGATCACATTCTAAAACGGCATTTTCGATTGCCGTACGCAAAGCCGCGCGATCCGACGCCTTTGCATATTCTTCATCAATACACAGCCAAAATTCATCCCCTGATACACAAAACTGCGTACTCAAAAAGTAAAATTCGGGGCAATCCTGCTTAAACGTACGCAAAACCTCTTGCTGATCCTCATAGGAGATCCCGTAACCGTCGCAATCGATTTTTGCAATCGGATAACAAACGTCCCCTGCAATCGGTTCGGAGGCAACGTCGCCTCCCGTTTGATAAAACGCAAGGGCATTATTGAACAGCTGATTGTAAAAATTCTGTTTCCCCGCGGCGTTTTCTTCGTTGCGGATTTGCTGATATCCATACCGCGGCGCCGCTGCTTTTATCGAAAAATCGAAAGGTACAACACGTCCCAGGTCCTCCCACGAACCGTCTGTGTAATAGGCTATTTTATGACCCAACGAATCCACTTCGTCCCACAAAAGAACCTTCTCGGGATCAGGTTTACTCGGCTCTTCCCCGCCGCCACCGCCTTGATTGGGAGGATCTACGTCAGGATCATCGCCGCTGTTTCCAGGACCTTGACCACTGCTGTCAGGGTCTTGTTCCTCGCTGTCTTCTATCGAGCTTTCACTGTCCGAATCGCTTTCTTCATCACTACTTCCCAAATCCAAGGAACTGCTTTCTTCCTGCGAAGCTTCATACGAGGAACTTGCCGACGTTCCGCTGCTGCTTTCCGAAGTTCCAGCTCCCCCTTTACACCCCACAAGCGAATACGCCGTGATCATACAAAGCAATCCGCAAATGATTTTCTTTATATGTTTTTTCATAGGATTTCCTCCTAAAAAATCTCCATCAACGCGCCGTGCAGTTTCAACCATTTCCGTTTTGCCTTCCAATCGGGTACGTAGGTTGCCACCTCTGTCCAAAACGCTTTCGAGTGATTTTTATGTTTGGTATGCGCCAATTCGTGTACCACCACGTATTCGATCACTTCTTTCGGGGCGTATATCAAACGAAAGGAATACCGTATCGCGTCCTCGCCCGAACAGGAGCCCCAACGGCTCTTGGCAGAGCTGATATTCACCGATTTGTAGGTGGTACCCATCGTCTTTGCCGTCCTTTCCGTAACCTCGGACAAAATGCGTTTTGCGTTGTTTTTCAGCCATCGAATCAAGCGTTCGCGCGGATTTTTTTCGGGTAAATAAATCGCATTATTTTCCGCGTCATAACCCACCTTTGCCGTTTGCACAACGTAAAGGGTACACTGTTTTCCAAGCAACAGCAGGGTATATCCGTTCAAGTTTTCGGGCGGTAATTTAATACCTGCCCCCTGCCTTTCCGCTTTTTTGCGTAAAATCCAGGCTTCCTTTTCTTGGATAAAGGCAAAAATACGCTGCTCAGGAAACCGTTTCGGCGCGCGGACGATCAACCGCCCGAACGAATCCACCGACAGCGCCAACGTCCTGCGGTTAGATCGAATGATTTCATCAGGCTGTATCATAGACGCCCGTCCGATTATTCTTCGTAGCCTTTGGGGTTACCGCTTTGCCACTTCCACTGCGAAGCGCACATTTCTTCGATCCCGAATTTTGCTTCCCAGCACAATTCCTTTTTTGCCTTATCAGGCGCCGCATAGCAGGACGCAATATCCCCAGGGCGGCGTTCGCAAATTTTATAGGGTAAAGTCTTGCCGCACGCTTTTTCAAAGGCGTGGATCATATCCAATACGCTGTAACCGTGTCCCGTACCAAGATTGTAAATATGCACGCCGCTGTCGTTACAATGCTCGATTGCCGCGATATGGCCAAGGGCCAAATCCACCACGTGAATATAATCGCGCACACCCGTACCGTCGGGGGTATCGTAATCGTTGCCAAAAACATTGATGCAGGCAAGTTTTCCGCTTGCCACCTGCGCCACGTAAGGCATAAGATTGTTAGGGATACCCTTGGGATCTTCCCCGATCAAACCGCTTTCGTGCGCACCGACGGGATTGAAGTAGCGAAGTAAAATAATATTCCACGCATTGTCTGCCTTGTACAAATCCTGCATAATGTTTTCCATCATCAGTTTCGTACTGCCGTAAGGATTGGTGGTGGAAAGACGGCAATTTTCATCCAAAGGCAAACGTTCGGGATCTCCGTACACCGTTGCAGAGGAAGAGAAAATGATCTTCTTTACGTTGCATTTTTCCATCACTTTCAAAAGGGAAACCGTACCGCTGATATTATTCTCATAATATTTCAAAGGAATTTTACAGCTTTCTCCCACTGCCTTCAACGCCGCAAAATGAATCACTGCGTCGATCGCGTGCTTGGAAAAAATTTCTTCCATCTTCGCCTCGTCACGGATATCCGTTTCGTAAAACGTTACCGTCTTACCCGTAATCTTTTGCACGCGGCGTAAGCTTTCAAAGCTCGAATTGACAAAATTGTCAACGACAACCACTTCATAATTTCTGTTCAGCAGTTCTAATACGGTATGCGAACCAATATAGCCGCTACCGCCCGTCACCAAAATCGTTGCCATTTTTCTATACTCCTTCTCTCTTATTCTTCTATTTCTTCTACAGGTTCCACCTGTTTCGAACGTACCTTCAATACCTTCTTTTTGGTCGTTTTAACCACCTTAATTTCCAGGTTTTTAAAACGGAGGGTTTCCCCAATCGGCGGAATACCGCCGTACGTTTCCGTCACCCAACCGCCGATGGTGTTCGAGTCAAATTCTTCATCGGCTTGATCCATTTCGTACAATGCAAAAAAGTTTTCCAACGAGCATCTGCCGTCTACCCAATATTCCCCTTCGGAAATTTCTCCAAAGAGCACCTCTTCTTCATCGTGTTCATCCCAAATTTCGCCGACCAATTCTTCTAAAATATCTTCCAAGGTCACGATACCGACCAAGCCGCCATATTCATCCGAAACCGCCGCCATATGGATTTTTTGTTTCTGTAACTGCTTTAAAAGGGCAGAAATACGCGTATATTCCGTAGTAAACGCAATCTCTTGCACCAAATGTCCGATCTGTTTTTCTCCGTTTAAATATCCAACGAAGAAATCCCGTTCGTGTACGACGCCGACAACGTTGTCAATCGTATCCTTATACACGGGCATACGCGAATAGCCCGTCTTTTTAAACGCGTCGCAAACCTCTTCCATTGTCCAATCGATATCCACCGCGTATACGTTGACGCGAGGAACAAGAATATCCTCGACCTTCAAATCGTCAAATTCTAACGCGGAGCGGACCAATTCGGATTCGTCTTCCTTCAAGGTACCGCTTTCCTCTGCTTCTTCCACGAGGGATAACAGCTCTTCATCCGTGACCGTTTCGTCTTTTTTCAGCTTGAAGACCTTTGCAAGCCCTGCTTTGTAAAAATCGAATATTTTACTAATCGGCCACAAAATCCAATAGAAAAGCTGCATCAACGGATAGGACAGATAGCAGACCTTTTCAGGATATACGCTTGCCAAGTATTTGGGCGTGATTTCACCACAAAGCAAAACCACAACCGTCAGCACCGCCGTGGAAACGGTGGGCGCTAAATCGGCATAGCTGCCGTTTATCATCAGCTTGGTGAATAAAATCGTACTCAAAGCCGATGCCGTCAAATTGACGATGTTGTTGCCAATCAGGATTGCCGTGACCAGTTTATCATAACCTTCGTCCGCAAATCTGTACACTGCTTTCGCATTCTTCTTGCCTTGCGTTACGTATGTTTTCAGTTTAATGCGATTTACGCAGGAATACGCCGTTTCCGTTGCAGAGAAAAAACCTGAAAGCAAAATCAGTACGAGAATTGCGATAAATAGGGGTACCATAGTAGTTGTTGATTATCCTCCAATCTATAAAAATCTTTTGCGCAAAACGTGCGCGCGTATTATATTATAATACTTTTTCATACCTTTTGTCAAGGTTCGCGCGCGTATATTTGCATTTTTTTGTGTTTTTTTGCTTTCTTTTTGCGCCTTTAAAAAACGACCGATTGAAACGCGTCAATCAGTCGTCATCATTTTTTCATCGCACGCACCTGCTTTTCGCGCAACGGTATTTTTGCAAAATGACACGCAGCCATATGCCCGCTTTTCACCTCTACGAGGGGGGCAGGTATGCGTTTACATATCTCTTGCGCCATAAAACATCGGGTGTGAAAGGGACAACCCGCAGGCGGAGCAATCGGGCTTGGCATCCCGCCGTGTAAAAGAATCTGTTCCCCCTGTTTCTCTTCTACGGTCGGGATTGCGCTGATCAACGCCAACGTATAGGGATGACAAGGATTGTCGAAAACCTCGTCCGCTTTACCCTGCTCGACGATTTTTCCCAAATACATCACCCCAATACGATCAGATAAATACCTTACCACCGACAAGTCGTGTGAAATAAACAAATAGGTCAAGCCCTCTTTTTCTTTTAAATCGCTTAAGAGATTGAGGATCTGTGCCTGAATGGAAACGTCAAGCGCGGATACACATTCGTCACAGACGATGAATTTCGGTTTTACCGCCAACGCGCGCGCAATGCTGATGCGCTGCCTTTGCCCGCCTGAAAATTGATGCGGATAACGGTGCAGCATATCCTCCCGCAGTCCGCAATCCCCCATAATCCTTAAAACGTAGTTACGCATTTCCACCGAACCACGCCTAAAAAAGCGATGCGTTGCAATGCCCTCCTCAATAATTTGCCCAACCGTCATACGAGGATCCAAGGAAGAATATGGATCTTGGAAAATAATTTGCAGGTCTTTACGCAAGGGACGCAGCTGCGCAGATTTTAAAGCGGTCAGTTCCACTCCTTCCCCCGTTCCGTAATAGAGCACTTTACCCTCCGTCGGTTTTTGCAGCTGTAATATATTTCTCCCAAACGTAGATTTTCCCGAACCGCTTTCTCCAACCAACCCAAACGTTTCCCCTTGCAAAATATCCAGCGTAATCCCATCGTTGGCACGAAGAAAAGGGCGCTCCCTTTGAAAAAGATGCTTCTTCCGCATAGGAAAATATTTTTTAAGATCGGTTACCGACAACAAGACGTTGGTGTTTTTCCCCATTCCTTTCCTCCTCGTTTGGATAAAAGCAGCGGATATACCGATTGGGCACAATCTCCGCCAAATCCGGCATCTCCTCACAGCATTTTTCCGTGGCATATCGACACCGCGGGGCAAATCGGCACCCTTTGGGCAAAGCATACGGCGAGGGTACTTGTCCAGGGATACTTTGCAGACGTTTCCCGACGTTTTTCACACTGGGCGCGGATGCCAACAGGCCCTCCGTGTAAGGATGCAAATGGTCAAAATGTTTAAAAAGAATAGGGGCAGGTACGCGTTCAACCACTTGACCGCAGTACATAACCGCCACTTCATCCGCTACCTCTCTTACCACACCCAAATCGTGCGTAATAAACAGGATTGCAGTTTTTTGCTCCGTCTGCAACTCCTTCATCAGGCGTAAAATTTGTGCTTGAATCGTCACGTCCAAAGCCGTCGTCGGTTCGTCAGCGATCAAAATATTCGGTCGGCAAGCCAACGCCATCGCAATCATTACACGTTGACGCATCCCCCCGGAAAGGCGGTGAGGATATTCCTTCATTATCCACTCTGCATTGGATATTTTTACCGATTTTAAAATGGATAAGGCATTTTCCTTTGCCTGCGCCTTTGTCATATTACGATGGATCAAAAACGGCTCGCAAAGCTGTTTCCCGATCGTGAATACGGGGTTCAACGCCGTCATCGGCTCCTGAAAAATCATCGATATACGATTGCCGCGGATTCCATACATTTGCTCCATCGGCAATTTAGCAAGGTCTACCTTACCCTCCCCCGTATCAAAACGGATTTCCCCTGATTCGATCCAACCATTCTCGTCCAAAAGTCGCAAAATACTCATCGCGGACACTGATTTTCCCGAGCCTGACTCTCCGACCAAAGCAAGCGTCTTCCCCGCATCCAAGGTAAAAGTCACGCCGTCGACCGCAGCCGCCATACCCTTACGCGTTTGAAAACACGTCCGTAAATTGTCAACCTCCAACAACGCCATATCAATCCCCTTTCCCTTTCGGATTCAGCACGTCTTGTAACGCATCCCCAATGACGTTGATGCAAATGACCGCCAGCGACAAAAACAGCGCGGGAAACAGCCATTGCCACCAATAATGCTGTATGACGATGCTGCTGTTACTGCCCGAGAGCATATTTCCCCAGGTAGGTCTGGGCGGTTGCACGCCAAAGCCCAAATAGGAGAGAGAGGACTCGGTTAAAAGACAGCCTGCAAAATCCAACGTCATACTGACCAAAACAACCGAAATTATGTTTGGTAGGACGTGCTTGAACGCAATCTTCACCTCTTTTACCCCCATCGCGCGCGCCGCTGTCACGAACTCTTTTTCCCTCTCAGCAAGTACCTGCCCCCTTATAATACGCGCAAGCCCCGTCCAAGACAGCGCCCCTAAGATCAACATAATGATCACAATACGCAGGGTTTCTGAAACGTTGTAATTTTTGATGATTTGCGATAACAGCATCGCAAACGGCAGAAACGGAATGGACGAAAAAATTTCCGTAACACGCATCAACAATAGGTCTACCCAACCGCCAAAATATCCTGCGATACACCCGACCAATATTGCAATCAGCGAGGACACAATCACGGCGACGCCGCCGATTGTCAAGGTCATCTTTCCACCGTGTACAATCCGTGCAAAGACATCCCGACCTCGACCGTCCGTCCCCATCAAATATCCCTTCAACCCCGAAGCTTTTAACAGCTTTCCTTCGCTGACCACGTACGATTGCAACGCGCCTGCATAGGCTGCATCCCCCTGCATCCCGTTGACGTCGCATTGCCCGTAGGCGTTATCCCCCCACGCGTATACGTTGCCAAAATTACTTACCCCGACAAAATGCCTCGTACCGCCGTCAAGCGAGGTAAAATACTCCCCCGCAACAAGCGCGGGCAAACGATCTTCCCCATTTTCAAACGCGCCCGTTACCAACAATTCTCCATCCTCCAAAAGCACGGCAAGGCATTTGTTGTTTGCAGCGATATCTACCGCCTTTCTCCCTACCATGTACGCGTCGAATTGATTTATCCGACCGTTATGGGAGCTGATTGCCGATTGAAAAAGCCCTTGCAGCCCCATCTCGATACGCCCGTCCTTTAACAGCGAAACCGCAATCGAATTGGTAAAACAAATTTTCCGTATTTTCTCGTCACGCAAACGATCGTTTAACGCAGGTAAGTTGCGTACGGCGTTGGTATTTCCCCAAAGATACCCACGCCCATCTTCTTTCACAAGCCCACTCGCTTGATATCCGCAAACAATTTGCGCAACACCGTTCAATCGCTCTGTCAACTCCTGCGGCATAGGCAATACGTTCAGCAAAGCTTCCGTACCGTACTGGCCACAGCTTTTATCCCCCCAACCGATCAGGCTCCCCTGGCGGGTCAACACCAAAGCGTGATCCTTACCCGCAGCCATCAATCGCGCGCCCTCATCCAGGATTTGCTTAGGCACGTCCTTCATATCCGTACCGTTCAATTTATCCTGACCGTTGCCCCAAACGAATACTTCTCCTTCGGCAGACATCCCGACCGTAAAGCCTGAAAAGCCGTCGATATACGCAATCTGCTTTTTCAACGCGCGGGGTAGCTTTCGCAAGGAATATACCGGTGCAACGTTTTGTTGCAAAGGGTCGGTATAGTTCATATCCAATCCCACAAACGCAGGCGCAATAAAAACGAATAAAAACAGTACGAGTAAAAAAACAAGCGCTCCTACCGCCGCCTTTTTTCGAAAAAAACGCTCCCGCAATAAGCGTGTTGGGGTTTCTATTTGCTCCACCTTTAATCCTTTATTCCCGCCGAAAAAGGCGCGTTTACACCACCGATATACCGATTTCATCGCATACACGGTACCGTCAAACGATTTTCTGAGCCAATTTTTTTCGTGCTTAAATCCCATATCCTTCCTATGCCAACCGAATCCTTGGATCCACCAACCCGTAGGTGACGTCCACCAATAAATTGCCTACCAACGCCAACAATATATAAAACATTTGCAACGCCAAAACGATTTCGTTGTCCCCTGCCTTTAAGGCGTCGTAATACACCTTACCAATTCCATTGATCCCGAAAATATTTTCAATCATAATCGACCCTGAAAATATCCCCAACAACCAGCCGATCACCAAAGCGACCACAGGAATCAAGGCGTTTCGCCAAGCATGTCCTTTAATCACCAAACGTTCGCGCACGCCCTTTGCGCGCGCCGTTCTTACACAGTCAAGCTTCAACGCGTCGATCATCGCCGCGCGTACGTAACGAGTCATCCCACCCAACGAACAAAAGGTCATAACGATGAGCGGCAATGCAAAATGATACAGCTTATCCAGCCACGCGCGAAACCCTACATAATCCTTTCCTACGGACGACATACCCGAAACGGGAAAAATATTTAATTTTACCGCAAACAGCCAAATGAACAAGATTGCGGTGATGAACACGGGCATACTGTATCCCACGATGGTACCGACCTGCACCGCCGTATCTCGGCGGCTTCCCTGTTTGGTCGCGCAAAAAATCCCCAACGGAATGGTGATGCCAAGCGCCGCCGCCGTTGCAAACAGATTTAAAAAAATCGTGTTAAGCAGTGGCTCTTTCACAACCGCCGCAACCGATTGACCGTACACGACAGACATACCCAAATTGCCTTGTATTAAGCCGTTGTATTCTCCGCTGTAAAAGGGAACGAATCCCATCCACCGAAAATATCGCGTCAGCAGGTTACCGTCCAAGCCGTACCGCCTTTGCCAATATAAATACCTCTCGGCATAAATCAGGTTTTTGTTGGCGGCAACCTCCTGCATAGCCATATCCGCCGCCTTATCCACAGGCAGTATATTATACACCGCAAACACAAGGAAGGACAGCAAAAACAAAACGAGAAGAATATACGTTACCCTTTTAAAGATATATTTAGGCATAAAAATCCGCTTCGTCCCTTAAATAATTAGAGCTGTAATTGTCAAACATTTCCGGATTGATCGTCCAAGCAAACGACTGATCGTATACTGCGGACGTAAATCCCGTGGCAAAATTAACCGCGCCGTACCTCGCCTTGGTAAAACCGTAAGAAGGCATCTGCGCATATTCTCCGTACAAGGCCGTGTTCATATCCCCCGAAGTATACGTGATATACGCACCGATTTTCGTGCCCGCATTTTCGTTGTTTTGCCAAGCGGTAATCAGCTGGTCGGTCACCATATTCGGCTGCGTCCCCATCCAATTGATGACAAGCGGCATATAATATTCTCCGTCCACCTTGACCGTTTTGTATTTATGATCCGTTGCCGCAAAGGCGAGGTTGTTGTAAGAACGCTCGTAGCCCGACAGCTTTTTATAGCGCACCCCCTTTCCTTCCTCATACGCGCCGCCTTTGTCGTTGTAAATCCAACCGCCTTGCACAAGCTCTGTCTTCGCCTTTTCCACACTGTAATCGTAGGTGTTTAAGAGGAGTTTATCCTTGTTGGCAAGGTACGCCGCCGAGCCCACGTAATACGGTGCGTGAACAACGCTTCCGTACCCGCCTGTGAAGGTCTGTGCAAACTCGTCACGGTCAATGGTGTGCATCACCGCACGGCGCACCTCGGCAAACTGCGTGGGGCCAAAGTCACAACGAAAGGCAAGCTTCCCATACCCCGCGCGGTCATAATGCGTTTCTTTGAATTTTACACCGTCCACCAAGGCAAGGGCAGCGCGCGTTTCCTCTCCCCCAGTAATCCCCGCAAGGACGTCTACTCGCCCTTTTTTGAGCTGATCCAACTGCGTTTCCGCGATAATTTTTACGTAAGAAATCCGTTCAATCGACGCCTTCCCACGATGATCCCCCTTATAATAAGGATTGCGTTTTAAGGTTGCAACACGGGTCGAAACGTCATAGCTTTCCACGTAATACGGCCCTGAATACGGAAACGCCGACGCCTGAACGTTGGCAACGTTTTTGGCAATTTCTTCCGCCATAACGTAAGACGAAACGCCGTTTTTTTCCGCTCTTTCATAAAATCCTTTTTCCATATATACGCCCTGCCCATCGTCTTTCAACGCATACCTGCCCCCATATAACGCAGTGGAAACAGGCGTAAAAGCGCCGTAGCGAATCGCGTAATAATAATCGGCGTACTCGGGTTTTACCGTCACGGAAAAGGTATATTCGTCCAGCAATCTCACCCCTGCAAAAGGTACGGGTTCTCCATCTCCCTCATAAGCGTTAAACGCCTCGTAGCCGACCAAGGTTAACCCCGCCGCATCGCCGCCGCCTGCCTCTTTCATCACTTTACTGCTGCCAACCAAAACGCCGACAAGATAATTTTCCGCGCGTATGGGCGAGCCATCTGAAAAAGTTAAATCCTCCGCAATTTTCAAGGTATACGTTTTACTGCCATCCGCATTTTTCGTTTCCGTATGATTTTGTAAAATGTCACCAGCTGCCCATCGATAGGTGCCACCCATGTCTGCGATGACGGTCGAATACCCCGACGTCAACGTTTCAATGGCAAGATCAGCGGAGCCAGGGGCAGATTTCCCGAAAGAGGAATTTCTGAACATCCCCGACAGCTCGGTATTACTGCCCAAAATTACCGAGCTTTCCCCCGACACCTTCGCATTGACGATGGCGTCCGTTACGCTCCAATACGGGCTGGTTTGCAGACGATTGATTTTTGCGTTATATACGTCGTAATATTGGTTAGAATACAACGGTACCTCAGGAGCCAAACGATTCCAACGCTGTATATACAGACGCCACCACTCGTTGTATGCCGCCTCCGCCGTCGGAAATTTTACCGTGGGACGCGCATTGTACACCATTGCCATAGATAAAAAATCCATACCCAACTCGTATTCCTTCCCATCTACACGCACGTATGCCAAACCGTCCCGTTCGACAACGTCGTCCAAACTGACGCGCGCGCCAATATCTGCGTATACGGAACGGTAATCTGTCCGTTGAATCACGTCCTCCCAAAGCTCCGTATTCGAGGTATTTTTACAACCGACAGGCAAGATTCCCCCTGCCAAAACGGCAAACGCTGCCGCCCACTTTAACACTTGTTTTCTCATATCGTTTAGTTTGCCCCATCTCCGCTTTTTTATCCCTCTGCCCAAAAAACACTTGACGAAACGGACTTTCCGTGTTATACTTAATCAAAATCAATTTATATTGTCGCGCACACGTGAGGAAACCGCAATTTTCACAAACGCACCAACGCGCCGCGAGGGAGGTCCTTTTATGGAAAAATATCAGCAAAAAATCGAAACTACCTGCGTACAAGGCGGTTATACGCCCGGCAACGGCGAGCCCCGCCAAGTGCCGATTATACAAAGTACAACGTTTAAATATGCAACCAGCGAGGATATGGGCAAGCTGTTCGACTTGGAAGCAAGCGGTTATTTCTATTCCCGTTTGCAAAACCCCACCTGCGACACCGTTGCGGCAAAAATTTGCGCCCTGGAAGGCGGATCTGCAGCGATGCTGCTCTCCTCAGGTCAAGCGGCAAACTTTTTCTCGATTTTTAACATCGCAACCGTGGGCGATCACGTTATTTCCTCCTCTTCCATCTACGGCGGTACGTTTAACCTTTTCGCCGTAACAATGAAGAAAATGGGGATTGAATTTACCTTCCTCTCCCCTGATTGCAGCGAAGAAGAATTGAACGCGGCGTTCCGTCCCAACACCAAAGCGGTGTTCGGGGAAACGATCGCAAACCCTGCGTTGACCGTTTTGGATATTGAAAAATTTGCAAAAGCGGCACACGCGCACGGTGTTCCCCTCATCATTGACAATACGTTTGCAACCCCCGTCAATTGCCGCCCGTTTGAATTTGGCGCGGACATCGTCACCCATTCGACCACCAAATACATGGACGGTCACGGCGTTGCAGTCGGCGGCTGCATCGTCGATTCGGGCAACTTTGATTGGATGGCGCACGCGGAGAAATTCCCTGGGCTTTGCACCCCTGACGCAAGCTACCACGGGATCACCTATGCAGAAAAATTCGGTCAAGGCGGCGCCTTTATCACGAAAGCCACCGCACAGTTGATGCGCGATTTCGGTTGTACGCAATCTCCTCAGAGTGCATTCTACCTCAATTTAGGGTTGGAAAGCCTGCACGTGCGTATGGAACGCCATTGTTTAAACGCGCAAAAGGTTGCCGAATATTTGGAAGCGAACGAAAATATCAGTTGGGTAAATTATCCCGGTCTGCCCTCGAATAAATATTACGATTTGGCGCAAAAATATATGCCGAAGGGCACCTGCGGCGTCGTCAGCTTTGGCGTAAAAGGCGGCAGAAAGGCGGCGGAAAAGTTTATGAAAGCATTGAACATCATCGCCATTGAAACGCACGTTGCGGACGCGCGCAGCTGCTGCTTGCACCCTGCAAGCGCAACCCACCGTCAAATGAACGAGGAAGAGCTGATTGCGGCAGGCGTACCCGGTGATCTTGTACGTCTTTCCTGCGGTATTGAAAATTACCAAGACCTCATCGCGGACATCGAGCAAGCACTTTCTACGTTATAAGAAAAAACGGTAAATTGCCGTATAAAAGGTGAAATTATGCCTATTAAAATTCCTAACAACCTGCCCGCAGTAAAAACACTGGAGGGTGAAAATATTTTCGTTATGACGGAGACCCGCGCAATCACGCAGGATATCCGTCCTTTGCGCATCTTAATTTTGAACCTGATGCCGAAAAAAATCGAAACGGAGACCCAATTTGCCCGCCTGCTCGGCAATTCCCCTTTGCAGGTGGAAATGGAGCTGATCCATACCAAATCCCATCAATCGAAAAACGTCGCGGAAGAGCATCTCCTCGCCTTTTATAAAACTTTTGACGAGATCAAGGATCAAAAATTCGACGGTATGATCATCACGGGCGCACCCGTAGAGCATTTGCCCTTTGAAGAAGTGGAATATTGGCAGGAGCTTTGCGAGATTATGGAATGGAGCAAAACGCACGTCCACAGCACTTTCCACGTGTGCTGGGGGGCGCAAGCGGGGCTGTATTACCACTACGGCATCAACAAGCAAGAAGTATCCGCAAAAATGTTTGGGGTTTTCCCTCACGTGGTAGAGTACAAACAATCGATTTTGTTCCGCGGTTTTGACGACGTATTTATGGTACCGCAATCCCGCCACACCACCGTTTTGCGTGAGGATATCGAACGGGTAAAGGGCTTGAAAATCCTTGCCTCGTCCGAAAAAACAGGCGTTTACGCTATTGCCACAAAAAATGGTAGACAAATTTTCATCACGGGCCATTCGGAATACGATCCCGATACCTTGAAAAACGAGTATCTGCGCGATCTTTCCCAAGGAAAGCCGATTGCCGTACCTGAAAATTATTTCCCCGAAAACGATCCCTCTCAGCCCCCGTTGGTTTCTTGGCGCGGACACGCGCATTTGCTCTTTTCCAACTGGTTGAACTATTTCGTGTACCAAAGCACCCCTTACGATATTGATAAAGTAAAGGCAGGAAAATAATTTCAACGCGTACATGGTACCCATGAAAGGAGGAAAATATGAAAAAAATACTCCCTTTAACTCTTTCCGTTTTAACCCTTTTTTCAGCGTGCAGCGTTTTCCAAAAGAGAACGGTAAACGCAGAAGAGCTGTCGAAAGATTACAGCCGTAAAGCAACGGACGCGACCGTTGACCTCACGGATTTTGAAAGTCAGTTTATGGACTTTTCTCTTAACTTTTTCCAAAAAACAGTGGAGAAAAACGGCAAAAATCAGCTGTTTTCGCCTCTGTCTGCGGCGCTTTGCCTTGCCTTAATCAACAACGGCGCAAGCGGCAATACCCGCGCACAATTGGAAACGCTGTTCGGTATGGATACCGAAACCTTGAACCGTTCGCTGTATGCCTACACTTCTTCTTTATACAGCGGTGAAAATTGCAAGCTGAGCCTTGCCAATTCCATTTGGATGAAGAATGACGCCCTGAACGTCAATCCAGAATTTTTACAAGCAAATGCTGATTGGTACAACGCGCAGGCATACGCCGCGCCCTTTGACCAAAGCACAATCAAGGACATCAACAATTGGTGTTACAACCAAACTTCGGGAAAAATCGACAAGATTTTAAACGAAATCCCCTCTCAAGCCGTGATGTACCTTATCAACGCCGTGGATTTTGACGCGAAATGGCTGGATAAGTACGAACGCGAAGATATTGAAAAAGGCACTTTCCACAGCTACAGCGCTGAAACGCAGGACGTGACCATGCTCTATTCGGAAGAAAGCCGTTACTTTATCGACGAAAATTCGGTTGGTTTCACAAAGGCCTATGAGGGTGGAAAATACCATTTTATGGCGCTTCTTCCCGATGAGGGCGTGGATATTTACGAATATATCAACAGCTTAAACGGCGAAAAATGGGCAGGACTTTGGGAGAGTGGAAACCCGCAAAACGAAAGCTACGTTTACCGTGAAGTACACGCGCGCATCCCCGAATTTAAGTACGAAATAGAACTTTCCTTGAAAGAAACCCTGCAAGCGTTAGGGGTTACGGATATGTTCCTACCTCGCATCGCCGATTTTTCAGGGATTGACGAAGGTCAACCCTTATACTGCGACGTGGTTAAACAAAAGGCGATGATCGAGCTCGACCGCAACGGTACGAAAGCAGCTGCAATCACCATGGGCGGCATCGGTTGTATGGGTATTGCTCCAGCGCCCGTTGAGCCGTTGTATATCACCTTAGATCGGCCTTTCGTCTATGCGCTCATCGACAACGACCACAACCTACCCATCTTCATTGGTGCGGTAACGGATATCCATTAACAGAAAAAAGGAACGGTGAATACCGTTCCTTTTCTTTTACATTTTTTTATGCTTTTAACAAGTCCTTAATCACTTCACCTGCAATGATCAACCCTGCCACCGATGGTACGAACGAGATACTGCCAGGAATCGTTTTCCCGCTTTCTTCATCCGTCAAAACGGACGGAAGCGGTTCCTCTTTCGAATACACCACTTTCAGATGTTCTATCCCCCGTTTTTTCAGTTCCCTACGCATCACGCGCGCCAACGGACATACGCTGGTTTTGGTAATATCCGCGACCTCAAAAGCGGTCGCATTCAGCTTATTTCCCGTACCCATGGACGAGATCACGGGAATATTTGCCCGTTTTGCCTGCTCCACAATGGCAAGTTTTCCACTGACCGTATCGATGGCGTCAACCACGTAATCATACTGCGTAAAATCAAAGGCGCCCGCCGTTTCAGGCAGGTAAAAAACGTCGTGAATACGCACGCAAACGTCGGGATTGATGTCCTTGACGCGTTCTGCCGCAACCTCTGTTTTTAAGCGTCCTACGGTAGAATGCAGGGCAATAATTTGACGGTTGATATTTGACGTACTGACCGTATCCTTGTCAATCAAATCCAACGCGCCCACGCCGCTGCGCGCCAACGCTTCGACAACGTAGCCGCCCACACCGCCGATGCCAAACACCGCCACGCGGACTTTTTTTAATTTTTCCACGCCCTCTTTCCCAAGAAGCAGGGCTGTCCTTGAAAATTGCATACTTTTCTCCATTGAAACGGAATTGAAAAACCGCCGCCGAAGATTCGGCGGCGGTTGTCAGTTTACGTGATCATCCAATCACCAAACGCCGAAATTACATGGATTCGTGAATGGTTCTGGAAATAACGTCATCCTGCTGTTCTTTCGTGAGTTTGATGAAGTTAACTGCATAACCGGATACACGAATGGTCAGCTGAGGATATTTTTCAGGATGCGCTTGCGCGTCCAAAAGGGTTTCACGGTCAAATACGTTTACGTTCAGGTGGAAACCGTTGTCGCCAACGTAACCGTCTAACATGTTTACCAAATTATCTACTCTGTTCGACATAATATTATCTCCTTTTATTAGTATATTTTTTTTGTCCGACTTATGTGTCAAGCGCTTTTCTGCGCTTCGCGGACGCGTGCCTTAGTCCTCTTTACCGAGGGAGTTCGGCGTGATGGAGAAGGTATTGGAAATACCGTCTCTCGAATATTCGTAAGGCAATTTAGCAACCGATTCAAGGGATGCCAAAGCGCCGTTAGAATCTCTGCCGTGCATAGGGTTCGCACCGGGTGCAAGAGGCGTACCTGCTCTTCTACCGTCAGGCGTGTTACCCGTCTTCTTACCGTATACAACGTTGGACGTAATCGTAAGAATGGACGTCGTAGGAACGCTGTCACGGTAGGTGTAATGGCTCTTAACCTTCTTCATGAAGGTCTTCAATACCCATACAGCCAATTCGTCTGCTCTGTCATCGTTGTTACCATACTTGGGATAGTCCCCTTCGATACGGAAGTCAACCACGATACCGTCTTCGTTACGGATAGGATATACCTTCGCGTACTTGATTGCGGACAAGGAGTCTGCGGTACAGGAAAGACCTGCGATACCCGTTGCGAAGAAGCGGCGTACGTTGGTGTCGTGCAAGGACATTTCAAGCGCTTCATAGCTGTATTTGTCGTGCATATAGTGGATGAGGTTCAACGTATTTACGTAGAGGTCTGCAAGCCACGTCATCATATTGTCAAATTTCGCGCAAACTTCGTTGAAATCCAACGCTTCGTCGCCGTAGATAGGCAAGAATTCGGGTGATACCTGCATAGGTTTGCCCGTCTTCTTATCCTTCATCAATTCGTCCTTACCGCCGTTGATTGCGTAAAGCAAGCACTTTGCAAGGTTTGCTCTTGCGCCGAAGAACTGCATATCCTTACCAACGCGCATACAGCTTACGCAGCAAGCGATTGCGTAGTCATCACCCATTTCAGGACGCATCAAATCGTCGCTTTCGTATTGGATGGAAGAGGTACGGATGGAAATATCCGCGCAGAATCTCTTGAACGCCAAAGGCAATCTCTTCGACCACAAAACCGTAAGGTTGGGTTCGGGTGCAGGACCAAGGTTGTCAAGCGTGTGAAGGATACGGAAGGAAGTCTTCGTAACCAACGTTCTGCCGTCTACGCCCATACCACCGATTGCTTCGGTTACCCAGGTAGGGTCGCCGGAGAACAATTCGTTGTATTCTTTCGTTCTCATGAACTTCACGATACGAAGCTTCATAACGAAGTGGTCGATGAACTCCTGTGCCTGCGTTTCGGTAATCAAGCCTTTTGCAAGGTCACGTTCGATATAAATATCGAGGAACGTCGTGTTTCTACCGATGGACATAGCCGCGCCGTTTTGATCCTTAACTGCGCCAAGGTAACCAAAGTACAACGCCTGGATTGCTTCCTGAGCCGTTTCAGCGGGTTTGGAAATGTCGCAACCGTAGGACGCTGCCATTGCCTTCAAGCCCTTCAACGCCTTGATTTGATCAGCCAATTCTTCACGGTTTCTAACCTTTTCAGGGGTCATATCGCCGTTCATTGCCAACTTGTCTTCTTCTTTCTTTTGTACAAGGTAGTCAATACCGTACAAAGCTACACGGCGATAATCGCCGATAATTCTACCACGACCGTAAGCGTCGGGCAAACCGGTCAAAATGTGCGCAGAACGAGCTGCTCTCATTTCCGGTGTGTATGCATCAAATACGCCTTCGTTGTGGGTTTTACGATACTTGGTAAAGATTTCCTTTACTTCAGGATCGATCTGGTAACCGTACATTTCCAAAGCACCTTCGGACATACGGATACCGCCGAAAGGCTGCAACGCGCGCTTGAAAGGCACGTCCGTCTGCAAACCTACGATTTTTTCAAGGTCTTTATCCAAATAACCTGCGCCGTGCGAGGTAAGCGTGGAAACGATTTTCGTATCCGCGTCCAAAACGCCGCCTGCTTCGCGTTCTTTCTTCGTCAAATCGCAAACGATATCCCAAAGCTTTTTCGTAGCTTCCGTTGCGGGAGCAAGGAACGTTGCGTCGCCTTCATACGGCGTGTAGTTGTGCTGGATGAAATCGCGCACGTCCACTTCGTCGTTGCACCATTTACCGGGAATAAATCCTTCCCAACCTTTGTATTGCATCATATCAGTTACTCCTAATAAAAATATTTTTTATATTTAATGCGCGTCCGTTTTTTCGGTTTTCGCCGTCAAGCGAACGGGCTTGTTTTCATCTTTGGTTGCGGAACGTCGGTTACTTCCCCGCCTTTCTCTCCTCTATTTTGGCATCCATCCAAAGTTCGAGGATCTCTTCGGGTTGGAAGCCCGCGCAGCGCGCGAAGATTTCACCGTCTTCCACCAAAAGAATCGTAGGCACCTTCTCCACTTCCCACGCCTCCATCAAGGCCATGGTCGAGTAATCCGCCTCCACGTGCACCAAGCGCACGTCCTTCCTCGCCGCGCACAAATCCTTTAAAATCGGCATCAGCGTCAAGCAGTTGGCGCACGATTCACCGCTGATTTCCACACAGCAAAGCCCCTTCAATTCTTCTTTATAATTCTTTTCCGTAATTGCCATAATATTCTCCAATCGTCCCGTTTGAAAGACGCTATGGGAAAACGCAAACCGTATCTCAATGCGTATCCGCGTTTATTTTTTTAAAATGCGTTTCGCATTCATAACCCGCTCTTTCGTAGGAGAGGAAACGTCTTTCAGGGGATATGCAAGCCCCAGCTTTTCATATTTCACAATCCCCATCGTATGGTAAGGCAAAACCTCTACCTTTTCCACGGTTTTCAAGCTGTCGATAAACGCGCGGGTCTTTTTCAGATCCTCATCGCCGTCCGTAATCCCCGGCACCAACACTTGACGAATCCAAATCCTCGTGCCGTTGTCGCTTAAAAACCGAGCAAATGCAAGGGTGTTTTGGTTGGATTGACCCGTCAGCTTTTTACAAGCCTCGTCGTCGATATGTTTGATGTCAAGCAATACCAAATCGGTCACGGAGAGCAATTTTTTATGCTTTTCTACGTTTTCCGCATTGTCCACGTGAAACATAATCCCCGAGGTATCAATGCAGGTGTTTATACCTTTCGCCTTTAACGCAGTAAACAGCTCCGTCACGAAATCGATCTGTAACAACGGTTCGCCGCCGGTCACGGTCACACCGCCTTTATCGCCAAAATAATTTTTGTAGCGAAGCGCGCGCTGCACCACGTCGTCCACGGTGTATTCTTCACCGCCCGCCCCC
Source organism: Clostridia bacterium (assembly GCA_017507585.1). Classification (GTDB taxonomy): domain Bacteria; phylum Bacillota; class Clostridia; order Christensenellales; family Borkfalkiaceae; genus Scatosoma. The sequence continues at coordinate 27,069 of JAFWAN010000059.1, forward strand.
CAAGTGTCGGGGTTGTGGCAATATTGACAGCGCAACGGGCATCCTTGCAAGAATACCACGAAACGGATACCAGGCCCGTCCACCGTGCCGAAAGACTCGAAAGAATGAATACGTCCTGTCATTTTTTCCTCCTTTTTCGCCTTTCCATAAGGGTCCATCGTATCCCACGCTACATATTATAGCAAATCCAAACCCCTTTGTCAAGCCTTTAAAGATATTCTTTTCATCTTTTTCGTATAATATACGAAAGGAGAAGTTTACCAATCAAGTAAAAAACCGCGGAATTGCCACGTGTGCAATTCCGCGTTACGTTCTATTATTCCATCAACGATTTCATAATTTGGAAAACGTCCGTATTTTTAATACGACCGCTGTCAGCGAACGAATAACTTGCAAAATCGATATTCGCGCCGTTGATATAGCAGTGCACGTCCGTGTTGGTGTGCCCCGACGACGTCCATCTGTAACCAATATGTACGCCTTCGTATGCAGCCAACATATCTTGGTGGGTTGCGCCCTCGTCCAAAAGCAATCCGCCCGTTTCGTGGTCAGCCGTTACAATGACCACCGTATCATCACGGTCCTTTGCCCATTCTAAGACAGCTTGAACCCCGTCGTCAAAGGAAATCAACTCTTTCAGCATATAATTAATATCGTTGTTATGCCCGCCGTGATCAATGTGCGAGCCTTCCGCCATCAGGAAAAATCCATCCTCATCCTGCGAAAGATATTCCAAGGCTTCCGTTACCAAACGGTCAAAGGCTACCAAGCCGCCGTTTGCCGACATAGGCTCCATCAAAGGATCGATCGCGTAAGAGCCGACGATTTTTTCTTCCGTAGCGGTAGAAATATCTTCCGGAAGTTGTATCTTTTCATAACCTGCATCGGTGAAATAACGCAAGTTTTTAGGTGCCAGCGCAGAGCTTGCAAACAAATTAACGTTGCTGCTCGTTGCCGCCGATTCCAACAATTCATTCGTATTTCCACGCGCGTTGGAATGCCCAGAGAAGCCCATCGGCGTCGCACCGTGAAGCTCTTCCGTGGCAATGATCCCCGTGCGTTTTCCAAGCGAAGCCGCAATATCCACGATCGTGGTTAAATCCTGATACGAGCTATCCTTCCCGACAATACCGTTGGTCGTGCGGGTCCCCGTTGCCAACGCCGTCGCAGCCGCCGCCGAATCCGTCGTACCGCTCAACGATCTCGTTTCCACCGTGGTCATATACGGGAATTGCTGCATAGTAAGGCTCTCCCCCTTGAACAGCTCGCCTGCTGCAATTTGCTGAGGTCCCATACCGTCCCCGATCATCAAAATGACGTTTTTTGCCTTCGTAACGTTTTCCAAGATGATAGGGTCGTCCAAGCCTACTACTTCGCTGTCACTGCTGTCTGCACTGCCGCTTTCGCTGTTCTTGCCGAAAAGCCCCGTCAATTTGGCGGTCAAATCTGCGCAACCCGTCATCGATACAGCCATCATCCCTGCCGCCGCTAAGGCAAGCCATTTTTTCCAAGTTTTTTTCATTTTATACCTCTTTAATTTTATTTCAAATTATTTGAATACGAAAATTTTTCTACCGACGTAATTAAACACCAAAACAATGCACGTCATAATAATTTTTGCCAACCATTCTTCCCACGGCAATAAAAATTGCGTCACGCCAAACAAGGTGATTTCAGGGAAAATATACACCAACAGTACCACGCCCAATTCTGTAATCGCTAAACCGATTAAGCCGATGATGCTGAAAATGAGAAAACTCTTCTTCGAATGGGTTTCCGCCTTATCCTTTACCGCAAGGAAAACGAATTTTACCGACAAAATCCAATTCACGATTAAACCTGCGCAAAACCCGAACGCCGTTGCAATAATCAGCGAACAGACGTCCCAAGCCCCACCCTCTATCAAGGTCGCAGGCAACAACACGTCGCGGAAAAGATAAAAAATCAAATAATCCACAACCGTCGCCGTTCCTCCCACCAATAAAAAGCGGAAAATTTCCCAAAATAATTGTTTTTTCGTTTGTCCAAACACTTTTTTTTCTTCCATAGTCCTCACCTGCAAACGCAATAAAATAACGTGGAACTGACAATCAGTCCGCCTACCAAAACAGACAGCATAACGCTAAACTTATACGCCCGCGCGCCGCCCGCCGTTACCAACGTTTTATGCACAACGCCAACCGACAACGCCAATCCCAAAATAAGGGGCATAATATAACGAAAGTCCATCGTGCAGCCATACGGCATTTGAATGTAAAAATAGATTTCCGACAGTATTTGCGACGCCACAAGCAATCCGATAAACAGCAAATCCTTTGAGGAAACGGGGGCATTTTTATAAAATATACTCTCCTCGTTCTTTCGCTGTTTCCACCATAACACCACGCACCAAACGACGCCGATTGCCAAAAACACCATACCCATGTACGCAAATACCAACGCCACCGCGCCAAATCCTTCCCCTTGCGTATAATGAAATTCGCCAAAAATCGAGGATTTGATCAGGTAATTGATGAGGTTGTAATTCCCAGGCACAGTCGCACTGTCGAAAGGTCTGCAATACAGCGCGGCGAAATATTCGTTGAGGTCGAAGGTAATCCCAAATCGGCCCCAAACGGAATGATCGCCCGTGTACAGTTTTTTGTTTAACTTGGAGAACACGAAGCCCAAGGACTGGTCAAAACGAATGCTTGCGTACACCTGGAACCAAAGCCCGATCGGTGCGCAGATACAAAGGAATAAGGCATATTGACACACCATTTTCCAGAAAGGAAGCGCGTCTTGCTTTTTACGCAAGGTGGCAATAAACTCGTAAATAAATATCCCTGCAATCGGAATGCATACGGTCGCTGAAGATAGTTTTGCCATCATCCCCAAGCCCACAGCCAAACCGCACAAAAGGATGTAGACCAAGGATTTGTTTCCCTTCCACCAACGCAAGGCAAAAAACAGCGCCAACACCGCCAGCATATAGGACAGTGCGTCGTTGTTCAACATCGCCGCAAATTGAATATGTCTTGGAAATAATACGACGAACGCCGACAAAAATAAGTAGGTTTTTTGAGAAAATGAAAACATTTTCAGTATCTTCATCAAGGTCACTGCCGTGATAAAAGAATATAAAACGGACAAAATTTGACAAGACGAGTATAAAAAGTAGCGTTGATTGTCTGCAATGTAATTCGGCTTGCCGTAGATAAACGCATCGGGAAACCAAGTCCCGCCAAAAATCGAGGTAAACCCTTCGACGATATGCATAAACGTTGCTTGTATCATCGCGTTTAACGGCGGATGATAAAATTGATATTCGTTATGCGTAGGCAATTTTCCCGTTTCAAAAATCGTCCAAGCGTACGCCTCGTGTCCGTTGTGATTTTTCGAATACATATCGTGCTGACGCGTAGCCGCGGGCGTATACAGCATATAGCCCACACGGATTGCATACCCAATCACCAAGATAATGATGGCTATATGCCGCGCCTTTAAACGTTTGGTCATACCCATGTACGCGATGAACACACCGCAACCGCCCAACGTCAAGGCAATAAGCCCCCTCGCAATCGCGCCCACGTGGTACACGTCGATAAAGGGTTTCAGGATGAAAAACAGCAGAGCCGTCAGCAAAAATACGGATAAATACAACACACCTTCCAAGAGGCAGTCCCGTGCGATTTTCCACTTTTGATTAGGTTCTAAAGGCGACTCCACCCCTTTCATTGTCAAGGGCGAATCCGTCATTGTTTTTTCTCCTCGGTTTTTGTTTCGTGATAAGTTTTTTCAGTATTTACACTCCACACCGCATTTTTATCCGCGCCGCCTTTGATGATCTCTTCACAAGCCACCATCGCCGTCGCCATCGAATGGTCCATATTGTTGTAACGGTGCTGACCGTTTCTGCCTACGCAGAACAAATTGTCAAAGCCGTCCAAATACGCACGCACCTTATCAAAATTTGCATACGACCCAAAGTACGCGGGATATGCTTTCTTCACACGGATCAGGGTAGAATCCAACACCTTATCCGCCGATTCGATCACGCCGATTTTTACCAATTCTTCCACTGCGTTTTGGATAAACGCTTCGTCGGGGCTTGTCCACATACCATCCCCTTCCGTGCAGAAATATTCCAACCCCAACCAAACGTTTTTCTGAGGATCTTCCACCATATACGGAGACCAGTTGTTAAAGATTTGGATACGTCCCAAACGCACGTCGCGATCCTGCACGTAAATCCAACAATCGGGCACGATATCGCCTAAGGTCTTCATCTTGGTCTTATTTTTCACCTTTAAATCGCTGACAAGCAAGCCTACCGTCATAAAATCACGATAAGGTAAAGTCGTCGCCACGCCGTACACCTCTTCGGGTACGTTCTCCTTACCGATCGCCTCGGCAAGATCCTTGATCGGCATAGACGAAATACAGTAGTCCACGGGATAGGCTTCCACTTCATTTTCCGCATTCATCGCGTACACGGTGGTCACCTTTCCATCTTTCACGTCGATTTTATGCACCGTCCGACCAAAGCGAATTTCCCCACCAAGACGCAGGATTTCGTCTGCCATTTTCTCATACAACTGACCAGGTCCCTTCTTAGGATAAATAAATTGCTCGATAAGGCTGGTTTCTACTTCTTTATCCTTCTTCTTAAAAGGCTTTGTTAAGGCGTTTTTAATCGCCTTGGAAACGGACAGTCCCTTGACGCGCTGCGCGCCCCAATCCGCCGCAATATCGCGTGGATGCACACCCCATAATTTCTCCGTATAATCCTCAAAGAACATTTCGTATAAGGGTTTCCCAAAACGGTTGATATAGAAATTTTCCAAATTGGTTTCTTCACGCTTTTTTATGCAGCTTCCGATATACCCAAAGCCAGCCTTCATCGTGGCGAAAAAGCCCATATTGATAAAGGTCTGCGCCTTTAAGGAAATGGGATAATCAAAGAATTTTCTGTTGTAAATTATGCGGGACACACGGTCGCGCACCAGCATAACCTCGTCCGTACTTTCAGGGTCGGGGCCGTTTTCTTCTAAGGGTTTTTCACGTTCGAGAATTTTATCGTCAAATGCAGGTTGCCCTTGCACAGGGAGCATTTTCGTCCAAAGCTCGGTAACCCGTTCGTCTTTCGAGAAAAAGCGATGTCCGCCGATGTCCATACGGTTCCCCTTGTAGGTTGCCGTACGCGAAATTCCGCCCACGAAATTTTCCGTTTCAAGGATGATCGGTTTGACGTCTTCCGATTTTGTCAACAACTCGTACGCGGCGGTCAAACCCGCAGGTCCCGCACCGATAATAATCGCCATTTTTTCTCGCATAACAGCCTCCTGATTGTGACATATAGCCACAGTATCCCTATTGTGAATATTATACTACTTACCGCCCCAAAAGTCAATACTTTCCTATAAAAAATATCCGCCTGCATTCGCAAGCGGATATCTTCGTTTTTTAATTATTCTTCCGTCTTTTCTTCAGCCTTTACCGCAGGCGCTGCGTTGTAGCCGCCAATATATTGGGGCGTAACGTTTTTGTACGATTTTGTACCCGTACCTGCAGGGATCAACTTACCAATGATAACGTTTTCTTTCAAGCCGACAAGGTAATCTCTCTTCGTGCGGATAGCCGCTTCGGTGAGAACTCTCGACGTTTCTTGGAAGGATGCCGCAGACAAGAAGGAATCGGTTGCAAGCGCCGCTTTCGTGATACCGAGAAGGACACGTTTTGCAAGCGCGGGTCTGCCGCCGTTTGCCATTGCTTTCGCGCTTTCGTCTTGGAAGGTAACCATATCAACGAGCTCGCCGGGCAACAAGTTTGTATCGCCTGCGTTTTCTACGCGGACCTTCTTCAACATCTGACGTACGATGATTTCAACGTGTTTATCGTTGATTTCAACCCCTTGCGAACGGTAAACCGACTGTACCTGTTCGAGAATGTAGTCCTGTACGCCCTTGACACCTTGTACGTGCAAAATATCTTGAGGGTATACGCTACCTGCATTCAACAATACACCGGGCGTTACCTTTTCGCCGTCTTTTACCTTGATTTCTGCGTTGAAAGGCAAGGTGTATTCTTTCTTCACTTCGCCCGTCTTTTCATCAACGACCTTGATATGCTTCGAACCGTCGGAATCATCAAGATTGATTACGCCTTCCACTTCGCAAATGGTTGCGCAACCCTTCGGTTTACGAACTTCGAACAATTCTTCGACACGGGGAAGACCTTGCGTGATGTCCCCCGTCGCTGCGATACCACCCGTGTG
>JAFWAN010000060.1 GCA_017507585.1 Clostridia bacterium
ACTGAATCGCAATAATTTTGTCAATGGCTTTTTTTAGAAATTATCCATTATCATAAATAATGGAATATAAAGGTAAAGTTTTTACGGAGTGAGTTGGAAATAAATGACCTTGTGTGAACCGACGTGTTCTTTACCATTCCCGTACGGGGGCTTTCGCTACGCTCAAAGAAAAAAGTCTCGCGTATAGACGCTCGCACTTTTCCGAACCCTATGGGTTCGTCCGACGGAAGCACGCAGCAAAAAAGGAGAGCTAATGCTCTCCTTTTTATGCTGGTGACCCGTACGGGACTCGAACCCATGATACCACCGTGAGAGGGTGGTGTCTTAACCGCTTGACCAACGGGCCTTATGTTTTTGCTTATGTAGTATAGCACATTTTTTTTAGAATATCAACTGTTTTTTTGCACTTAATTTATAATTTTTTTAATTTTCTGTAATGTATGAAAAAGGCGAAGGGTTTTCCTTCGCCTTTTCACTTAGTCTTCCAAGCCTTCGTTCAATTTTGCAAGCAAGGCATCCAAGTCCTCACCGTGAACAGCAACTGCTTCTGCAACCGTTTCACCGTGTGCCATCGCACAACCGAAACAATGCATCCCTGCCGCCATCAAAATTTCAGGTGCGTTGGGGTTGATCTGCAAGCAATCTGCAATCAACGTATCAGCCGTAATCTTTGCCATTTTCTTTTATCTCCTTTTTATTTATTTTTTCTTACAATTGATTATACCACGTTAAATTCTTTCTTAAACAATTTAACGGTAGAAACCTAAAAATTTTTTCACAGGTAATCCGCATTCAACGCGTACCTGCCTACCCTCTATCACGTCTTTCATAATATTTTCCGCACGCTCCCACGCCGCTACATAGCCCGCTTTTTCCACCGCGTCTTTCGCGCTCAAAAGTTCCGGCGGGCGGCTGTCCATATTATGCGCGTCCGTACCAAGACAATGTACAAAACCGTGTTTCAACAGTGCAAACGCCAACTTCTTTTCATGCTTATCCAAAAAAGCGGGGGCATTAACCTGGATCAAGCATCCCATCCGCACCAATTCAAACACCAACGCAGGGTTCCTCTTGATCTCAGGATAACGCTCTGCGTGCGCAATAATCGGGGTATAATCGGTGTCACGGATGAAATCAGACAGTCTCGACATCAGTTCCCCCGTCCACGCCATTGTGAACGGAAATTCTACCAAAATATATTTCGTACCCTCGATCGCCAATTTGCACAATTCGTCGTTTTCAGGCATATTGATCCCGGTGAAATGCAGCTCCGCCCCCAAACGCGTCTGCAGCCCTTCGGGGATATGCTCCTTGATGCGTTCGTACATCGCATTGCGGCGTTGAACGAAGGTATCAGGGTTACTGCGTTTGCCGTAATAATGGGGCGTCAGCACCACCGTTTGCACACCCTGCTGTTGTAGCTTTTTCAACATCGCAATTGAGGTGTGCGTATCTTTTGCACCATCGTCCAAATGGGGCAAGATATGCGTGTGAATATCAATCATGCGGATTGTTCCTTATTTAAAATATTTAACGCCGCTTTCGAAAATCTTCATATCGAAATTGCCGTCCACGTTCTTGTAAAGGTTGTCGCCAATACGTTCGCTGTGACCCATTTTACCAAACACTCTGCCGTCGGGTGAAGTGATACCTTCGGTCGCCCACATCGAGCCGTTGGGGTTAAACGGGGATACCATGGTCGCGTTTGCACCAAAATCTGCATACTGTGTTGCGATTTGTCCGTTTGCTTTCATCTTCTCGAGTTCAGCAATCGGCGCAACGATTTTACCTTCACCGTGCGACACGGGAACCTTGTAAACTTCCCCAACCTTACAAGCGGAAAGCCAAGGCGAAAGGTTGGATGCCACGCGCACGTCTACAATCGTAGAAACGTGACGGGAAATGTTGTTAAAGGTCAACGTAGGCGAATCCGCCGTCATTTCTCTTACATGTCCGTAAGGCACAAGCCCGAGCTTGATGAGCGCCTGGAAACCGTTACAAATACCGAGTGCCAAACCGTCGCGGTTGTTCAACAGTTCTTCAATCTGTTCTGCAATATAGGGATTGCGGAAAGTCGTTGCGATAAACTTACCGCTGCCGTCCGGTTCGTCGCCGCCCGAGAACCCACCAGGGAATGCAATAATGTTGGCATTCTTGATTGCCTTCACAATCTCAGAAACGCTTTCTTCAATGTCTTGTGCGTTGCGGTTGCGTACCACCACCGTCTGCACGTCCGCGCCTGCAAGGCGGAATTTTCTTGCCGTATCCAATTCGCAGTTCGTACCAGGGAACGCAGGGATAAATACGCGCGGTCTTGCGACCTTCGTCGTGATATTGGTGTATTTTGCACCTTGGGTATAATCGCAATTTTCCACCTTACCCTCAGCAGGCGCCGTGGTTGCAAAAACACTTTCCAAAGGCTGCATATATGCGTCTGCCGCGCATTCTACCGCTACGCTTTCACCGGCGCAGATATATGCGTCACCGCATACCTGCCCTATCCGTTTTCTTAAAATGCAGCCCGCGAGCGCGCTTTCGTTCTTCAGGGAAACAATCAAATCGCCATACCCCTCCGTGTACAAATCGTCCGCGCTCATATCGAATTTTACCCCCAACGAGTTGCCCAACGCCGACTTGATAACCGCCGCGCCGACACCGCCGTTTTCCACGACCGTTGCAAAGGTAATATTGCCGCTCTCGATATTTTTGTAAACTTCTTCGTATACCTTTTTCAATTCTTCAAAATTGGGTACCGAATGCTCGTCCTTGGGTACGGGAATATGATACAAGGTTTCCCCGCCCTGCAAGACGTTGGTGATCAGTTTGCTTGCCTTTGCAGGTGCCAGTGCAAACGAAATCAAGGTAGGAGGCACGTGAATATTTTCAAACGTACCGCTCATCGAATCCTTACCGCCGATCGCACCCAAGCCTAAGCCCATCTGCGCGTATACCGCACCGAGTAAAGCGGATGCAGGAACGCCCCAAACCTTGGCGTCTTTGGTCATACGCTGGAAAAATTCTTGCAAGGTCAAACGAATGTCGCTGTATTTCGCACCCGTAACCGCCACCTTAGAAACGGAAGCGACAATCGAATAAATCGCACCGATAAAAGGGCTGGTTTCCATCAAATAAGGAGAATAGCCGTAGGCAGAAACGGTACAAACGTCCGTTTCGCCGCCACAAATTTTTGCCGCCATCGCAATTGCAGGCGTGCGTTGCGTCTTACCGCCCCAAGGCATATATACCGTCCTTGCGCCAATGGTCGAGTCGAAGGTTTCCGACAAGCCCTTCTTCGCGCAAACGTTGAGATCGGACAGGACCTTTTTCGTTTCTTCCGCAAAGGATACGCCCGATTTTTTATCGAACCAATGAGTAATTTCATCGGCAAGCTCCACCTCGGCTTCCTGCTTCACACCATTGGTGTTGAGGAAATCGCGGGAAATATCCACGATGGCCTTGCCCTTTAAGAACATCTTCATACGGCCGGTATCCGTAACCACCGCTACGGGCGTCGCCGTCAAGTTTTCTTCCGCCGCAAGCACGGTAAACGCGTCTACGTCCTTGGCGTCCACAACGACCGCCATACGTTCCTGCGATTCTGAAATCGCAAGCTCGGTACCGTTCAAGCCTTCATATTTTTTAGGCACTTTGTCCAGATCGATATTCAGGCCGTCGGCAAGTTCCCCGATGGCAACCGATACGCCGCCTGCGCCAAAGTCGTTACATTTTTTGATTTTTCTCGTTGCTTCCTTGTTGAGGAACAAACGCTGCAACTTTCTTTCCGTCAGCGCGTTGCCTTTTTGCACTTCTGCACCGCAGGTTTCTACCGAATGGGTATCGTGCGCCTTGGAAGAACCCGTTGCGCCGCCGCAACCGTCACGGCCCGTTTCGCCACCCAACAAAAGAATGACGTCCCCTGCCTTAGGTGCTTCACGGTAAACCATTTCCTTTCTCGCGCCGCCAACGACAAAGCCCGTTTCCAAACGTTTTGCCTTATAGCCCTCGTGGTAAACTTCGTCAACGATACCCGTTGCCAAACCGATTTGGTTACCGTAAGAGGAGAAGCCCGCCGCCGCGCGTTGTGTAATAACACGCTGAGGAAGTTTCCCTTTCATCGTGTTTTCCAAGCTTTCGCGAGGGTCCGATGCGCCCGTAATACGCATCGCCTGATATACGTACGTTCTACCGCTCAAAGGATCGCGGATTGCGCCGCCAAGACAAGTAGCCGCGCCGCCGAACGGTTCGATTTCCGTCGGGTGGTTGTGCGTTTCGTTTTTAAACATAACGAGGTATTGTTCGGTTTTACCGTCAATTTCCGCCTCGATTTGGATGGAACAAGCATTGATTTCGTCAGAAATATCCAAGTTATCCAATTTGCCGTCCTTTTTCAACTTTTTCGCCGCAATCGTCGCCAAATCCATAAGGCAAGGATATTTATCGGGACGCGCGCCGTTCAATTCCTGATACAGATCCTCATAAAGATGATATGCTTTTTCAATCGAAGGGTTCTTCGAGGTAATTTTCACGTTTTTGAGTTCGGTTGCGAACGTCGTATGACGGCAGTGATCCGACCAATACGTATCAATTACTTTCAACTCTGTTTCCGTAGGGTTGCGTTTTTCACTGCGGAAATAATCACGCACAAAAATCAAATCCTTTGCGCTCATCGCAAAGCCGATATTTTTGTGATAATTTTCAATCTCCGCATCCGACATATCGATAAATCCGTATACGTCTTCAACGGGCGCGCCCTCCATCGCCGCGCGCGCAAGCGTTGCAGGCTTTTCAAAGCCCACTTCTTCACTCTCCACAGGGTTGATGATGTGTTTTTTGATGGATGCGAGCTGTTCGTTCGTCACCCCTTTGACAAGATATACCCTTGCGCATTTGATCAAAGGACGAGCCTTGCGGGTCAAAAGCTGTACGCACTGCGCCGCGCTGTCCGCGCGTTGGTCGTACTGTCCCGTCAAATAACTGACCGCGAACTCCTTATAATCAGCAGGGATCTCCAACGTTTCCAAATACACGTTGTCAACGGGCGGTTCGGAAAACACGGTACCCAGGGATGCGTTTAATTCGTCTTCGCTGAGTCCTTCCACGTCATAACGAAGCACCAAACGCAAATCCTGCGTCTGAATACCAAGCAGCGTTTTGATGTCTGCCGCCTCTTTTCTTGCCTGCACGTTGTCTTTCTTTTCCACAAAAATTCTGTAAATCATATTCGTCATCCTTTGATTTTGATGGTTAAAAATATTTTCTTAATTATGCTTTATTTTCCCAAGCATTGCTTGTGTATATATTCAAAGCACTGCAATCGGGTGTCTTAATCGAAAACGTTACGTTTGCATTTTCCGATTCAATTTCTCCCGCAATCCTCGATTGATACGTATACGTATACGTTCTCTTTGTACCGTTTTTCAACGTTTCAATGGTCATGACAGGCTTATTTTCAACGATGTCCACGGTAAGGAATAACAGCGTATCACCCTCATCAAACGAGTGTACGTCTACCCCTAAACCCGTATTTCGCGCCGTTTCCGTAATCGCGCCGCCGCTTGCCATCTGCATAGCTCTAAATTCGCCCCCGCGGATATAACAACCGTAGCTGCCGATCATCACCGTAATACCGCCGTGATCCCCAGACAAGGTCGCCTGCATACGAACGCAAACCTTTTGACCGTAACCTACCGCCATTGTACCCGTAACAAGCGAAGTCGTTTGATCCAAGGTGATCACTCCGTTGGTGAACGCCATATATTCATCTAATTCGATATAGTCCACCCCTTCGTACGTAAAAGTGAAAGGCAACTCTTGATCGTTCATCAAAACCACTTTACCCGATACGATTCCATTGGGCAATTTCGGCATCTCCGAAGCAGTAATCTTCATTACGTTGTCCGTTTGTATGTAACCAATACTTTGATCTGCAATATACAGAGCCTTTGTCAATTGATCGCTGTGCACGTTAATCGTAAAGTCTTTATCGACGTCTTCCACGAACGTCGCTTGCGCCGATGCGTAATCACGAGAGGGTTCTCCACACATAATTGCGCGAATGTTGTAAATTTCATCAGCCGTCAAACCAATCGAAAGTAGATAGCTTTCTACCTTTTCCTGCAAGGTTCTTCCTTTGTACGTATTTAACGTTTCCAAAAATTCCTGACAGTAGCTTGCATAAGCACCCTGCTTCGTATTGCGTGTGCCGTATATAGAGAAGGTCGTCAGCTCGTAATCTTGGATACATTCCAACTCCGATACGCCAAGCAACGCATTGAGCAAGAAGGATACCGTACCCGTTCGATCGGCGCCGCCCGTGCAGTGCATATAAATCGGATAATTTTTCTTATTCGCCAATATGGAGAACGCTTCTTTATACGCAGGAGCATACCTATTAAACGCGTCCGAATAACCGCCCAAGGTTACGTAGGTTAATTTTGCACCAGGGATAACACTTTCCATAACGCCGTCCGTTTCGGTCGGTGAACGGAAATCAATCTCCGTTTTTATTCCCAAGGTTTCACTCATATACGCTTTACCGTTGTCGGTGAGGTTGTGCGAATAGACGTCCGCGGGTGTCAAGGAACCGCCGCGATACAAAAGCCCTTGCACGGTCGTTTTACCGTTGGAAATGCTGTATCCGCCCAAGTCGCGTACGTTGTAAATACCGTCAATCTTCATAAAACGAGGGCCCATATCCGTCGTTTTAAAAGTACTTGTTGCAGAGGAGAGTACTTCTCCTTGTCCATCACACGCCGAAACACGCAGATAATACGTCGTTCCTTTATACAAATTGAACAAGGCAATCGAAGTATCCGTAACCGTTTCTTGGATTGCGTCCGAATAATCTGCTTTCGTTGCGTATTCTACCACGTAATTGGCTACGTTTTTAAGATCGCATTCCCATTCAACGTCTATTCCTTTATACTGATTGACCGCGCCGCCGTAATGCCCAACGTTTGCCGATGCCCCTGCTTCTAAATATTGTTTCACGGTAGCAATATAGGGATACACCACACCGTCTGGCGCCGTGATATTCAGCATTGCTTCTTCCTCCACCTCACCATCGTCTTTGCTTTCTTCACTGCGCAAGCTATTGCTCGAATCCTTGACGGATTCGTTTCCTTCACTGCCAAGCAAGCCATTCAAGAAACTACACCCTGAAAACATAGTCATTACAAGCGATAAAGCAATACAAGTAAACCATTTTCCCCTTTTATTCATCATGCATTAGCTCCTTTGAATTTCCTTATATTTGATACCGATATCCTTGCGGAAATACATTCCGTCAAAGTGAATTTTTTCTGCGTTTGCATACACTTTTTTGCGGGCGTCTTCAATATCCTTACCTCTTGCGCACACACCAAGAACTCGGCCGCCGCTCGTCACCAATTTTCCGTCCTTCATCGCCGTACCTGCATGACACAAAATAATGTCTTCATCCAAATCGCCGACGGTGATTTCTTTTCCTTTTTCATAAGCCTCGGGATAACCGCCGCTTGCCAATACCAAACATACGCAAGCGCCGTCTGTCCATTCGATATTGACTTCGTTTAACCGCTCGTCCACGATCGCCTCGAAAATTTCCATAAGGTCGGTTTTAAGCATCGGTAAGATAACCTGCGTTTCGGGATCGCCAAAACGGGAGTTATACTCGATCACCTTATAACCGTCTTTCGTCTTCATCAAGCCGAAATAGAGCACCCCCTTAAAGGGTCTGCCTTCTGCGTTCATCGCGTACATGGTAGGCACCATAATCTTTTCCATAACCTCTTTCGCGGATTGTTCGCCAAAGAAAGGCGCAGGAGAAAACGTACCCATACCGCCCGTGTTTAAGCCCTCATCGTTGTCCAACGCACGCTTATGATCACAGCTGGTGATCATAGGTTTGATCGTTTTTCCGTCTGTGAATGCAAGGCAGGATACCTCGGGGCCTTCTAAAAATTCTTCCACGACAACCTTACTGCCCGCCGTACCGAATTTTGCCTCTAACATCATTTCGCTTAAACCCTGCAACGCCTCTTCGCGGGTCTTGCAAATCAAAACCCCTTTCCCAAGCGCAAGCCCGTCCGCCTTTAACACGACGGGGATATCGCAAGTCTCTACGTACGCTTTCGCCTCGGCATAATCGCTGAACGTTGCGTATTTTGCCGTGGGAATGTTGTATTTTTTCATAAGCTCCTTGGAAAACGCTTTGCTCGCCTCAATGATCGCCGCATTTTTACGAGGACCGAATGCGCGATGGCCGCGGCTTTCCAACTCGTCCACCAAACCAAGCGCCAAAGGATCGTCGGGGGTCACCACCGTAAAATCAATTTCCGTATGCGCGTCTACCCAATCGCCGACCGCCTTTACGTCGCAATAATCCACGTTGACAAGCTGGGCGATTTCGCCAATCCCCGCATTGCCTTTCATTGCGTAAATTTTGTCTACCTTGGGCGATTTTGCAAGCGCCTGAATAACGGCGTGCTCTCTACCGCCGTTGCCGATCACCAAAACGTTCATAGTATCATTCTCCGTTCGTTTCTATCTTATTTCTTCTTATGTTTTCGATTGTATAAAACGATGCCCATACCAATTTGTACCGCCGACAAAAGAACAGCCAACGTCAAAGGCAACCAACCCCATGGGATTGATTTTTCTACAATCCAAACAATCCCCCAGATTGCCATTGCCATAATCCCTAATAGGGAAAGAATTGCAATTACCGTTGCGACACCTCGATACTTTCGTCCCCATTTATCTTCTGGAATAATCAAAAGCATCAAGTCCATATATACTTCTAATAAAATTTCAATCAGAATGTCCATATATGATACTCGTCAAGCCAAAATGCGTACCGCTCTGCCCTCTTTTTTTACCTTACCTTGACACAGAAGCTTTACACATTCGGGTAACATTTTATGTTCTTCTTTTAAAATGCGCGCCTGCAAATCCTCAGGGGTATCATCGGGTAAAACCTCAACCGCGCGTTGCATCAAAATCGCACCGCCGTCCACGTCCGCTTCCACAAAATGCACCGTCGCGCCGCTGAGCTTCACCCCATATTCGATCGCCTTTTCGTGCACGTGAATACCGTAATAACCCATTCCGCAAAAAGAGGGTATCAGCGAGGGATGAATGTTGATAATCGCATTTTCAAACTGCTTGATGAATTCTGCAGGAACCACCAACAGCCAGCCTGCCAATACGATATATTCCACCCCTGCCTCTTTTAACGTCTGCGCTACGCGCGCGTAAAATTGGTTCTTTGTCTCCGTCGTTTTGTCAAACGTCAACGTTTTAATCCCGTGTTTTTTCGCGCGTGCGATCGCACCGATTTCGGGTTTTGACGCCACCAGGTACTCGATCACGCAAAAATTTTCACGTTCATTGGCGTCGATAACCGACTGAAAATCCGTACCGCCGCCCGACGCGAACACCGCTATTTTTTTCATTTTAAAATGACTCCGCTGCCCTTTACGATTTTACCGATAATTGCCACGTCTTCGCCCGTGGATTTCAAACTTTCAACTGCCACGTCCACATTTTCGGGGGAAACCACAACCATCATACCGATACCCATATTAAAGGTATTGTAGATTTGTTCGTCCGTGATCCCTGCGCGCTTTTGCATTACTTTAAACACGGGGGGCACTTCGTAAGAATTCTTTTCGATTTCCGCGCCGACGCCTTCGGGTAAAATGCGGGGAACATTTTCAATAAAGCCGCCGCCTGTAATATGCGCGATCCCCTTTACCTCTACCTTTTCAATAAGGTTCAGGATACTCTTTACGTAGATACGGGTGGGCTTTAACAGCACTTCTGCGGCGGATGCGCCCAACTCTTCATCGTAAGCCTCCAAGGCTGCTTTATCGCTGTCGCCGAAGAGCTTACGGACAAGCGAATAACCGTTGGAATGCACGCCCGTCGATTTCAAACCGATGATGACGTCCCCTTCCTTGATATTTTTACCGTTGATAACCTTCTTTTTATCCACGATACCTACCGCAAAACCAGCAAGGTCATATTCGCCGTCGGGGTAGAAGCCGGGCATTTCCGCCGTTTCACCGCCAATCAAGGCGCAGCCTGCCTGACGGCAACCGTCCGCAATCCCCTTTACAACGTCTGCCTCTGCCTCGGGATACAGTCTGCCGCACGCATAGTAATCCAAGAAAAACAAGGGCTTCGCACCCTGACATACGATGTCGTTCACACACATAGCCACCGCGTCGATACCGATCGTATCGTGTTTTTCCAAGAGGAATGCATATTTCAGTTTCGTACCGACACCGTCCGTACCTGCAACCAAAACGGGCTCGTCCATCTTTTCGCCCGCAATCGAGTAAAATCCCCCAAACGAACCAAGATCGCCAATAACGTTGTTATCGTAGGTGGATTTTACGTGTTTTTTCATCAATTCTACAGCTTTATAACCTCTTGTTACGTCTACGCCGCTGTCTTTATAGGAAATCGCCATATTCTATCTTCTCCCTTCGTTAATTTTTATTTTCGGAAATTTTTAAATCGTATTTATTAACAGCCGAGCTCTGCGGAATCTCCGTCGGATAATCACCGTTAAAGCACGCCGCACAGTAGCCTTGACACTTACCCGATTCCGCCAATTTGCACACGTCCTCTAAGGGTAAGAAACCTACCGAATCCGCACCGAAGAGCTTTGCCATTTCTTCCGTAGTGTACTTGCAAGCGATCAATTCTGCTTTCGACCCGATATCCGTACCATAGTAGCATACGTTTAAAAACTTCGGGGCGGAAGAACGAATGTGAATTTCTTTCGCGCCTGCGTCGCGCAACAGTTTTACCACGCGAATACAAGTGGTACCGCGAACAATGGAATCGTCCACCAAGATGACTCGTTTGCCTTCAATCGTTTCGCGTACTGGGTTCAATTTGATACGCACCTTATCTTCTCGCATATTTTGACCCGGATCGATGAAGGTTCTTCCAATGTATTTATTCTTGATCAAACCAAGTCCATACGGAATCCCCGACGCTTCTGCGTAACCGATCGCAGCGTCAATCCCCGAATCGGGCGCGCCGATTACGACGTCTGCCTCAACGGGATGCGCTTTTGCAAGCATCGCCCCCGCGCGT
Organism: Clostridia bacterium; assembly: GCA_017507585.1. Lineage (GTDB taxonomy): Bacteria > Bacillota > Clostridia > Christensenellales > Borkfalkiaceae > Scatosoma. The sequence goes on from JAFWAN010000060.1 coordinate 11,092, forward strand.
TTTCTTGCCAAATGCACCGAGCAGTCCGCAATTACCGAATCGGGACGAGCGGTGTATAAATATTCGAACACGCAAAGCCGTTCTTCCGCTTTCCCACAATGCTCTTCAATCGAACGCACGCCGTCCTTGGTAAACACCATAATTTCCCCGGGCTTGACGTCACGGATCAGGGTCGCACCTACCGAATTTAACGCACACGATTCGCTTGCCACTACGTATTCGCCGTCGTCGCGTTTACCAAAACAAAGCGGATGCATACCGTGGATATCGCGTACGGCAATCAGCTTTTGCGGGGACATAATCAAAAGGGAATACGCCCCTTTCAGTTTTTCCACCGCCTTACAAACTGCCTCTTCAATCGAGGAAGACGCGATACGTTCCTTGATGATGACCGCTGAAATAATTTCCGCGTCGTTTCCCGTATGAAAAATCGACCCCTGCAATTCCATGTCCCGTTTCAATTCGGCGACGTTGACCAGCTTACCATCCAAGGAAATTGCCATTTTACCCTTACTGTGGTTGACCACAATCGGCTCCGCATTGATACGGTCTTTTGTGTCCGCCGTACCGTAACGGACGTTACCCAACGCAATTTGACCAAGCCCAAGGGCGTTTAATACGTTGTGGGTAAACACTTCGTTGACCAGCCCAGAATCCTTATAAACATGGAACACGCCGTCATCGTTTACCACGATCCCGCTGGACGCTTGTCCGCGGTGCTGCAACGCATACAAACCGTAGTAGACGCTGGAAGCAACGTTTGCCGTTTCCGTGCCAAAAATCCCGAATACCGCCATATTATTCTCCCATCAATCTTCTCATCATTTCCTGATATGCGCCTTCTACACCGCCAAGGTCGCGACGGAAACGGTCTTTGTCCAATTTTTCACCCGTCGTCGAATCCCAAAAACGGCAAGTATCGGGAGAAATTTCGTCCGCAAGAACGATTTCACCGTCCACCGTTTTACCAAATTCAATTTTGAAGTCGACCAACGTAACGTTCAATTTTTTGAAATATTCTTTCAACACTTCGTTGATTTTAAATGCCATAGATTTTACGAGGGCAATTTCATCCTTCGTCGCAAGACCGAGCGCAAGCGCGTGATATTCGTTGAGCAAAGGATCGCCAAGATCATCGTTTTTATAGGAAAATTCGATGGTGGGTTCTGCAAACACGATCCCTTCCTTTACGCCGTAATGCTTTGCAAACGAGCCCGCGGAAATATTGCGGATGATAACCTCCAAAGGCAAAATACTTACCTTTTTTACAAGGGTATCACGGTCGGAAAGCTCTTTTACAAAATGCGTTTTCACGCCTTCCTTTTCCAAAATTTGCATAAGAAAGTTGCTCATTTTGTTGTTGATGACGCCCTTCCCTTCAATCGTACCTTTTTTCAAACCGTTAAAGGCGGTTGCGTCATCCTTGTAGGATACGATAACCAATGCGTTGTCGTCCGTTGCGTATACTTTTTTTGCTTTACCTTCATAAAGTTGTGCTCTCTTTTCCATAAATGTTATCTCCATTAAAATTTTATTTTTTTAGTTTTGATTGTGAAAATCCTTACTGCTTTGAAAAACAATTACAGCATTTCCTGCAGAGCTTGGTCATCGGCGTTAATTTTTTCTCTCATCGCCGCCTTATAATCGACAAGCTGTTTTTCTATTTCGGGATACTTAATACCCAAAATTTGCAGGGCAAGCAAGCCTGCGTTTTCGCCGCCGTTTACCCCAACCGTTGCCACGGGGATCCCTGCGGGCATCTGCACGATAGAAAGCAGGCTGTCCAAGCCGCCCATCATATCCGTTTTTACGGGCAAGCCGATCACGGGTAAGGTCGTCATCGCAGCGATGACACCGCCAAGGTGCGCCGCTTTCCCCGCCGCGCAGATCAAAACCTCGATACCGCGCTGTTTTGCCGTAGAAGCATATTCGTGCGCCTCATCGGGCGTGCGGTGCGCGGAAATCACACGTACCTCTGCTTCTACCCCGAATTTTTTCAATACGTTGACCGCGGGTTTTACCACGTCAAAATCCGATTTACTGCCCATTAAAATACCGACTTTACTCATAAAATATCTCCTATTGTTGATCTAAAAAAATGAAAATGGAGCGCAATGTTTGTATGCGCCCCATAATTATGCTGATTCTGCGGTAAAAATTGCCTCCAGTTTTGCGTGCGAAAAACAGCCAAGGGAGACTGTGTTTTTCGATCTTTGCAAACGTTTCATAGCAAACCTCTCGTACCGTTCGTAAATGCTCGTCTTGCTTGTTACCGCCTATCTGTTTTTATTATAGCAAACTCTTTCAAAAAAAGCAATCGTTCGAGGCAACTTTTCCAAGCTTTTTTGCTTTGTTATTTTTTCACAAAAGTATGATAAAAATGTTATTTTTATTTTTAAAAAATCTTGACAAGCTACTTGCTTTGCATTATAATGGTATCAACACTTTAGCAAGGAGCTATATATGAAAAAGAAAATTGTTTTATTGGGGGATTCGATCCGTTTGGCGTACGGTAAATACGTACCCGATATGCTTGGGGAAGCATACGAAGTTTGGCAGTCTGAGGATAATTGCCGTTTTGCACAATATACCTTGCGTATGTTATTTGATGAAAAGGAAAATATCCAAAACGCAGACGTTATCCATTGGAATAACGGGCTGTGGGACGTAACCGAATTGTATGGCGACGGTATGTTTACCCCCGATGATTTTTACGTAAATACAATGCTGCGTATTGCAAGGGTTTTAAAGAGTATCACCCCCAACGTCATTTTTGCAACCACCACCCCCGTGCACCCCGAATATCCTTATAACGATAACGAAAAAATTAAACACCTCAACGAAATCATCGTACCCAAATTACAGGAAATGGGGATCGTTATCAACGACCTGCACGCTTTGGCGATGACCGATCTATACACGTACCTTTGCGAGGACAAAATACACCCCACCGAAGA
>JAFWAN010000061.1 GCA_017507585.1 Clostridia bacterium
CTCCCGTTATCGTAGACGATACCGCGGATATTAAAAAAGCGGGCAAGGATATCATCGACGGATGTTCGTTTGACAACAACTTGCCTTGTATTGCGGAAAAGGAAGTGTTTGCGTTTAGAAATATCGCAGACGAGCTGATTTCCGAAATGCAGAAAAACGGTGCGTATAAGATTACGGCAGAGCAGGCGGCAAAGCTTGCGACCATCGTACTCGTAGACGTGAAAAATCCCAAGACGGGCATTGTGAAAAAGACGGTCAGCCGCGACTGTGTAGGTCGTGACGCAGCAGTATTGCTGGATAAGATCGGCGTAAAGGTAGGCCCCGAAATTCGTTGTATCATCTGTGAAACGGATTTCAACCATCCTTTCGTGCAGGAAGAATTGATGATGCCCATTTTGCCGATCGTGCGCGTAGACAGCATCGAGCAGGCAATCGATCTTGCGGTAAAGGCTGAACATGGCAACCGTCATACGGCGCATATGCACTCGAAAAATATCGACCATCTTACCCGTTTTGCAAAAGCGGTAGAAACGACGATCTTCGTAAAGAATGAGCCCTCGTATGCAGGTATCGGGTTCGGCGGGGAAGGTCACACGACCTTCACGATTGCGGGACCTACGGGCGAAGGCTTGACCAGTGCGCGCAGTTTCACCCGTTTCCGCCGTTGCGTAATGACGGATTATTTCAGAATTATCTGATAAAGTGAAGTTTTTACCTATGGTTCAAGAGAAGTTCTAACGAGTTAAGTTTTTCGCTGTACAAAAAGTGAAGTTTGCCTGACGGCAAGTTGTGGCTGTTATAATAAAGGCAATAACTTTTGCGAAGCAAAAACTTCACTGCGCGAAAAGTGCAACTTCACTTATGAAATAAACTTAACTTTTATCCAAGGGATAAAAACTTCACCTCAAATAAAAACAAGGAGAGAAAACAATTATGGATATTACTTCTGCTCAAGTAGAAAGCATCGTCCGTAAAATCGTTTCGGAAATGGCTTGCGGCGGGGCAAAATCGTCCTGCGCGGGCAAGATCCCCAAAACGGCTAAGGTTGCGATGTTGACTGCACAGAAAAAAATCGAAGTAAAAGAATTTCCCATCCCCGCATTGACGGACGACGACATTCTTGTAAAAGTAGAAGGTTGCGGCGTTTGCGGTACGGACGTACACGAATGGAAAGCCGATCCGTTTGGGATTATTCCCGTAACGCTCGGTCACGAAGGTACGGGTGAAATCGTTTACCTCGGTAAAAACATTAAATTTGATACGTCGGGCAAACCCATTAAGGTGGGCGATAAGTTGGTTACCAGCGTTATCAGCTGTGGTGAATGTCACGTTTGCCGCAACCATCCCGCAAACACCAACCTTTGTGACAAGCAAGGCGTGTTCGGTTTGATCCCGCACAGCGACGCAAATCCTTTCACGGGCTGGTTTGCAGAATATCTTTTGATCCGCGGTAAAGGTTCGACCTACTTCGTAGTAAACGACCTTGATCTCAAGGAAAGAATGATCCTCGAGCTTGCTTGCGTTTGCGTACACGCGTTGAAGAGAGCACAGACCACCGGTCTTATCAACTTCAACTCCAAAGTCCTCATCCAAGGTCTTGGCCCCGTAGGTTTGGTTATGATCAGCGTACTCCGCGCAGCGGGTATCAACCACATCATCGCCATCGACGGTACCCCTAAGCGTTTGGATATGGCAAGAAAGCTTGGCGCGAAGACGATCATCAACTTTAAAGAAGTGACGACGTTGGAAGCAAGAGTAAAATTGGTAAAGAGCGTTGCAAACGGCGTAGGGGCTGACTTTGCATTCCAATGCACGGGCGCACCTGCAGCAGCAAAAGATATTTACGAATACATTCGTCGCGGCGGCGGGCTCTGTGAAATGGGCTTCTTCGTAAACAACGGCGAATACAACGTGAACCCGCACTTTGCTATGTGCAACAAGGAAATCAACTTGGTCGGCTCGTGGGATTATTCGGCGGACGATTATCCTACGACGATGGCATTCCTTCGTCAGGCGCGTGAAATGAACATTCCTATCAAGGATTTGATCACGCACGAATTCCCTCTGGATAAGCTGAACGAAGCGATGGAAGTGAACGTATCGCAGCAAGGTATTAAGATTTGTTTCGTTAACAAGTAAAACGCACAGCTACATCGTATTTCTGTGTTTTACGGAAACCGTTTGTGATAGGTTTACTTAAAGGAGAAAAATATGGCACTTGGCATGATAGAAGTATTCGGCTTCGCAACCTCGATTGTGGTCGCGGACGCTATGGCGAAAGCCGCTGACGTAAAAGTGGTGGCAATCGACAAAAATAAGCCCGCGGCAGGGGATTCTGCGCGTGTGCCTTTGGTTATGGCGATCAAGGTAGAGGGCAGCGCGGCGGCAGTCGAAGCGGCGGTCGCAGCAGGCAAAGCCGAAGCGGAAAAACGTGAACTGTATATCACCCACAAGGTGATTGCACGCCAAAGCGAAGAAATCGAATGGTTTGCCCATTTGAGCGCACTTGGCAAAGACAAATTAAGATAAAAAATAAAAAAATATAAATTTAAGGAGATTTAACAATTATGATGGAAGCATTGGGTATGGTAGAAACCAGAGGTTTGGTAGCAGCAATCGAAGCAGCAGATGCAATGGTAAAGGCGGCAAACGTAGTATTGATCGGCAGCGAAAAGATCGGCAGCGGTTTGGTAAGCGTTATGGTTCGCGGTGACGTTGGCGCAGTAAAGGCTGCAGTAGAAGCAGGTACGGCTGCTGCAACGGCTCTTGGCGAAGTTATCGCAACGCACGTAATTCCTCGTCCCCACGCAGACGTTGAAAAACTTCTTCCCGCTATTAAGTAAAATTCGTATATACTTCGCATTTCGGCGTTGCGTTACGTTTTTCTAACTCGTGTACGTCCATGTACACTCCTGTCGAAAAGCCTCGCGCGCCTTGAAATGCTCGTATCTCCCAATTTTAAATTAAGTATTGGAAAGGAGAAAAAACATGAAAGCAATAGCGTTACTCGAAGTGCAAGCTATGGTAGCCGCAATCGCAGGGCTTGACGCTATGGTAAAGGCAGCTGACGTAAAGCTGATTCACGTGGAAAAACGCCTCGGCGGCAGACTGGTAACGGTGGTTGTTGAAGGGGAAGTATCCGCGGTAAAAGCGGCGCTGGAAGCAGGCGCGGCGGCAGCAAAAGAAGTCGGCAACGTGAAGGTGTGCGAGGTTATCGCGCGTCCTCACCCCGACGTTATGCGGTTTTTAACGACGGGTTAACAATAGGGCGCAAGCTCAACAACAAACAAATAAATAAAAAATTAAAAAATAAAAATCTTAGGAGGATTTAACAATGGAAGCATTAGGTATGGTTGAAACCAGAGGTTTAGTAGCAGCAATCGAAGCAGCGGATGCAATGGTAAAGGCAGCAAACGTTATTTTGATCGGCAGCGAAAAGATCGGCAGCGGTTTGGTAAGCGTTATGGTTCGCGGTGACGTTGGTGCGGTTAAGGCTGCAGTAGAAGCAGGTACGGCTGCTGCAACGGCTCTTGGCGAAGTTATCGCAACGCACGTAATTCCTCGTCCCCACGCAGACGTTGAAAAACTTCTTCCCGCTATTAAGTAAAATTCGTATATACCCTGCATTTCGGCGTGATATTGCGTTTGCTTAATTCGCGTGCGCCTTGAAATGTTCGTATTTCCCAATTTTAAATTAAGTATCGGAAAGTAGAAATGCACGCGCCGCCCGTTTTCGGGCGGACGGCGCGGGGATTTTTCAATCAAAACAACTCGTCTTGCTTTGCGTACGCGCGTGTACGCGTCTTTATGCTTGCAAGAGAAAATAGAACTTTTTTGGAAGGAAACTTATGGAATTATCGAATGCGCAGATTGCGGAATTGGTAAAAAAAGTATTGGCAAACGTCGGCGAACAAGTTTCGACGCCTGTAGTAAGCGGGGACGAAGTACCCGTCGGTGTTTCCAACAGACATATTCACTTAAACAAGGCGGATTTGGAAACGTTGTTTGGCGCGGGGTACGAATTGACCCCGATGAAGGATCTTTCCCAACCTGGACAGTATGCGTGCAAAGAAACGTTAACCCTGATCGGGCCTGCAATGCGTCCCATTGAAAACGTACGTGTTTTGGGGCCGTTGAGAGGCAAATCGCAGGTGGAAATTTCTGCGACGGATTCTTACGTGTTAAAGGTAAAACCGCCGGTAAGAGAATCGGGTAATACGGCAGGCTCCGCCCCCGTAACCATCGTTGGGCCCAAAGGCATTGTACAGTTAAAGGAAGGCTGTATCATCGCCAACAGACACATTCATATGTCGCCTGCGGACGGTGTTGCGTTTGGGGTAAAGGACGGAGATACGGTGACGGTAGACGTTGCGGGAAAACGCCGTACGCGTTGGTATGACGTGCAGGTGCGCGTACATCCTGATTTCCGTTTGGAAATGCACATTGATACGGACGATGCAAACGCAGTCGGTATTGGCAACGGGGCACGTGTTAAGGTCGTGAAGGAGTAAGAAATGTTAAGAGGAATTATCAGAGGAAATATCGTTTCCACGAGAAAGCAAGAATCCTTGGTCGGTTCGAAGTTTATGGAAGTGGAGCTTATGAAAAACGGTCAGTTGACCGGTGAATATTTGATCGCGATCGACAGTGTCGGCGCAGGTATCGGGGAAACCGTCCTGATTACGACGGGCAGTTCCGCACGCCTTGCATTGCATAATACGAACGCGCCGTGTGATGCGGTAATCGTCGGTATCGTGGATTAAAAACGCATATATGCGTCGTATTTCTGCGTCGCAGGTGCGCTTTTCTCGGTCACGTACGTCTTTGTACGCTCCCGTCGAAAATGCTCCTGCTCCTTGAACTACTCGCATCTCTGCGTTTTTCCAACCTTTAACGGGTATGCGTCGTATTTCTGCGTCGCAGGTGCGCTTTTCTCGGTTACGTACGTCTTTGTACGCTCCCGGCGGCATACGCGCCATTCCTTGAACTGCTCGCATAACCTTTAACGGGTATGCGTGTAGCCCCCCTAAAAGGTTAGCGAAAAGATACAGTATAATTTTTTACCATATTATTATGAACTTGAAAGAGATTATGAAAGAAGCCGGGATTGTCGGTTCCGGTGGCGCAGGGTTTCCCTCGTACGCAAAGCTTGCGGATGGTGCGGATACGCTCGTTGTCAACGGGGCAGAATGTGAACCTCTGCTTTATACCGACTACGTGCTTTTACAAAAAGAAATGCCTATGGTGCTTGCAGGCATCCAAGCCGTGCTGGATTTTGCGAAAATCCCGCAGGGTTTATTATGCGTGAAAGATCATACGGCGAAGCGTTTACGCTTGACGGATGGGACGCGTCTTGCCGACCGCATCCGTTTAAAAGTATTGCCCGACGTATATCCAATGGGCGATGAAATCAGCCTGATTTATCAGGCGACGGGCAGGGTGGTAAAACCCGGAAACCTGCCCATTACCGCAGGGGTGATCGTGTATAACGTGGAAACCTTGTACAACGTAGCGGTAATGTTGAAAACTTCCACCCCCGTATTGTTGAAATGGGTCACGGTGGCAGGGGATATCCCCGAAGCGTTCGTGGTGAAGGTACCCGTCGGTACCCCCGTTTCCGATTTATTTGACAAACATTCGATTACAATTCCCGAAGAATACGTCGTCATTGACGGCGGTCCTTCGATGGGTAAAGTGATAAACCCCGATTCGGCGGTGGTGACGAAAACGACCAAGAGCTTGTTGATTCTCCCCCCGAACATTCCCGCGGTGGAAAGCAAGTTTTTGGACGGCGATAAATCCATCGCCCGCGCGGAAACGGCTTGTTGCCAATGTACCCGCTGTACGGATATGTGCCCGAGATATTTGCTTGGGTATCCGTTAGAGCCGCACAAGATGGTGCGTACGGCAAAGGGCGCGGCAACAGTGATGCCGGAGATGGTATTGTCGGCAACCCTTTGTTGCGGTTGCGGGATATGTGAAACGCTTGCTTGTTGCCAAGGAATTTCCCCGCGTGCGGTCATCAACGAATACAAAGCGTTGCTTGCGAAAAACAAGATGCGTTACGTGGGAACAGAAGAAGTATATCCCGCCCCTGAAAGAGAGTACCGTATGGTGCCTTCCACCCGTTGGGAAAGCGTGCTTGGCGTAGCGAGATTTGACAAGGTGGCAAAATACGTCGGAGAAGATACGGCGTATAACCGCGTAGAGATATACCTGCGTCAACACATCGGCGCACCTAGCGTGCCTTGTGTGGCAGACGGCGATATGGTAAAGAAAGGGGACAAAATTGCAGAAAGCGGCGAAGGCTTATCCTTACCGCAATATGCAACGATCGACGGCAGAGTAACCGTTTACGAAGGAATAAAGATTATCATAGATAAGGTAGAATAATGTTTAAAGCGATTGGTGTTATTGAATTAAAGAGTATTCCCAAAGGCGTAGAAGCAACGGACGCGGCATTGAAGAGCGCGGGGGTAGAGCTGGTTGCGGCGCATCCCTCCTGCCCTGGTAAATATGAAATCGTATTGACCGGTTCTATTTCCAACGTGACGGCGGCGGTAAACCACGTGCAAACGAAATTTGAAGGCTATATCATCGACGCGTCTATTATGGGCCGCATCGACGAACAGGTCATCAAGGCATTGTTCGGGACGCAGACTTCGGCGCGTAAAGGCTCGCTTGGATTGATTGAAACCTATTCGGCGGCGACGACCATCAAGGCGGCGGATATTGCGGTAAAGACGGCGCGCGTAGAAATCTTCGATTTGCGCGTATCCCGCGGTATGGGCGGTAAAGGTGTGATTATGCTGACGGGCGAGGTCGGCGACGTTACGGCGGCTGTGGAAGCGGGTTCCGCTTACGCAACGCAAAGCGGTCAGCTTTCCTCCAATGCAATCATCGCGGCTCCTCACGCCGATCTTTGGAACCAGTTATAATAAGTGAAGTTTTACTAACGCAAAGAGAAGTTCTTACGAGTTAAGTTTTTCGCTTTGCGAAAAGTGAAGTTTGCCCATTGGGCAAATTTCGGCTGTTATAATCACTGCAACAATTTTTGCGGAACGTAAAAA
>JAFWAN010000062.1 GCA_017507585.1 Clostridia bacterium
CCGTGTTACAAGTAAACACGATGACAAACATTTGAGGATATTCGATGGTTATGGTCGAGCTCTTGTAAAAACGCACGGGATCGGCATAATTTGCAACGTTGTTTGTGCTTTCAGCTTTATCATTTGTGAGGATAATGCTGTTTTCCGTCCAAACTTGTTTTTCGGTGCTGAACTCGGTACGTTTTGCCGTATCGTCAAAGGTCAAGGTCGCTTGCGCGGGCAATATTTCACCGCAAGCGGTACATTTGCCGCCTTGATAATCGTGGGGGAGTATAGGCAATTCGATTGTTTCGTTTAATTCGGAACAGTTTTCACAAGTGATGGTTTTGCTGCCCACTGCTTGGCAGGTCGCTTCGGAAATAATGGTATGAACCTCTGCATGACCAGGTGCATACACAGTCTCTTCAACGCGGTCGTCGCATTTGGTGCATATTTTAATTTCCAAACCATTTTCTGTGCAAGTTGCAGGCTGCGAATTTTCTTCGTCGATTTCATAAGTATGTACGCACGTGCCCTCAGCGGTTACGTAATAGGTGGTGGTATCTTTCATGTAAATGCTAACGTCTGTTTGACCAGAGCTATAGCAAGAGAAGAGCTTGGGGGAATTGCTGGTATTAAATTTTAACCAGTTTCTCGTATAGGTACCTTGCGCTTTGATGGTGGCAACACCATTACTGCTAATCGTGATTAACCAAGAACCATTAGCATCTAAAGTAGCCTGTGTTTTGAGGTGATTAGAGCTGGAGGAAGCCGCATAAAGATATCCGTCGTCTACTTTGAACGCAAAGGTGTTGTTAACCGTACCTGTTTCCAAAGTAATAATTTGGACGCTTTCATTGATGGTTACTGTATCACCATTTTTCGTGATGGCGACAGAGGCTCTGTTACTTGTGTTTTGCGTGGTACTCAATGCATAAGATTCATTGCTTGCTACAATAACAATTTCGTAGCCAACAGCAAGCTTATTAACGTCGGTTACCTTTGTCCAATCACCCGTGCTTTCTGTCTTGGAATACAATGCGTAGAAGGTTACGTCTTTCGTTACTTCGTAGGTATCGCCAACCTTTGTGTAATCGGGCGCCTCGTTGGTTTCGCCATTGAGGCTTTCGGTGGTCCAGCCAACGAAGGTGTATTCGTTGTAATCATCTCCATTGGGAAGGGTAACCGTTTCGTTTGCTACAACCGGTTGGGATTCAGGTGCCGTTTCGCCGCTGACAACGTAGTTAACGGTATAGAGGGTTACTTCTTCGCTGTAACTGTATTCGCAATGTTGACAAGTATAGGTGCGCGTGGAGCCTTCCAATACGCCTTCGTCAAACGAACAGCTTTCATTTGCCGTTGCCGTCTTTTCACAAACGGAGCAGGTCGTGGTTACAGCGTGCTGTTGTTCTGCTTTGTTGTCGGTGTCAAGCGGTGCATATCCGTCCGTGGTAAGGGTACAGTCTTCCGTTACAGAGGTGCTGGCTTGACAAATATTACAGGTACCCGTTTGGGTATGTTGATTGCCTTCGCGTACGTATTCTGCAGAGATTTCACATTCTCCGCTTTCGGTAACGCTTGCTCCACAAAGGGTACAGTTACCCGTGCGGCTGTGTACACCATTATTGGTAGTGTAGAGGCTCCAATTGGAGCCGATACAATTTTCCTCAACGGCATTTTCCTGTACTTCGCCACATTTCGTACAAGTCATAATATGTTTGCCGTTTTCGCCTTTCAATTGGTAGTCGTGGGCACAAGCGGATGCAACCTCCCACGTGAAGGAGATGGAGGTTAAATACATAGCGCCGCTGCTGGACCTAACGCCAACGTAGGCGTAATCTTCGTTGATTTCCAATTCCGTAGAAGTGCCGTTAACAATTGTACCAACTAGCTTTCCCTTCAGGGAAGAGCCATACAACTCTGTTGGATTCGTATAGGCGGAGGTGCTCGCGTAAACGTTCAAAGTTCTGCCGCTTGCAGTATTGCTGTTCCATACAACCGTAACTTTTTTAATGTTACCGCCGCTCGTCGTGGTGACAATACCAGAGTTGCTGTTGCTAGAACGCAATTGGATGGAACTGTTACCGCCTGCGCTTTGACCGGCGTATACAGCGTCCGAGTTTGAGGTCTTACCGCTCCACGAGGCATACGTGGTATTCGTGATCCCTATGGTTGTCTGATTTAAGGTATCCGTAACCGTCGGGGATTCTGCATCTGCGCGAATACCCATCGGGGCTGTCCACAACGTCAAGGCGAGCAGCACGGAAACGAGGACTGCGAAGCAAGCCAAAAGCAAAGTGGTCCATCTTTGTTTCGCTTTGTACATAGTTTTTCTCCTTTATGTAAAATAATTTTATTGCAATTGAAAATGAGTAAAAAAAGTTTCATATATTAAAAATATATACCATTTTCATTGTAGCACAAAGCATATGGTTTGGCAATCGCTTTTATATACTTTTTTATAATGTACAAAATTTACATATTTCGACTATGCTTTGTTACATTTCCACAAGAAAAAATTCACCCAAAAAAAGGATGACGCATAAAAAAGGTCTTGACATTTTTGGGCTTATAGGATATACTGATTAAAAATACAATAAGGAGCAAACAAATGCCTAAACGTCCATTTATCAAAAGAATTATGGCGCTGTCGCTGTGTGTTTGCAGCGTTGCCGCTTTTTCCGCTTGTGATGCTTTAGGCGGACTCTTTCCTATGAATTCTTCTACGCAAAAAAGTATCGCAGACGGCGTTACTTTGTCCGTTTTTAAAACCGATCATCCCGTATCTTTGATACAGACAGAGGTGGATGCGTATCTGTCGGCGGATTCGGAGCAGCTGGTTAGCGATTTTTTACCTGCAGGCGCATACCGCCACGATCAAGGAAAGCCTTTTTCTATCGAGTACGAGTTATCCTCTGAAACTCTGGTTAGCGCGGAACGGATGATTGTGGAATTTTCGTTTGACAAGAATTTTTCCGATATTGTCTATAAAGAGGTGTTTTCGGGTTCGCCTATGACGCTTGACGTATACAATCTGCAAACGGGCGCAACGTATTTTTACCGCGTCACGGCAGAATTTGAGGATAGCAGTAAGGTTTCCGCCGAAACCAGTGTAAAAACGGCGCCGTCGCCGCGTATGCTGTACATATCGGGCGCGAGCAACGTCCGCGATATCGGCGGTTGGAAAACGGAAGACGGCAAAACGATCAAGCAGGGGATGCTGTATCGCGGCAGTGAAATCGACGGCGGCAAAAACACGGGGCACGTGGATTTTTGCTTGGACGGTAAGGGGATTAAACAGCTGCGCGGATTGGGGATTAAGACGGATTTTGACCTTCGCGCGGAGAGTGTAAAGGTAGGCGAATACAGTATGTTGGGCGCGGACGTAACCCGTAATTTCTACGATGCGGCGCAGTACCAATCGATTTTAGAACCGCAAAACGCAGCGCGAACGAAGAAAATTTTCTCTGATTTGGCGAAGCCTGAGGCATACCCCGTATATTTGCACTGTACCCACGGTGTGGATCGCGCGGGCTCGACCGTGTTGATTTTAGAGGCGTTGTTGGGGGTCGGTAAAGCGGATTTGGTGCGCGATTACGAACTGTCGGCGTTCTATTACAATTATAAACACGTCAACCGTGAATTGCAAAATGGCGGAACGGTTTTGGATTTGATTGAGGGGTTAGAAGGGTATAAAGGAGCGACCCTTGCGGAGAAAACGGCGAATTTCTTGCTGTCCATTGGCGTAACGCAGGCTGAAATTGACAGCATTAGAGGGATTTTCTTGGACGAATAAAACGTAAAAATGTGCCCCGCCTGCAATTTAGGTTGTAGGCGGGGATTTTTTGTGTAATTGAAATAAAAACGGTTGACTTTTTTAATAAGAGTGGGTATAATAAGCCGTGTAAATAGATTTGCAGGCGTATCGAAGCGGTCATAACGAGGCGGTCTTGAAAACCGTTTGGGTGAAAGCCCACGGGGGTTCGAATCCCTCCGCCTGCGCCAACAAAAAGTGTCCCTTGGGGCACTTTTTTTATTTACAAAATTTTACTTTAACAAAATATTAACAAAATACAAATTTTTCAAAAACAAGCGAGTGTTATACTGTCGGTGTAAAATCGGGAAGCTGTGGAGGTAAGGAAATGAAAAGAACCTATCAGGTCAAAACAGCGACGAAAACAATCGAACGAGAATATAACTATATTCCCGTCCGCTATATCATTGCGGTGCTGATTACGCTGTTTGAAATACTCGCCATCATCGGTATGGTGGTCTTGTGCTGTTACTATATTCCGTATTTTTACATAGCGGCGTGGATTACGCAAATCGCTTGCGTGGTCAAAATTATTGCCTCGGACGACAATCCCGAATATAAGGTGCCGTGGCTGTTGTTCGTCTTGATTTTGCCGATCGTCGGATTTATGCTGTATTTTATTTTCTACTCGCGTAAGCTGCAAAAGAAATTCATCCGTCGCCTTGACGAGTTGAAAAAATACCGTTACGAAAAGGATAATGAGGAAATTTTTCGGGGGTTGGAGCGGAAATCCGAACCAGCCGCCGCGCAGGCAAAAATGCTTTGCTTCATTTCCGAGGCGAGCATTTTTACCAACGTGAAACAGACCTATTATCCACTCGGTGAAGATATGTGGAAAGAAATGCTTGCCGACCTGCGCGCTGCTGAAAAATTCATTTTTATGGAATATTTCATTATAGAGGAAGGTGTGTTTTGGGATTCCATTTTGGAAATTTTGAAACAAAAAGTGGCAAACGGGGTGGTGGTACGCGTCCTTTACGACGATATCGGCTGTATGAGTACGCTACCCGGGGATTACCACAAGAAATTGGCTGATTTTGGGATTGAAGCCGCGCCGTTTTCACGTTTGCGTGGGCAAGCGAACAGCGAATTTAACAACCGCAGCCATCGTAAGATTTGTGTCATTGACGGGAAAGTGGGTTATACGGGCGGCGTCAATATCGCCGACGAGTACGTCAACGAAAAACAGCGTTTCGGGCATTGGAAGGATACGGCGATTCGGTTGGAAGGCGAGGCCGTGTGGGAATTGACAAGGCTCTTTTTGACCGATTATGGTATCAACGTAAAAACGTTGCCTGACACCCAGCTTGAACTTTACCCCAAAGCAAGCGAAATCCGTGCGGACGGATATGTGATCCCGTTCGGTGATGGTCCCAATCCTTTGTACGAACGCAGGGTGGGCAAAAGTGTCATACAAAATATGTTGGCGAGCGCGACGCGTTATATGTATATGACGACGCCTTATTTGATCATTGACAACGATCTTTGTACATGCATTGAAAACGCCGCCCTTCGAGGGGTGGACGTACGGATCATCGTGCCGCATATTCCCGATAAGAAAATTGTGTTCGGTATGACGAGGAGCTTTTACCACCGATTGATGAAAGCAGGGGTAAGGATTTACGAATACGAGCCGGGGTTTATCCACGCCAAGAGCTATATCGCGGACGACGATTATGCGATGATTGGTACGATCAATCTCGATTACCGAAGCCTCGTGCATCATTTTGAAAACGGTGTATGGATGTATCGGTGTAATGCCATTCGGGCGCTGAAAAAGGATATAGAGGAAACCATGGCAAAGTCGATCGAGATCAAACCCAACACCTTAAAAACGGGATTTATCACCCGTATGTTCCGTTCGGTGGTCAGAATTTTTGCGCCGATGTTGTAAAAAGTTGTTTTTATAACATTTCGGAAACAATTCTTCAACAAAACGCAAAAAACGATGGCGTATAATAGCAGTACAATAAAACGAACAAGGAAGGAAATTATGGAAAACCAACAATTTAACTACAACTATTCGGCGGCAAGAAACAAAGAAGTGGAAAATATTAGAAGTAAATATATTCCACGTGAAGAAAACAAGCTGGAAACCCTCAAACGCCTTGATAAGCGTGTGCGTGCGGCAGGGATGCTCGAAAGCCTTTGCCTGGGCATTGTCGGTGTATTGATCTTCGGGATTGGGATGTGTTTTTTCCTCGACGTGTTTGCGGGTGGAGATTGGCTGGCGGCATTGTTTATGGTGCTCGGCGCAATTGTGATGGCTCCTGCATACCCCATTTATAAATATACGTCGCGCAGGAAGAAGGAAGCATTGGCGCCTGAAATTCTTCGTTTATCTGAAGAAATTATGAACTCTTAAAACGATGAAAAAGGAGATGGATTGTTATGGGGATTAAGGCATTTTTCAAGAAAGCATTTGGCGATATGAAGCAGGGAGCAAAGGCGCAACACGAAGTTGACAAGGCGGAATTTCAAGCAGTAAAAGCGGAAAGCCGCGCGAACTTTGAAGAAAATAGAGGTCGTAACACGTATGCAAAAGCAAAGGCTGACGCGAAGAAACATTGGGACGACGCGCATATGACGCCTGAGGAAAGAGCAGAAAAGATGCAAGAAGAACGCAACGCAAAGATCGCAGCGGCAAACCAAAGAACGGAAGAAGCAAACGCACGCTACGAAGCGGCTAAGAAATAAGAGAAAACGGCGCAAACGGAATTAAGATAACCGTTTGCGTCGTTTTTTATATAATTATTTTTTCAAAACCCAAAAAATAGCAACAAAATTTTAACATTTCTATGTTATAATGAAATGGTAAAAGCAAAAATGCCCCTTGGAGGTGGAAGATATGTTCAAAATTTTGGTTGTGGAGGACGATAGAGAATTAAATCGTTCGGTGTGTTCGTTTTTGAACAACAGCGGCTATGAAGCGGTGGGCTGTTTGGAAGCGGAAAGCGCGTTCGACGAAATGTACAAAACGACCTTTGATTTGATTGTGTCGGATATTATGATGCCAAAAATCGACGGTTTTGAATTTGTCAAAACCGTGCGTTCACTCAACAACGATATCCCCATTTTGTTTATGACCGCCCGCGACGATTTTGCATCCAAGCAGAGGGGGTTCCGTATTGGCATTGACGATTATATGACCAAGCCGATCGATTTGGACGAATTGTTTTTGCGTATCGGTGCGTTGCTTCGCCGTTCGAAAATTGCATCCAGCCGCCGTTTGGAGGTGGGCAATTTCATTATGGACGCCGACGAACGCTCCGCCACCTTAAACGGTGAAGAAATCGCTTTGACTGCAAGAGAATTCGACCTTTTATACAAGCTGCTCTCTTACCCCAAAAAGACGTTTACACGCACGCAATTGATGGACGAATTTTGGGACGTGGACACGCAGACGAGCACGAGAACGGTGGACGTGTATATGACCAAGCTCCGTGCCAAGCTCGCGGAGTGCGACTCCTTTGAAATACTGACCGTACACGGTCTTGGATATAAGGCGGTGATCAAGTGAAAAAGGAAAAGATGGTTAAAAATATCCTCAGCACGGTCAGCAATTTTTTCGTTTTCTTTTTGCTTGCCGCGTTTGTTACGACCTGTTGTATTACGCTGTTCATCTCTGCGTTGCAGAGCTCGATCGGTAGAGAATTCACGGAGGAAGAAATTGTGGTTGCCGCAAAAATCACGATGATCAACGTGGTTTTGATCAGTATCGGTATGGCGGTGATTGATTATTTGCGCCGCAAATTTACGGTGGAACGCCCCGTGACGAAGATTACCGAGGCGACCGAGAAGATGATGGCGGGGGATTTTAGTGTTCGCGTGGATTCGGTGTCGAAATTTGCCGCCGACGATCGATTTAACGAAATCATAGACGCCATCAATAAAATGGCGGAAGAATTGTCGGGGGTGGAAACTCTGCGCACCGATTTTATCGCCAACGTATCGCACGAAATGAAGACGCCGCTTGCCGTCATTCAAAATTACGGAAAGCTTTTACAAGATCCAGCGCTGTCCGAGGAAAAGCGTATCGAGTACGCAAAAGCGGTTACCGACGCATCCCGACGTTTGGCGGATATGATGACGAATATTTTAAAGTTAAACCGTTTGGAAAATCAGCAGATTTATCCAAATTTTGCAAGCTTTGACCTTGGCGAACAGCTTTGCGAAAGCTTTTTGCAATATGAAAACGTTTGGGAAAGAAAAAATATCGAGATCGAAACGGATATTGCAGAAGGGGTAAAGGTTTGCGCGGATGCCGAGCTTTTATCCTTGGTGTGGAACAACCTCTTTTCTAACGCATTCAAATTTACCGAGGACGGGGGCAAGGTAAGCCTCACACTCACGGCAGACGAACGGTATGCGACTGTGAAAATAGCCGATACGGGTTGTGGAATGAGCGCTGAGGTCGGCGCGCATATCTTTGAAAAATTCTACCAAGGCGATACCTCGCACGCGACCCAAGGCAACGGCTTGGGGTTGGCGCTTGTCAAACGCGTGGTGGATATTATGCAAGGGGAGATCGGCGTGGAAAGCGCAGTGGGGGTAGGTACGGTATTTACCGTCAAAATCAGGAGGAACGGGTATGGATTGGAAGAAAATCGGTAAAGCTTTGCTGTATCCGCCTACCGTCCTTAGAATCGTCCTCATACCTGTTGCGGCCGCCTTTTTGGTGCTGTCAATGGTTTTCTTAGGGACAAAATCCATTGTTGCTATCCTTGCGTACGTGCTTGCTGCTTATACCTTGACGGTTTGGTGTTTGAAAATACCGTATTTGATTCGGTGGTTTAAGCGATTGAAAGAGGAAAACAAGTACATAAAGCGTTGGAGACATGATGCCCGTTTGCGTGTGAACGTAACCCTTTACGGCGCGCTGATATGGAACGGCTTATACGGGATTTTTCAACTTTGTCTTGGTGTCTATCACCGTACGTTTTGGTTTTGCTCGCTTGGGGCTTATTATATCTGTTTGGCGGTGATGCGCTTCTTTTTGTTTAAGCATACGAGAAGGTATGCGCCTGGTGAAAAAAGACGGGCAGAATTGCTCAGATACCGTGCCTGCGGTTGGATTTTTCTTGTGATGAACCTTGCGCTGGCGTTGATTGTGTTCTTTATGCTGTATTGGGATAAAACGTTTACACACCATATGATCACGGCAATTATGATGGCGACGTATACGTTTACCGCATTTACCATAGCGATCGTCAACATGGTGAGATATAAAAAATACAAAAGCCCTGTGTTTTCAGCGTCGAAAGCAATCAGCTTGACCGCCGCTTGCGTATCGATGCTGACCTTAACGTCGACTATGTTAACGACGTTTAACGACGGTACCATGGACGCGATGACGCAAAAAATATTGCTTGGCGCGGTTGGTTTTTCCGCGGTAACGGTGGTCATCGTCTTGGCAATCTATATGATTGTTGTGGGAAATAAAAAATTAAAGGAAGAGGTAAAAAATGGAAAATAATCACCAAGGACAAAATGGATTTTCTTATACCTATTCTGCACAAGAACAGGCAGAATTGAAAAAAATCCGTGAGAAATATACCGCGCCGACGGAGGTAGAGGATAAAATGGCAAAGCTCCGCAGATTGGATGCAAGCGTTACGCAGACCGCGCAGGCGGTTGCGCTCGTGTTCGGTGTGCTCGGCGCACTGATTTTGGGCTTAGGGATGAGCCTTTGTATGACGGAGCTTGGGACAAGCTTTGGGGTGCAAGGCAACGTGGCGATGATCGTTGGGGTTATCCTTGGAATAGCGGGTGGCATTTTGGCAAGCCTTGCCTTTCCGATTTACAATGTCATTGTGAAAAGAAAGCGCAAGAAAATTGCGCCAGAGATTATTCGTCTAAGCGACGAGTTAATGAAATAAAGTGCAAGAATGAAATGCCCCCTGCCGAATTTCGGCAGGGGGCTTTTTGTTATTCAATATCCAATTCTGGCGGGACGTCAATTTCGTCCGAAACGTATTTGCCGTTTTTCTTGCGCTGACGGACGCATTCGGACAGCAAATATTCAATTTGGCCGTTGACCGAACGGAAATCGTCTTCCGCCCACGCCGCAATCGCATTATACAGCTTGGGGGATAAGCGTAAAGGAATTTGTTTTTTTCCGTTGTCGTTGCTCATAATCTCGTACCTGCCTTGTGCATTTTAAGGATTTTGTGTAAAAATTGTATCAATATAAGCTGCCCGTATTGACGATGGGCTGCGCGTCGTGATTGCCGCAAAGTACCACCAAAAGGTTGGATACCATGGCGGCTTTTCTTTCTTC
>JAFWAN010000063.1 GCA_017507585.1 Clostridia bacterium
CAACGTTTCCTCGGAACGCGTCGATAAGAACGAAAAGTTGGTACGAAACGACGCGGCTTGCGTAGGCTATAAGGTGCTTGGTTATTATACGGATGAAGCCTATACGACGCCGTATGATTTTGACAGCGTGATTACGGGTGATACCGATATTTATGTAAAGACGGAAGATTATATCTATTTTGGTGCAGAGTCAATCGCAACGTTTAAAGCGTATAAGGCGACGGACGGTAACGGCGAAGCGGGCAACGTAACTCTGTCTGAAAACGGCGAATACGCAAGGGTAGATTATGGATATGCGCCTACGCTTGCAGACGCGCACGTTGCAGCTGTGAACGTGCAGATTGACCGAATGGACTGCACCAAGCTGGAAATCACAATGAAAAACCTTGGCAGCGCGGCATCGTTTGCTATTTATTGGCAGGGTACCTGTAAGGACGGAACTACGTATAACGATTGGAACAACTATATGGCAACATACGTTGGATTTTCCTTGGCGCAGCGCAATATGTCCGAGGAGGGAGAATGGGTAACGTTGACGTTGGATCTCAGCGCAAACCCTGGTTGGATGAATGTGGAAACCATCACTGCGTTCCGTATAGAATCGAACTATCTGGCGACGAGCGAGGCAGATCTTACCAACGTTTGGCTCATTAAGGAAATCAAAGGTATTGCCTGAAAATAGACGGAGGAATCAATATGAAAGCAATCAAAAAATTTAGCGCGGTTCTCGGGATATTTATGGCGTTGACGTCACTGACGAGCTGTCGGCTGTTTGGCGATTCGGACAGCGTAAGCGATTCGAGCAGTGAAAAAGAACCTCCCGTTCAATCCGTTGAAAAGGTTATTGACCTTGAAGGGCAAACTTCAATGGCAAAAACGGTGGAAAAAGCCAATCAGCTTGCGAACGGCGTACAGGCGTATTTCACGGATGGCGAAAGAGGAAAATACGTTGTTGAAAACAGCCACGTGCATTTAGAGCATACGTTGGTGGACAGCATTTTCGTTTCCTCTTTACAAAATAAGAGCGGGGAAGAATATCTGTTTAATACAATGGACGCTTACGTTGTAAAAGCGGGCGATTATTATTACGCGAAACAATCCCCGACGGACGCGCGTGTGAATACGGTGCGCTTAGGGTATTACTACTACGAAGCGAACGTACGCGACATTACGTTCGACCCCAGCATTCCGCTGTATTTGGATAAAACCTATCATACGTATACCGACAAGATGCATCAGGAATTTAGCTTGGTGGCGGCGGCTTCCACGAAAGGGGTAGACACGTTCGGTTTTGAAATCAAGCTTCGCGCGGATACAGTGGCTGCAATTGAGATTAAGGATGGCGCAGACACGTATAACGACGTATCCAATGCCATAGATGCAACCACGGTAGAATACGTGGGCGTGGATATAAAGGACGTTGGCGTAATGGGTATCGTAATCCCGAACGACGGATCCAGCGTGACGGTTACGAAAGATGCAAAGTATTACGTAATCCGTCAAGAATTGCCTATGTCGGGCATTGCGTTTGCAAAAGCGGACGAGATCAGCTTCGGCAATAGATTATACACGGACGAAACCCATTCCTTTGAAGGGCTGCGCGCGGTGAACGCGGAAGAAAAATCACCGTTAACGGACGCGAATATCACGGTAGACGAAGGTGTAGACGGCGCCGAGTTTGTCGGCTACGATGCACTGAAAGGCTCGTATAGTTTCAATTTGGAGGGTATGGGCTTTAACCAAGCATATTTCTATACGCCGCAGAAAAAATTCTACGAACATATCCAGATTAAAGACGTAAAGGACGATAGAACGATTTATCTTTGGATACATACCGAGCACCCCTTGGAAGGTGCTTGTCTGTTGGATGAAAACAATATGCAATTGCCCGTACCTATGCAGGTAAGCAAAAACTTCGGGCACGAAAAGGAAGAACCCATTTACGATCCGTTGGATTTGATCTACGGGGATACCTACGTGCCTATTCAGTTGGAGAAGGGTCAAGATAAATCCTTTACCGTTGTAAACGTGATGAAGGCGTGGGGGAACTTTGATATCAAGCAGCTTTCTTCCATTTCCTATTTTGTATCCTATTATCATTTATCGACGGGCGTAACGGAGAGTACCTGTATCGCGCCTTATTATACGGCAGGGGCAAATTGGGAAATCGACGGTTGGATTCTTCCCGATTTTAGAGGCTGCAGCGAATCCTTCTGGGGCGACGAAGAAAACAAATCGGGGGATCCTCAATACGGCTCGGTCGGCAAGGTGTTCGGTCCCCTGAATGAAAACGGCTTGGTAACGAGCGTTTATACCGGTTCGGACATCGCGTCCGCAGGGCTTACGAATGCGGATATCACAATCAGTTATCTTTCCAGCGACGGTAAATACAGATACGATATCCGTCAGGTAGAAATGCCTCAAAACGATGAAACGCGCGTATATTATTCAATTTCGATGACCTTCTTGGAAGATACGGAAATCGATAACAGCGCATTCAGTCTTATCGGCTTTGACGGCAGAAGCGTTACCTATGCAAAATCGGCGTATTTGGACGAAAACGGCGTAGAACAAGAGGTAACCAATCCCAAAACCCTGGGCAACCAGCAGATTTATAAGCTTCACAAAGACGGATCCTACTTTGCGTACTATGCCATCAATGAATCGGTGGAAAACACGGGCGAAGACATTATGGACGCCCGCAAAGACGTAGGGAACTTTGGCGTCATCGTTAAAAATCAGGAAATTAAGGTAAACGGTAAAAGCTCTGACGTGGGTCTTGCTTTCTTGAACGATTTTAAAGGTACGCTCAATTACGGCAGCTTGACGTTGGATTCGGACGTTTCGTTTAAGGCAGGGGATACCATCAGCGTGGATTTGGTCTTGTTGCCTTTTGGGATCGCAGGACAAGAACATTGCGACAACGTAAGAAACGTATACAACGATACGGTGGTCAATGCGATCAAGACGACGGCTACGGTTGGCGAAGTGGTACAAGATACCTGGCTTCCTACCGTAAAAGCGGAGAACAACGTGGCAGAATTTACCGTTGCGGGCGGCGTATCTAAAAACACGCAGGAAGCAAATTACACGGTAAACATTGAAGGCTGCACGGTATTGAAAGCCCCGAAAATTCAAGAATACGTAAACGGCGAGTGGGTAGATTATCAATATGCGACGGAGATTGGCTTTGACGGTTACGCCGTGGCGTGTGAAAACGAAACCTTGACCTATTCGTTTGTATTCAGAGCAACGGATGCGGGAAGAAAATTCCGTTTTACCCTCTAAATCTAAATTGAAATCAATAAATTATCTAAAATATATACAGTAAGGAGATTTTATGATGAAAAAGAAATTCGCAACAATGTTAAGCGTTTGTATGGCATCTGCATTTGCGTTTGCGGGCTGCTTCGGCGGCGGCGATGCAAGCAGTAACGGCAGTGACAGCACGGATAGTGGCGCGACTGGGGTGATTACAGAGACTCCGTTGACGGTGAAAGGCTTGGCTGCGGAATATACGCCCGACGTAGCGAACATCAAGCAGCAGGAAGGCAGCATTGACGTAGCCATCGTATTTGACGGTACGGAAAAAGGCTGGGAAGCGTTGGCGGCAGAATACGAACGTTTGCATGGCGGCTC
>JAFWAN010000064.1 GCA_017507585.1 Clostridia bacterium
CCCATACGGACGGCAATAACGACGGTTATTGTGACGATTGCGGTGAAGGTGTTACGGTAACGTTTGATTTTTACGCAATCAACGATTTACACGGTAAATTGGAAGATGGGGACAATCATCCTGGCGTGGATGAACTGACTACTTATTTAAAAAATGCAAAGGCGGAAAACGAAAACACGATTTTGCTTTCCTCGGGGGATATGTGGCAGGGTAGTTCCGAATCGAATTTTACCAAGGGCAACATCATCACTGAATGGATGAACGAGTTGGATTTTGCCGCTATGACCTTGGGCAATCACGAATACGATTGGGGGGAAGAATATATCGAGGAAAACGCGGAACTTGCCGAATTTCCCTTCCTTGCCTTGAACATTTACGACGTGGAAACCAACGCGTTGGTGGATTATTGTCAGCCGTCCGTGATGGTGGAAAAAAGCGGCGTCAAAATTGGTATCATCGGCGCGATCGGGGATTGTTATTCGTCCATTTCTGCAGACAAAGTCGGCGGCGTCTATTTTAAGACGGGCAGTGCATTGACTTCGTTGGTCAAATCGGAGGCGAACAGATTGCGCGCGCAAGGGGCGGATTGTATCGTGTATTCGATTCACGACGGCTATGCTTCGGATAATCCTATGAGCAATTATTACAACATCACTTTATCCGATTACGTTGACGTAGTCTTTGAAGGACATACCCATCAAAGTTACGTCAAGCAAGACGATAAAGGCGTATACCATTTGCAGGACGGCGGGGATAACGACGGTATTTCTCACGCGCAGCTCACAATCAATTTCGCCAACGAGACGGCGACGACCGAAAAGGCGAAATTTATCCCGACAAGTGTTTATTCCAGCCTTGAAGACGATCCCATCGTGGACGAGTTAATGGATAAATATGCGGAGGAAATTGCCAAAGCAAGCAAAGTGCTGGGGACCAACGAAAGGACGCGCGGTAGCAGCGAAATTCTGCAAAAGGTAGCGGATCTATATTATGAAGCAGGCGTGGAAAAATGGGGCGATCAATACGATATCGTTCTTGGCGGCGGCTATATGAGTATAAGAAGCCCTTACTACGTCTATGCAGGCAAGGTTATTTACGGCGATTTAATGAGCATATTGCCCTTTGACAATCAGCTGGTGCTTTGTTCGATTTCAGGGTATAATTTAAAGAAAAAATTCTTCGAAACCACAAATACAAACTATTATATCGGCTATGGTGCGTACGGTGCAGAGGTGAAGGACAATATCGTAGCGAGCGAAACCTATTATTTGATAACGGATACCTACAGCTCGTTATATCCCTCGAACCATTTGACGGAGATTGAACGGTACGATACAACGACTTTCGCGCGTGATTTGCTTGCGAAATTTATTGAAAAAGGCGGTTGGGGACAAGGCGCACCGGTGGAACCGTCTGAGCCGACTGAGCCCTCTGAACCTTCCAATCCTACCACGCCTTCTGTGCCGTTGACGGATATTCCTACCCTGTTGGGAATTGCCGAGGGCTTGCAGGACAATGCCGAAACGCAGGGAAAATATTACGTGCAGGGTACGATTGTACAGGTGCACAGTTCTAAATACGGCAATATGACGATTCAAGACGCAAACGGCAATCGACTGTATATCTTCGGTACGTGGGATCAAAACGGCAACCGTTACGATGCGATGCCTACGCAACCTAATGTCGGGGATACCGTTATTTTATACGGCGTTATGATGAAATACGTAGACAAAAGCGGCAACGTGACGTTGGAAATGTGTAACGGGGTATTTTACAATGTTTGAAGAAATTTTACAATGTATCAAAGACTACGATAAAATCGTTATACACAGACATTCCAGCCCCGACGGCGACGCTTTGGGCAGTCAAATCGGTATGAAATGCCTTTTGAAAGAAAACTTTCCCAATAAGGAAATCTATGCGGTCGGCGACGGTGCAGGACGGTATGCTTTTATGGACGGCGCGGTGATGGACGAGGTGGAAGACGGCTTTTTTGACGGCGCGCTTTCGATCATTCTCGATTGCGGTTCTGCTTGGTTGATCAGTGACGCACGCTACAAAACCGCAGCGAAAACCGTGCGTTTCGATCATCATATTTACAGTGAAAAAATCGCGGATTTTGAAGTGGTGGACACCGCTTACGAAAGCTGTTGCGGCTTGGTGACGGAATTCGCTTTGGAAAGCGGTTTACGCCTTTCTCCCGCCTCAGCAAAGGCTTTGTTTACGGGTATGGTTACCGATTCTGGGCGGTTCCGCTATGATTCGACCACCGCAAACACCTTCCGCTTGGCATCGGCGTTGAAGACGCAAAATTTCGACACCAACGACATTTACGCCAACCTGTACGCGGATGATTTTTCCAACCTGCAGCTGCGCGCGCAATTTATCTTGAAAATTCAATTTACGCCTTATCGCGTGGCGTACATTTACACTACGAAAGAGGAGCTTGCCTCGTACAATGCGGATACCTTTACCATTTCCCGCGGTATGGTCAACACTATGGCGGACATTCGCGGCGTGGATATTTGGGTCAACTTTACCGAAACCGATGACAAGGTATTGGTGGAAATCCGTTCGAATAAGCATACGGTACAGCCCGTGGCGGTGAAATACGGAGGCGGCGGTCATGCCAAGGCTTGCGGCGCATCCGTGAAAGATCGCGCGGAGGCAATGGCACTTTTAGAAGACCTGAATGCATTTAATAAAGAGGTATGATATGCACGAGAATATGAAAATTATATTGGAAAAAATCAAGGAATATGATAAAATCATCATCTTCCGTCATTTCCGTCCCGACGGCGATGCAATCGGCTCGACCAAGGGCTTTGCCACGCTGTTGAGAAATACCTATCCCGAAAAGAAAATCTATCTGCAAAACAATGATTTTTCGCAATATTTGGCATTTTTGGGCGGCGAGGATGAACTTTTACCCGATGAAGAATACGCGGACGCATTGGGGATCGTGTTGGATACGGCAACCCAGAAACGCATTTCCAATCAAAAATTTTCACTGTGCAAAGAGTTGGTAAAGATCGACCACCATATTCCCGTGGAAAGCTATGCAACCTACGAATGGGTGGAAGAGCACCGTTCGTCTACCTGTGAAATGGTGGCGGCGTTCTACGAGGCGTTCCAGGACGAATTGAAGATGTCAAAAGAGGCGGCGACGTACATTTATACGGGTATGGTGACCGATTCGGGACGTTTCCGTTTCCGTGAAGTATCGGGGGAAACAATGCGCCTTGCAGGGTTGATTTTGGATCAAGGCATCGACACGGAAAATATTTACGCCAATTTGTATTTGGAGGACGTCGAATCCCTCCGTTTCGAATCTTACGTGCATAGAAAGATGAAGATCAGCGAAAGCGGCGTTGTGTCCATGTTTGTGACGAAGAAGATGAAGAAAAAATTCAACCTCTCCAACGAAGATGCCAGCGCGTGCGTTTCCTTTATGGACAGTATCAAAGGCTCGCTGATTTGGATTGCGTTTATCGAAGGGGATAACGGTGAAATCCGCGTGCGCTTGCGCTCCCGTTTCGTCACGGTTAGCGAACTTGCGGAAAGATACCACGGCGGCGGTCATGCTTGCGCGGCAGGGGCAACCGTTTATTCGAAAGCGGAGGCAAAAGCTTTGTTGGCGGAAGCAGACGCATTGTTGAGAGAATATAAGGAAAAGAATGAAGGTTGGTTATGAAAATACTGATAACAAACGATGACGGTATCCACAACAAAGGGATTCGCCTGCTTGCCGAATGGGCAAAAAAGCTCGGCGACGTGACGGTGATTGCGCCGAAAGTAGAACAAAGCGGCAAAAGCCACGCAATCGACTTTATCACGCCCGTAGAAATTAAGAAAGTAGATTTATTGGAAGGCGTGGAGGCGTATTCGATGTCGTCCACTCCTGCCGATTGTATCCGTTTTGGGATATTTGGTCTGAAAAGACGGTACGATTTGATTTTGTCGGGTATCAACTGCGGCGTCAATTTGGGCGCGGATATTGTGTATTCGGGTACGGTGGGTGCGATTTTCGAGGCGGCACGCGTGCAAATCCCTGCCATCGCGTTTTCCGCATTCCCTGACGGGCAGGAAATCGCCACGAAATATTTGGACGAAGTGTACGATTATATTGTGAAAAACGGCTTGTTGGAAGAATGTCCGCTGTTTAACGTCAATATCCCCAACGAATCGAAGGGGATCCGTATGACCTATCAAGGTTCTCCTTATTTTTCCGATCGGTTTATCCACAGTGAGGGGGATATTTACGTGCAGGAAGGGGAACCCATCCCCGACGTTTGTCCCGACGATATGGACCGAGATACCGTTGCGCTTGTCAACGGATATATTTCCGTCACGCCGTTGCTTGCAACCCGTACGGACATAAAGGTGTTTGAAAAGTATCGCAGTAAATAAAAAAAGCCCTTCAAACGGCTCTAAAACAAAGAAAAGCAGGTTCTTCGAGGAAGAACCTGCTTTTAATATTTTCGTGTGAAATAACGCCAAATATCCATCGAATAACAAAGAACTGTCCCCCTGAGGGAGGGACAGTTCGATTTACATTATGCAGTTGTTATTAAGCATAGATGTAGATGCAAAGAGCTTCTTGAGTAGCAGACTTATAGCAAGCGAAGAGAGGCGCGTTATTTTGTGCATTGGGGTTATATTGCAAAGTGTTTCTTGTGTTATCGCCCTGCGCAACAACCGATGCAGTGCCGTCTTCTGCAATCGTAATTGCCCAGCTACCATTGTCATCCAAAGTGCTTGTAGTTCTCAAATAATTGCTATCTTTGCTTGCTGCATACAGATACGTGCCTTCTTCCGTTTGGAAAGCAAACGTGCCTTCTTTATTCCCTGCAACAAGTGTCAAAACTTCAATATTTGCTTCATCAAAAGAGATGGTGTCGTTGGATTTGGTAATCGTGCAAGCTTCGCGATTGTTGCTTTTTTGGTTGTCACCGATTGCATAATCAGCATTTTTTGCTGCAATAACGATTTTCGATCCTGCTGTTAATTGACTAAGATCCGTAACCATTTTCCAAGAAGCATTTTCGGATACTACAGAAAGCGTTAAGGTAAATTCCATTTCGTTGGTTACTTGACCACAAGAAAGGGATGCAACAAGATTGATAACCTTGGTTTCATTGGGTAACGTGACGATAAGTTTGCCATCAGATACTACGACATAATCACTCGTCGAAGTCCAAGTAATAGTTACGTCTTCGTATAAGATACCTTCGGTAGGGATAGCAATATCGCCTGCAGCCGAAACGCTGGTAGGAAGGCTGATTTCATTTTTCGTAAGGGCAATCTTAGTTTCTGCAGGAACGATCGCATCTGTTACAATAGCGTCAAGCGTGCAAGCCTTATCAAATTCAATCGTACCATAGAAGTTTTTGATTGTACCTGATACGGTAATAACGTCACCAACCCCAATGGTATCCGTACCCGTGCCGCACAATTGGTAGCACATAATGGGTTTCGTGATTAAATTTTCTACGATAATGGTAACAGTAACGTTTTGATATTGAGCATTGTAAGCGGTGTCAACCTTAGAAATTACACCCGTCAAGGTTGCATTCAACGTTGCACTACCAGTAAGAGCGTAAGCTTTTTCAACGATTTCAGCAGGGGTAAGCGTGGTTTCGCCTTCGTTACCGCCTTCGTTGCCCCCACCTGCGGGAGGGGTAACTTCGCCGCCTTCGTTGTCGGAAGCGATAAGAAGAAGAGGGAACTGGTTCGTGCCCATATTTGCAGCGGTCATATAGTAAGAACCAGATGCACTAACCGTATTGAAATCTTTATAAGTGCCAATGAAGTATGTATCGTTTGCTAACGTAGTAGCCCAACAACCAGCTGCGTTATAGGTGAATACCGTGCCGTCTGCTTGCCAAGAAGTTCTTGCGCCGTAGTAACCATTATCTTTCTGATATTCTTCAAGGTGAATATAGGTTTTATTGTTGTTGTCGTCAAGTACGTAGAACTTGTATCCGCCGTTAGCTGCTTCTGCGTAAACATCAATTGCTTCGCTTGCATTTTCAGTGGTAGCAAGATATTTACCGCTATCATCTAAACCGCCTGCCAAATACAAGGTTTTACCAAGGGTAACTTGGTAAAGAGACATCGCATAAGCTTTGCCAGCTTCGGGAGTTGTGATTACGTTTGAATCGCCTGCAGGAGGGGTAACTTCGCCGCCTTCGTTGTCACCAGAACCGGTTACCAACGTACAGTTCATAAATTCATACGTGCCACCGAAGTTCTTCATGGCCGTTGCGGTTACAGTAATAACGTCGCCAACAGCGTTTGTAACCTTTAATTTGAAGCAGTAAACAGGTTTGTTTTCGAAACCTTCTACAACGATCGTGGGATTGTTGTAGCCATCCAATGCGGTGATCTTACCCGTCAAGGTAAAGTTGCCTTCAAGGGTTTCACCGTCTTTCAACGCATAAAGTGCAGTAAGAATTTCTGCAGGCGTCGTGGGATTGGTGGGGGTAGAAGGATCGGAAGGCTTTTCTTCGCCTTTTTCAAGGATGGTTACAACTGCATCCACAAATTGGTTGGTGTCGTTGTAAACGCTAACCGCAGCGTAGCACTTAACCTTATCGCCAACGCCAAGGTTGTATTTCTTGTTCGTGCCGTAAACGTACAGCTTGTTGCCATCTTCATCCTTGATGTAGAAACGGCCCTTGTCCGCATCAACGATGCTGGAAACGGTACCTTCTACGTAGTAGGTTTCTTCGTAGTATTGGCTCATATCCAAAGCAAGTACTTCGGGGATGGTCAAGGTCGAATCATTTGCAGGCAAATCGCTTTCAGGGATGTTCGATTCATCGCCGATTTCGTAGCCTTCCAATTTTGCAGGGCTGAATTCCAACTTGCCGCTGTAGTTCATAAACTTACCGGAGCAGGTTACCGTGTAGCCACGTGCAACAACGTCTGCGCCTTCGCCCTTTGCGTGGTAGCCGATGACTTTGGTATCGCCGACCAACATCGTGAAGGTAACGCTGTCATAGGTAGGATCGTAAGGATCAGTAACGCGCAATACAAGACCGCTCAAAACAACGTTGTTACCAAACGCTTCGCCAGCCTGGAAGGTCTTAGCGGTAGCAATGATATCTTCTGCCTTGTTAGGAACAACCTTAAACGTAACGTCTTTCGTTTGAGATGCTTCGCCAATCGTAAGGGTAGCCGTCAAGGTGACTTCTTGTACTTCTTCAACGGTATTGAAGGAGAGTACGTTTCTCTTGATGGAAACGATTTCGCTTTCGGTTGCCCAAGCAATCTTAACGTCGGGATAACGATCGCCGTGAGGAAGCAAGGTTGCGGAATCGCCGCCGCCAATGTAAGCGGGTGCGAGGTTCAACATATTGAATTCGTGTTCAATCTTCTGTTCTGCGCTTACGTTCAAACGGTCAATTTCCGTTACGAGGTGACCCTTGAAGTAGTCGCTGCCAGAATTCTTTTGAGGTTCAACGGTGTTGTACGTGCCGTCGCAGCCAAGATAGAAGGTGCTACCGTCTACATCCGTCGCGATGGTTTCCAAATCTTCATTATAGTAGAAGGGGGTCGTCAACGTGCCTTCATAATCCTTGAAATCAGGGAAATTCGCAGGATCGGGGTTGCCGTAAACGAGGTTGGTGTGCGAACCGTTCTTAACAACGTTGATGTATTCTTTGATTTGCGTTTCGTTTTCACCTTCGATCATATGATAGAGGTAGAAATCCGTTTCGCTGCCTGCTACGTATTCAACGAATACGTCGATACCGTCGTTATATTCGGTAACGGTGTTGAAATACCAAGTATTTCTCATACCGCCGTCGATATAAACGTCTTGTTTGTTCTTACCCTGATATACGTTGAACTTATAAGCAACGTTTTCTGCGGGCTTTTCTTCGATCTTAGCGGGTACGTATCTGGTCAATTTCGGAACGACGCGGTTCATCTTCGATTCGATGCTGTTGCCATCGGGATCGGTGATTTTCGCCGTCAAGGTGAAAAATACGTCTTCCAAGGAAAGGGATGCTTCATATACGTTTACGTATACTTTGCCGTCTTCCGTTTCGATCTTAACGCTTTCTACGTCAACCGACCATTCGACGTTGTAAACAACGCCTTCCAATTGTACGGATGCGGGAACTTCGTATTCTTCACGAGATTCTGCATTGTCCACTTTTACGCGCGCTTCAAGAAGGGTTTTCGCACCTTCAAGGTCGTACTTGCTTTCCTCGACGCTATCCGACGAAGTGTCGTCCGTGCTGCTGTCGTCTTTACCGAACCAGCCGCCGATTACGGGGAGCCCGGAAAGTTTGTCCTTTACAGTAGCGCAACTCGCCAAAGAGAAACACGTACTAAGGGCCAACACAAGAGCAATTAGTTTTTTCTTCATGATTTATCTCCTTAATTTATTTTATCAATGAATGGTAATGTCTTTCAAAGAGAATACCTTGATTTGGTATTGCCCTTCGTATTCTTCGACGATGCCTTTTACGTCGATGGTTTTGCCTTCAAACATTTCTTCCGTTACCAAGTTTTTGTTTTCGTCATACAAAACGGCGGTACGAACCACAATTTCCTGACCGTTTACGTCGCAGGTAATGGTGATGGCGCCTTTGTTTGCCGAATCTTCCTTGGTGGTGGTGTACATATCGACAACCTCTAAGTTCTTAAAGGAGATCGAGCTGTCCAATGCAAGCTTCTTATAGGGGAAAGCTTTCTTTTCGTCGCCGATTTCAAGGACGATCGTGCTGTTGAATGCAGCCGCGTCCGTTTCACGGTTGTACGCGGGCAGCTTTTCATCGCTCAATTTTTGTACGTTATCGGGATCGTCGGGGCGAACAACACGGTATTGGATGTCGGATACTTGATATCCAAAATCTTCGTGGAAAGAACATTGACCTACTACGCGCACGTGATTGCCAACGGAGAGGATGTTTTGAATGTTCGCATCCGAGGTGTAATTATACCCAACGTAGACGTAAATGCCGTATACAAAATCGGTTTCTTCGTCGTAGTTTTCTACAAATACGCCGTTGCTCGAATAATACGCAACGCGGCCCTCAAAGGCAACCTTCGCGCCGTTGTATTCTTCAATGTTGGTACGCAATTCTTTCAGGTCGATTTCCAATGCAGAGCCGTAGAAATAATCAGGGTCGTTTTCATTGGAATGCACGCACAATTCCAGGTCAATGGCTTGGCTGATTGCGTTGGTTGCCAATTCAGAATAACGGCAATCGGAAACGCTGGAACCCAGCGCAAGACCTTCTTGTAACAATTCGAGGTTCAAATTACGGTATACGTCCGCGCCTTCTGCCTTGTACCAAACCCAAACGAGGTAACGTTCGCCGGTGGAGTCAACTTCCCACGTCGAAGCGTCCGTTTCCAAGATGATAGAGGTTGCGCTCTTCAATTTTTCCTTAGTAAAAGTGGAAGCTTTTTTGCCCCAAGGTTCGATTTGACCCGTCGATTCGGGGGTGTTTACCGCTGCGTATCTCGCTTTCAAAAATTCGTGCTTGATAACGCCGTCTTTCACGTAGAAGTGGGTGGTATCGCCGTCGATGTACGATTTTACACTCACAATTTCCGTGGTTTGCGAGTCAGCCGCTTCGTCCAAAATAGCCTGTCCTGCATAATCTACCTTTTCAATTTTTTCGCTGGTAGAATCGCTGGAAGAGGAATTGTCTTTCGAGCCGCCGAACAAGGAGGCAATGTCACACCCGGCAAAACTGCCGAGCGCAACACATACCAATAACAGCAATGATAAAATTCTTTTTTTCATAAATGTTACCTTTTATAGCAAATTAGTTGTATTTATTCAAGGTTCTCATAGAGATATCAAATTGTTCTTGAATATAAGCGTCCAATGCGGAGCCGGATTTTTTAGAACCATTGATGAAAGCGTTCTGCATCAAAAGACCAACTTGTTCACGCGCTTTTGCCGAACCGGTAAATGCATCGGAAACGTAGCAAGCGTCTTTCTGTGCGATGTTCTGTTTAACGCAGGTAGCCTTGAGGTTTGCGTTGCCGTTGCCCGCATTTGCAAGGAAGGTCTTGTATGCAGGGAATTCTGCAACCGATTCGATGACGGGTGCGTAACCGCTTTGCATAGAGAATTCCGCCTGGAATTCGTGACTCATATTCAAATACTTAAGGAACAACCAACCTGCGGCAACTTCCTGCGCGCTCTTCTTGAAGAGACATACGGAAGGACCTTGGGAGATAACCTTATGCTTGGTGGGATCGGTGCTTACCTGAGGGATGGGTGCGATGCCTACTTCAAACGAAGCTTCGCTGCCGCTACCTTCCTCCAAACCGGGGATGTTGTAACCCGTACCGCCCGTCGAACCGATGGACATATAGCAATCCTGCGCGGTGAAGAGGTCAGAGGTGTACGAACCGTAGCATTCTTTCGTCGTTACGTATTGTTTGCCGTACCATTCGGTAAATTCTTTTACAAACGCTCTGTTTTCTTCGTTGTTGAATACAAAGTGGTTGCCTGCTTCCATAGAGGTATAACCAGAGCCTTGCTGTTCGCACATAGTGATGAACCAGTTTGCTTCGCTGTCGTAGCCAAGGGGAATGGTCAACGTTTTACCCGTTTTATCATTCCAGTTGGTTTTATTCGCGGTATCGATTTCAAGAATTCTTGCGCAAAGCGTTTCCATTTCATCCCAAGTAGCGGGAACTTCCAAGTCGTTTGCTTCAAAGTAGTCCTTGTTGTAGAACAATACTTCCGTCGATTTTGCGAAAGGAAGCATATACATTTTGCCGTCGCCGAACTGCTTGCCTTCATCATAATAAGCATCTACGTAATCGTCAAGCTGCGTTTCCGTCAAGCCCATTACTTCGTTCGTACCGGTAACGGTCAAGGTCGAAGAAATATATTCGTCAAGGGTAACCACTGCCTTGGATGCGTTGTAGGATGCAACGTGGTCCGAATAGCAGTATGCCATCGTAGGAAGGTTGTTCAAGCCTGCGGACATTTTCGTGTTGAGCAAGCTGAGCAGGGTATCGTAATCGCCTTGGGATTTTTGTTCAATCTTGATGTTGGGATAAATCTTGTTGAATTCTGCAATGTGGTCTTTCAAAACGGTGGTCAAAGCCGCACCCATCGTATGCCAGAAGGTAACGGTTACTTTTTCGCCGTTATATGCTTCTACGTTGACGTTGATGTTTGCGTTGCCGCCCGAAGAAGTGTCGCCGCCACCAAAGCAAGAGGTTGCGCCGAACAAGTTTGCAGCAGCCAACATAGCCGCAACACCGCTGATCAAGATCTTTTTCATCTTTTTCATAAATTTTTACTTCCTTTATATTATTTTTTCTTTTTAATTTATCAATAACAAAGGGGATTAACCTTTGATACCGCTTCTGGATACGCCCTTCATAATATATTTTCTGAGGAAAATAAATACCAAGAACAAGGGGGCCGAAACCATGGCAACTGCGGCCATCTGTTGAGGGATTTGCGGTTTTGCGCCTTCCGCTTTGAACTTTTGACGCAAACCGATGGTGATGAGCCAATACTTTTCGTCATTGGTAACCAGTTTGGGCCAAAGGTAGGTGTTCCACGCGCCCATCATTTTCAAAATCGTGATCGAGATGATGGTGGGCATCGCAAGGGGAATCATAACCTTCCAAAGATATTTAAGGTCGGTCGTACCGTCTACCTTTGCCGCCAAATACAGTTCGTTGGGGATCTGTTGGAAATTTTGTTTCAACAGATAAATGTAGAAAATGCTGACCAGGAAAGGAATGATCAATACCTTGTAGCTGTCTTCCCAACCTAAATTGTATACCGTGATATAGTTGGTAATGGTAAACAATTCACCGGGGATCATCATGGTTGCAAGCAACGCCGCAAAGAGGGCGTTTTTGCCTTTAAATTCTAAGCGAGCAAAGGCGAAAGC
Source organism: Clostridia bacterium (assembly GCA_017507585.1). GTDB lineage: Bacteria > Bacillota > Clostridia > Christensenellales > Borkfalkiaceae > Scatosoma. The sequence continues at coordinate 11,898 of JAFWAN010000064.1, forward strand.
CGACAATACAGTGATGACTAAGGACAAAATCGTGGATACGATACCGACGTAAAGGGTATTGAAGAATAAGCGGTCAAGTACACCCGTCTTAAACGCGTCGACGTAGTTATGCCAAGCCAAGGTTTGCGGGTACAACTGCTGCAATTCCGATAAATTTTCATATCCGCTAAGAAGGTAATATTCGTTAAATTCCTTCAAAGAGATTGCCAACATATAGTAGAAGGGGAATAAGACGATTAGCGCCATAATGCCAAGGAAAACGTACAAACCGATTTGTACGGCGATCTTCATTGCGCGCTGCTTTGCCGATACCTTTTTGATATCCTGTTCCTTCATAACGCCCTCTACCAAAGAACCGATAGAGTTTTCTTCGGAGGTCGTTTGGGGTTCGTTTTCAGGTAAAGCTTCGTTGACTTCAACGTTTTCATTCGAAAATTCTTCCATCGTTCTACCTCCTTAGTAATGTGTTTTCTTTTTGCTGACGTACAGGTTGATCATGGTTACGACAAAAATAATCGCAAACAAAATCAATGCCGCCGCAGAGGCAACGCCTTCGCCGTCCCCGGACATAGGATCCAAGGAGTTTTGGATGTAACCGACCATCGTTTGCAACGTGTTACCGCCGGCAGATTGCATATCGTCACCGAAGATACCGACAATGCTGGAATATTCTTTAAATCCGCCGATGAAGCCCGTGATTACGACGTAGGCAAGCATAGGGGAAAGAAGGGGTACCGTAATGCGGGTAAATACTCTCCAACGGGGGGTACCGTCAATCTTTGCCGCTTCGTAATATTGCTTGTTGACGCTCTGTAAACCGCCCAACAAAATCAGGATTTTGAAAGGCAGGGCGTTCCATACTATATAAATAATAGCAACCGCCATATTGCTCCAATAGGTCGAACCTGCGTTGATCCAGTTGATGGGCTCGATGCCGATGGCTTGCAGGAAAATATTGACGACGCCGAGGGTTTGCGCGTTGTCCATAGAGATGGATACGTGACCCGTAACGTTAAACATTGCCATAAAGACCATACCGATTGCGATCGAGTTGGTTACGTAGGGCAGGAAGAAAATCGTCTGCAAAAATCTGCGCAAGGGCTTGATTGCGTTCAAACAAACCGCAATCAGCAGTGCCAAAAACGTAGAGATAGGCACGGTGATGAAGCAGAGCAACATGGTATTTTTCAATGCGGGAAGGAAATACAACGTATCCTTGATGACCCAGCGGAAATTTTCGATACCCATCGTATAAACTTCCCCGGCGTTGTGACCTGCATTGCGATAATCGTCCAAGAAAGCAATACGTACCGTGTTAAAGATAGGATATATCGTGAAAACAGCCAAAAGGATAATTGCGGGCAACAAATATACCCAGCCTTTCCATCTGTCAAATTTCCATTTTTTCACGACCAGATTCTTCCAAAACGCATCGTGTACCCACGCGATACAGAAGGTCTGCCATATCCATTTCACGAAAAACGTTTGCCAAATCGCTTTGACGAAAACGGTATGGAAAAAATTGGTTACTTTTGCCATAATTTACACCTCGAAGTAAATTCTTTCTTCCGTTTCTGCGTTGAAGAGGAAAACCTTATGAGGTTTCAATGCAAACTTCGCAACCGTTGCGTCTGCCGCAGGCTTTTCGTCTGCGTCGATGATCGAACGGATGGTAGGATTTAAGGATGCGCTGTGGGTAGAAACGACGCTCACGTCGCGGCCCATAACTTCTACGTTGGAAATATTGCAGCTCAACGCGCCTTTTTCGTCTATAATGAAGCCTTCCGGACGGATGCCGACCGTGACGTTGCCGTCAGGCGCGCCTTTTACGTCCAAAACTGCATCGTCGCCGATGTACAATTTTTCACTTTCCACACGGCCCGCAAATACGTTGATAGGGGGCGTACCGAGGAATTTTGCAACGAAAAGGTTTGTAGGGCTGTCGTAAATTTCCTGAGGCTTACCAACCTGTTGAACGACGCCCAATTTCATAACGACGATCATATCGGAGATGCTCATGGCTTCTTCCTGGTCGTGGGTTACGAAAACGGTCGTGATGCCCGTTTCCTTTTGGATACGTCTGATTTCTTCACGCGTTTGCAATCTCAAACGTGCGTCGAGGTTGGACAGAGGTTCGTCCAATAACAGCACGCGGGGCATTTTAACCAAAGCACGCGCGATGGCAACACGTTGTTGTTGGCCGCCCGACAATTCGCTGGGCTTTCTGTCCATCAATTCGTCGATCTGTACCAATTTTGCCGCTTCGTGGGCGCGCTTTAACATTTCGTCTTTCGCCAGCTTGTCCGCGCCGCGCAGGTTTTGCAAGGGGAACAAAATGTTCTGCTTAACCGTCATGTGCGGATACAAAGCGTAGTTTTGGAACACGAGCCCAATCCCTCTATGTTCGGGGGAAAGATCGGTTACGTCTTCGTCGCCGAAAAGGATTTTACCGGAAGTGGGCTGCTGCAGACCGCTGATCATATAGAGGGTCGTACTCTTACCGCAACCGGAGGGGCCGAGCAAGCCTACCAGCTTTCCATCGGGGATGGTAAAGGTGAAATTGTTCACCGCAACGACTTCTTCACCCGATTTTTTGTTACGGCTGGGGAAGATTTTCGTCAGGTTTTGTAATTCTACTTTCATAAAACCTCCTGAAAGTGTAGTGATTATTTATGATCAATCAAGCGTCTTAGGGGACGTTTGAGTTGCATCCGAAATTTGGGTTTGTTCAAGCGTGTACGCGTCTAACGCTTCCTGCGATTCGAAGATACGTTGGCTGGCAAAATCCACCACAACGGTATCGGACAGTAAATCGTGTATGGACGAGCGAGTATTGTTACGGGTATAAATCATCACGCCGATGTCCAAAATTGCCACCAAAACTGCGGCGATGACGCCGACGGAACCCATACCGAAATAGGTCATCAGTAAGAAAAGAATGGGTGCCATGGTTTCCATCGTGTACAGCCCGAGTATCGAACGAACAAAGAGGACGGGGTTGGAGATTCGTACGCCGTTTGTGCGCATAACCGCCAAACCGAATATCTTTTTCCCAAAAGTACGTCCGTCGTGCAAAATCAGGGGCACGATGAAATGCCAAGCGATAAATACGATCAAAAGGCTGACGCTGATCATAGCGAACGTGTAGGTAACGATTACCGAGTATTGCGATTGAACCAATTCGTACTGCTACTGAATTTTTTCATCTGCGGCAATCAGCTTGCTGACGGCGCGAAGATGGGCGTCCAACGCAGCTTTTTCGGCTTCGGAGAGCTTGTCGTATTCTTCTTGCGTAATGTCAAAATTGACTTCGGGGTGTTCGGCTTTATACTGTTCGTAATAAGGCTCCTGCAATTCGGTGTATACGGTTTCAAGCTCGGTCAATTTGTTGTGTTGAAAATCGTAATTGATGATTTCTGCCATCAAAGCCATACAGCCGGTTGCCAAAACGACGCACATTACCATATCGAATAACCACGCGGAAATTCGCTTAAAAAAATTCGCTTTTTGTAAACTGTTCGACAAAGAATACCTCAATACACACCCTAAAAGGGTGGACAACCGAAAAAACCTGTGGATAAGATGTGGATAACACTTCTCCACCCTATCAACCCGATTATATAATAACACGAAATTCGACAAAAAGCAAATTATTTTTCGCTAAAAATAAAAAAATAATATATTTTTATATTAAGGCCAAGGTGGATAGGAAAAATCAGAAAAGTAAAAAACGTTGAAAAAGCTGTAAAAAAAAGGAAAAACCCCCCTTGACAACCGTTGAAAAAGCGAGTATAATAGACAAAATCAAATATGGAGAAAGAATTATGGACGTTAAAAATATATTATCCAAATGCGACCATACGTTGCTTGGGCAAACGGCAACCTGGGAACAAATCAAGAAAATCTGCGACGACGGTATGAAATACGAAACGGCATCCGTTTGTATTCCTCCCAGTCACGTCAAGCAAGCCAAAGAGTACGTTGGGGATAAATTGCAGATTTGTACGGTAATCGGTTTTCCCAACGGCTACAACACGACCGAGGTAAAGGTCTTTGAAACGCAGGACGCCATCGCAAAGGGTGCAGACGAGATCGATATGGTCATCAATATCGGGCTTTTAAAGCAAGGATGCGATACCCAGGTACGCGATGAGATTAAAAAAATCAAGGTGGCTTGCGGGGATAAAATCCTCAAGGTAATCATTGAAACCTGCCTTTTGACGGAGGAAGAAAAGGTACGTATGTGCAAGATCGTGACCGAAGCGGGGGCGGATTATATTAAGACCTCAACGGGCTTTTCTACTGCAGGGGCAACCTTAGAGGACGTGAAATTGATGCGCGCAAACGTAGGAGAAAAGGTGCTTGTCAAGGCGGCGGGCGGTATTTCCGGTTTAGAGGACGCGCAAAACTTTTTGGACGCGGGCGCGTCACGCTTGGGTACCAGCCGTGTGGTCAAAGCGGTACAAGGTATCGAAGGTAAAGGATACTAATTTTGATATAGAAAGGAGAAAAATATTATGGCAGTTCCCACCCCTCATATTTCTGCGAAATTGGGTGATTTCGCAAAAACCGTTCTGATGCCCGGGGATCCCTTGCGCGCAGAATTTATCGCAAAAAATTATCTTGAAAACGCAGTGCTCGTCAACAACGTACGCGGCGTGCAGGGTTATACGGGTTATTATAAAGGCAAACGAGTTTCCGTTATGGCGTCCGGTATGGGACAACCCTCAATTGGGATTTATTCGTACGAGCTGTTTAATTTTTACGGTGTAGAAACGATTATCCGCGTAGGCTCCTGCGGCTCGTTCTCGTCCGATTTGCACGTACGCGATATCGTGGTTGCGATGGGGGCTTGCACCAACGGCAATTACGCTTCGCAGTATAATTTGCCCGGTACCTTCTGCCCGATTGCCAGCTTTGAAATGGTTCGCCGCGCCGCGGAAGAATGTGAAAAGGCAGGCGTAAATTACCGCGTGGGCAACATTTTGTCCTCGGATATGTTCTACGACGATGCCAATTCGGGTATGCAATGGGCAAAGATGGGCGTTCTTGGCGTAGAAATGGAATCTGCCGCGCTTTACTGCAATGCGGCGCGCGCAGGGAAAAAGGCGCTTTGTATTTGCACGGTCAGCGACTCGTTTATCTATCCCGAAGAAAATACGACGGCGGAAGAAAGACAAAATTCGTTTACAAAAATGATGGAGATCGCGTTGAATATCGCGGATTAAAAGAGGTTATATGTCAAGAGTATTTTTGATTGTTTTAGACAGCGTAGGCATCGGCGCGATGCCTGACGCTGCGGATTGGGGGGACGAGGGTAGCAATACCGTTGCGTCCATCCGTAAACATCCCGAATTCCACTGCCCCAACTTGGAAAAGATGGGGCTTTTCGGTATTGATGGTATGGGTGAAAAAGTGGATTCACCTCGTACCTGCTATGCCCGAATGACCGAAGCGTCCAAGGGTAAGGATACCACGATCGGACATTGGGAGATCGCGGGGATTTATTCTCCGAAACCCTTGCCTACCTATCCTGATGGATTTCCGAAATCGGTGATCGACGCCTTTGAAAAGGCGACGGGCAGAGGGGTGCTTTGCAATAAGCCCTATTCTGGCACGGAGGTCATTAAGGATTTTGGCGAAGAACATTTAAAAACGGGGAAACTGATCGTGTATACCTCTGCGGACAGCGTTTTCCAAATTGCCGCGCACGAGGATTTAGTGCCTGTAAAGGAATTGTACCGTTATTGTGAAATCGCGCGCGAGTTGCTCAAAGGCGAACACGGCGTGGGCCGTATTATTGCCCGTCCGTTCGCAGGGGAATATCCTTTCCAGCGTACGCAAAGACGACACGATTATTCGTTGCAGCCACCTGCGGTGACGGTGCCCGATTTGTTAAAGGACGCGGGGTTTGACGTCATTTCCGTAGGCAAAATTTACGATATTTTTGCAGGAAAAGGTTTTACGGAAAGTCACCCCACAGGCAACAATACCGAGGGGATGAACACGACCATGGGTATGGCAAAACGTGATTTTAATGGTTTGTGCTTTATCAATTTGGTCGATTTTGATATGGTATACGGGCACAGAAACGACGTGGCGGGTTATGCCCGCGCGTTGACGGCGTTCGACGCTTGGTTGACCGATTTCTTGCCGACTTTGAAAGAGGAAGATTTGCTTATCATTACGGCGGACCACGGTTGCGACCCTGCGACTCCGTCGACCGACCATTCGAGAGAGTATACCCCGATGATTGCATACGGCGAAAAATTAAAAGAAGGCGTTAATCTTGGTACGCGCGACAGCTTTGCGGATATCGGCGCGACGGTGTTGCAATGGTTTGGTTTGCCGACGGACGCTGTTTACGGTACAAGTTTTTTGAAGGAGATTTTGGATGACTGATCGCGAATTGTTACAATGCGCCGTTGAGGCGCGTGAAATGGCGTACGCGCCCTATTCGGGGTTTCGCGTCGGGGCGGCACTTTTGGGAAAAAGCGGAAAAATATACAAGGGTTGTAACGTGGAAAATGCGGCGTATACGCCGACCAACTGTGCAGAGCGTACCGCGCTGTTTAAAGCGGTCAGCGAAGGGGAACGGGAATTTGTTTCCATTGCAATCGTGGGGGGCAGGTACGAGGCTATTGCTGATTTTTGCGCACCTTGCGGGGTGTGTAGACAAGCCTTGGCGGAATTTTGCGACCCCGATTTTCGTGTGGTTTTAGGAACACCCGACAACCCGCAGGTGTTTTCTTTTAAAGAATTGCTTCCCTTCGGCTTTGGGAAAAGCGATTTGGAGTAAAAGTTATGAGAATGTACGACATTATACAAAAAAAGCGTAACGGCGGCGCGCTTAGCGAGGCAGAAATTCACTGGGTTATCGAAAATTACGTGACGGGAAATATTCCTGATTATCAAGTGGCGGCGCTGTGTATGGCAATTTATTTCCGCGGTATGAATTTGGAAGAAACGACCGCGTTGACGTTTGCCGTTCGCGATTCGGGCGAGCGGTTGGATTTTTCCGATATCAAGGGCTTGCGCGTGGACAAACATTCTACGGGCGGCGTAGGGGATAAAACCAGCCTGATCGTTGCACCGATTGTGGCAAGCTTTGGCGTCAAAGTGGCAAAGATGAGCGGCCGCGGTTTGGGACATACGGGCGGCACGATTGATAAATTGGAGGCAATCCCCGGTTTTCAGACGGATTTACCTGTCGAAAAGTTTAAAGAAATTGTCAACGATATTGGCATTGCGATCGTGGGGCAGAATGCAGAACTTGCACCTGCTGACAAATTGTTGTATGCCTTGCGCGACGTCACGGCAACGGTAGACAGCTTGCCTTTGATCGTTTCCAGTATTATGGGGAAGAAGCTCGCAGCGGACGACGATTGTATCGTTTTAGACGTAAAAACGGGCAGCGGTTCGTTTATGAAAACGGCGGAAAAAAGTCGTGAACTTGCCGAATGGATGGTGGCGATCGGAAAGAAGGCAGGCAAGCGTATGAGGGCACTCATCACGGACATGGATAGGCCGTTGGGCTTTGCAATCGGCAATTCGTTAGAGGTTGTGGAGGCAATTCGTACCCTGCAAGGCAAGGGGCCTCAGGACCTGACCGAGCTGTGCGTAGCATTGGCTGCGCATATCTTGGAACTTGCCGAAAAAGGCAATTATGCGGCTTGTGAAAAAATGGTGCGCGGCGCAATTGCGGATGGTACGGGCTTGCAGATGCTCGCGCGTATGGTTAAGGCGCAGGGGGGCAACGACGATTGGATTTTGCACCCCGAAAAATTCCCGACGGCGAAATATTCCCGCATCGTTACGGCGCAGGAGGACGGATATATCGTGGGCGTAGATACCGAGGGTTACGGCGTGGCAAGCCTGCTGCTTGGCGCAGGACGTAATACCAAAGAGGACGTGATCGATTTTGCGGCAGGGATTGTGTTGAAAGCTAAGACGGGCGATTTTGTCAAAGCAGGAGACCCGATTGCGGTGTTGTATTCTGATAAGGAAAGCGGATTTGATAATGCGGAAACGCGTTTGCGCGCCGCTACCCGAATCGGAAAAGAAAAACCGCGGGAAATGCCTTTGATTTTAGACGTTGTACAATAAAATTTGACAATAAAAACGGAGTTTGGAAACATTCCAAACTCCGTTTTGTTATGCATTTGTTTTAGTTGAATTTTTCTCTTGCGGTATAATGCGTATGCAACAATTCGTGCGCCTTATGCGAATTGGGTTCTTCCAAATAATCCTCGTACAATTTGATGATTTGAGGGTTCTTATGGGAAGCGCGAAGTGCTTTCGACGCATCTTCCTGATACAACGCTGCCGCGCGTTTTGCCTTGAACGTATCCAAGATGTCCGCGTCTTCGTTGGGCAGGAAGCAAGGTCTAACGTAGGGCTGACCGCCGCCTGCAATACAACCGCCGGGGCAACCCATGATCTCGATGAAGTGGTATTCGCTCTTTCCTGCGCGAATGTCCTCCAACAACACTTTTGCATTCTTCATACCGTGCGCAACCGCAACCTTTACCGTGATACCGCTGAGGTCGTACGCCGCCTCTTTGATGCCGTCGAAACCGCGTACTGCCGTCAATTCCGCCTTATCAAGCTCCTTGCCCGTCAGCTTGAACGCCGCCGTGCGAAGAGCCGCTTCCATAACGCCGCCCGTCGTGCCGAAGATAACGCCTGCGCCCGTATAATCACCGACGATGTCGTTGTCAAATTCCGCGTCGGGTAATTTCACAAAGTTGATGCCCGAACGTTTGATGAGTTTCGCCAATTCACGCGTGGTCAATACGGCGTCGACGTCGGGAAGTCCGTTGACGGACAGCTCGGGACGCGCTTTTTCCGATTTCTTTGCCGTACAAGGCATAATCGAAACGACGAACATATCCTTGGGATCAATGCCGTTCTTTTCACAGTAGTAGCTCTTCAAAATCGCGCCGAACATTTCGTGGGGGGACTTGCAAGAGGAAAGGTGGGGAAGGAGGTCGCCGTAGTTGTATTCGGCGTAGTTTACCCAACCGGGAGAACAAGAGGTGATCATCGGCAATTTGCCGCCGTCTTTGATTCTGCCAAGCAATTCGGTCGCTTCTTCCATAATGGTAAGGTCTGCCGCGAAGTTGGTGTCGAACACTTTCTTAAAGCCAAGGCGCTTGAGTGCCGCAACCATTTTACCCGTTACAAGCGAACCGATGGGCATATCAAATTCTTCACCCAAAGCGGCGCGTACGGCAGGCGCGGTTTGTACAACCACGTATTTGCCCGCTTTCATCGCTTCGTCTACCTTGTCGATTTCGGAAACTTCCATCAACGCACCCGTAGGGCAAACGCTGACGCATTGACCGCAAAGGATGCAGGGAGAATTTGCAAAGCTTCTGTTTTCCGCGGGGGCAACGATGGTGTTAAAGCCACGCTTTTCAAAACCGAGAATGCCCAAACCGTGCGCATTTTTACATCTTGCTACACATCTGCCGCAGAGGATACATTTGGAGGTGTCTCTTACAATCGACGGGGTCAGTCTGTCTAACGTCGTAGGGGTCTGTTCGCCCTGATACATATCATCTCTTGCGCCCGTGATCTTTGCTACGTGCAACAATTCGCACTTGCCGTTTTTATCGCACTGCTGACAGTTTTTGTTGTGGTTGGAAAGGAGAAGCTCTACCGACGAACGTCTTGCCGCCGTTGCTTTGGGGGAGGAAATGGTGATTTCCATTCCTTCCGAAACGGGATATACGCAGGACGCAACCAAGCCTCTCGCGCCCGTGGCTTCTACCAAACATACGCGGCAGGAGCCTTTGGAACATTCGCCGTTGTTAAACGCGCAAAGGGAGGGGATTTCAAAGCCGCAGCTTTTTGCAGCGTCCAAAATGGTCATACCGGCTTCTACTTCAAAAGGAATGCCTTCAATTTTAATATTAACTTTCGCCATATTTACACCTCCGCTTACTTTTTCACGATTGCCTTGAATTTACAGGAGGCAATACACATACCGCATTTTACGCACTTGCTTTGATCGATCGTGTAGGCAGGCAATCTCTTGCCGGGAGCCACGTAATCAGTCTTGACAAAAGCGCCCGTAGGGCAAGCCTTTGCGCAGACGCCGCAACCAAAGCATTTGTCTTGCTCGATGCGGTATTCCATAAGATTTTTACATACGTGCGCGGGACATTTCTTGTCCACGATGTGCGCTACGTATTCGTCGCGGAAATGTTTTAAGGTGGAGAGTACGGGGTTGGGCGCCGTTTGTCCCAAACCGCAAAGCGAGTTGCTCTTGATGTTTTCCGCCAATTCTTCCAATTGTGCCAAATCGTTCAGCGTGGCTTTGCCATCCGTGATCTTTGTCAAAATTTCCAACATGCGTTTCGTGCCGACGCGGCAGGGGGTGCATTTTCCGCAGGATTCGTCGCAGATAAATTCCATGTAGAACTTTGCAACGTCTACCATACAGTTGTCTTCGTCCATAACGATTGCCCCGCCAGATCCCATCATCGAGCCTTTTGCGACGAGGTTATCAAAATCGATGGCAACGTCTAAATCCTCTTCCGTCAAGCAACCGCCCGAGGGGCCGCCCGTTTGGATTGCCTTGAATTTTTTACCGTCGGGGATACCGCCGCCGATGTCGTAGATCAGCTCGCGTAAAGTGGTACCCATAGGAATTTCGACCAAACCGACGTTGTTGATTTTACCGCCGAGCGCAAATACCTTCGTGCCCTTGGAACTTTCGGTGCCGTAGTTAGCAAACGCGTCCTTGCCTTCACGCAAAATGAAAGGAATACAAGCCAACGTTTCTACGTTGTTTACGATGGTAGGTTTATCCCACAAACCCTTTACAGCAGGGAAAGGAGGGCGGGTGCGAGGCATACCGCGTTGACCTTCGATCGAGTTCAAAAGCGCCGTTTCTTCCCCACAAACGAACGCGCCTGCGCCGAGGCGGAGATGTACGCGGAAAGAAAAGTCGGTGCCGAGGATATTATCACCAAGCAAACCAAGGTTTTCCGCTTGTTCGATTGCCATTTTCAGTCTGTTGACGGCGATGGGATATTCTGCACGAACGTAGAAATAACCGTTTTGCGCGCCGATTGCGTACCCTGCGATCATCATACCTTCGATGACGGCAAGGGGATTGCCTTCGAGGATAGAACGGTCCATAAACGCGCCAGGATCGCCTTCGTCGCCGTTACATACGACGTATTTTTCGCCTTCGGGCTGCGCGTAAGCAAATTGCCATTTTCTGCCCGTAGGGAAACCGCCGCCGCCGCGGCCGCGCAGGCCGGAACCGAGCACCTCTTCAATGACGGCTGCTCTGTCCATTTGCAGGGCGCGCGCAAGACCTTGGAAAGCACCCGAACCGAGGCTTTCCTTGATGTTTTCGGGGTTAATGCTGCCGCAGCCGTGTAAGGAGATGCGGACTTGTTTTTTATAGAAATTGATATCTTCCTGCTTGGTAATTTTTTCATTCGTGGAAGGGTCTACGTACAGCAATCTGTCGATGACTTCGCCGCCGATTAAATCCTTTTCTACGATTTCTTCAACGTCTTCCACCTGCACCAAACGATAGAGGGTGTCTTCGGGGTAAATTTTTACGAAAGGACCTTGGGAACAGAACCCAAAACAACCCGCTTGGTTGACGGTGACCTTATCCGTGAGGCCTTTTTCTGCGATCAAACGGTTAAATTCTGCCGTGATCTCATCCGAACGGGAGGAAAGACAGCCTGTACCGCCGCAAAGAACGACGTGTCTTTGTCCGTCTTTACCCGTAAATTTTGCACTGAGGCAGGAGGCGCATTTGTCGCGCATTTGATTGAGCTCGTCAAAATTCTTAATCATTGTTGTGCCTCCATTGCTTTATATTCTTCCACAATTTTGGGTACGGCGTCTACCGTCAGTTTGGGATAAACCTTACCGTTGATGGTAACGGCAGGTGCGATACCGCAAGCGCCGATACAACGCAAAGCGTCTAAGGTAAATAAGCCGTCTGCGGACGTTTCGCCTGCTTTAATCCCGATGATTTCGGAAAATTTATCTACGATTTGCTGCGCGCCTTTTACATAACAAGCCGTACCAAGGCAAACGCCGATGACGTATTTTCCTTTCGGGGTCAAAGAGAAGAAGGAATAAAAGGTAACCACGCCGTAAATTTCGGCAACGGAAATTCCCGTTTTTACAGAAACAAGTTCCTGCACCTCCAAAGGAATATACCCGTATTCCTTTTGAATATCGCTTAAAATCATCATCAGCGGTGTTTTGTCGTTTGCGTATCTGTCGCAAATTTCCGTGATTTTTTTCACAGCCGCCTCTTGTAAATGGGCCATAGCCGTCCTCCTTGTGTGAATGATTGCAATAAATTAAAAATTTATTCTGCCATTTTATTATAGCATAATTTTTATCGAAAACAAAACGTTTGAGGCAGGGTATCGCGATATTTCAATCGTTAAATCGATAAATTTTTATCTTATTCTTTTTTCTTTCATTCGCTTGACAGGTGATGTGCGCGAATGATAAGATGAATAAAAAACAGAAAGGATAAAATTATGGAAGAGGTTGTAAAACGCTTTGACGAATTGACTGCAGAGGAACTGTATGAAATTTTGAAGGCGCGGGCGGCAGTGTTTGTGGTAGAGCAAAACTGTCCATATCAGGATTTGGACGGTATCGACAAGGATGCCTACCACGTATGGCTGAAAGAAGGTGGGCGCTTGGTTGCGTATCTTCGCGTGATCGATAAAGGCAAACGCTTAGACGAGGTGTCCATCGGGCGTGTAATCTCCTTAAAACGCCGCACGGGGTTGGGGTCACGGTTGATGAAATTGGGGATTTCCGTTGCCAAGGAAAAATTTGGTGCAAAGAAGATTATGGTCGGCGCGCAGGTGTATGCAAAGCCCTTTTACGAGGCGTGCGGATTTCGTCAAGCATCGGGGGAATATTTAGAGGACGGGATCCCACATATTTATATGCTTTTTGACGAAACGGCCGGGGCAGGTACGCGTTGAAAAATTTTTTTTGATAAATATTTCCACAAAATGCTTGCAAATGAGGAAAAAGTGTGATATACTGACTACGTAGCAGAGCTACGTAAAGGAGAAAAATATGTTTTTTGATGAAATTATTCACGGCACACAATATTACCGTTCGCCCACCCCTCTGCCCGAAGAATGGGAAGGGGATTTGGCAAATATGGCGGATTTTCATTTGGATGTAATTCAAATCCGTATCAACTGGCGCAATAACGAATTGCGTGAAGACGAGTATACCTTTGACGACGTGGATCGTTTGATGGAGCTTGCGGAGAAATACAATAAAAAAGTGGCAATGAAATTCCTTTTGGAATGCGCGCCTAATTACGTATTCCACAAATACGGTGGCACTCGTATCGGCCCCAAAGGGGAGCAGATTAGAGGGGGCTATCACGGCGCGTTTTACGGCGGTTGGAGACCTTGTTTTACCAATCCTTACGTGCAAGAACGCGCGGTAAAATTCGTAGAAAAAATTGCGGAGCGTTACGCGGGGAGAAAAAATTTGATTTTGTGGAACGCGTGGAACGAAATTCGCAATAAGCCGATCGAGGATTGCTTCTGTCCACATTGCCAAAAGGCGTTTGGAAAATATTTAGAGAGAAAGTTTAAGACGGTGGAAAATTTAAACGCCTTCTATGGAGCCACCGAGGACAGCTTTGAAACGGTTGCCTTGCCTGCGATGGCGCACGGCTACTGGGACATGTTCGAGTTTAAGAAATTCAAAGGCAGTGAAGAATTGGCCAATTGGCTTCGCTTTGTCTATGACGGAATTCGAAAATACGACAAGACGACACCGATTATGTCGCACGTTGGTTATACGTCCGCGTTCCAAACGTCGATTTCGGACGTCTGTGACGATTATACGGTGTCCAAAGCGGTTGATTTTTGGGGTACGTCCGTGCCTTGCGACAGCTCGATGGATACCCATGAAAAGAGGTTGGATTATTTGATGTTGCACGACTTCCTCCGTTCTGTAGACGAAAATTATTTTGTGCATGAAATTTATCCCGGACTTGGGATGTTCCGCTGGTACGATACGCCGTTTGATTTACGGTTCAAATTATACGGCGCGTTGGCATCGGGGGCGCGCGGTATGATGTATTGGCAATACCGCGCCGAACGTTTGGGACATGAAAACGATTGCGCTGGGTTGATGCGCATGGACGGCTCTCCTCGCGAAGTTGCTTACGAGGTGCAAAAATTTGGTCAGAATCTCAAAAAAGACATGGATTATTTCGTTGGTGCAAAAGCCGTCAACGCGGACATGGGTATCGTGTTTGATTTCAATTCGATGTTGATGTCGGAGATTGAGGACTCTTGGGGGGCTGATTACGATTGCCATTACGCTTCGGGGCTTTGTTGTTACCGCTTTGCGCACGCAGGGATGTACCGTTTGATGAAAAACGGCGATCATGCTGTGGATTACGTAGGGGTGACACAACCTGAAAAATTCAAGAATTACAAGGTCCTTTACTTTCCGTACTATACAATGCTGGACAATAAAATCGTGCCGTATTTACAAGAATTTTTACAAAACGGCGGTACAGTGATTGCAGACGAAGGATTTGGTATGCGCGCGCCCAATACTTGGATGCAAGTGTATGATATAGACTGTAAACCCTTGATGACCGCGCGTTTGAAAGAACGTAGATTGATCAATGGGGAAACTTTACAGTATAACGGTGCGGAAATTAAAGTCCGTCCGTACAAATCGGAATATGCGGTGGAAAATGCCGAAACTGTGATGCGTTTTAACGACGGCAAACCTGCGGTGCAGGTTGTCAACGTGGGCAAGGGCAAGCTGTATTTGTGCGGCTTCTCCCTCGGTTACAGCTACAACGAAACGCAAAACCAAGCGATTGCCGATTTTGCAGAGGAAATTTTCCGCGCGGCGGGCGTAGAAAAATATCAATACGCCAACAAGGCAGAGGGTGTTTACGAAAAGCGTTTGAGAAACGGGGATAAGGAAATTGTTTTCCTGTTCAACAACGGCGAAACGGAAAAGAAATTCTCGTTGCAAGGTCAAATCGTTACAAGCGGCGGCGACGGCTGCTTGGACGGCGGCGTTTGGACTTTACCTGCAAATGGTATGGGATATGCCGTAATAAAAGCGTAAACCGCGTAAATTTGTTTGACTTTGCGGTTTGAAAGTGTTAATATAATGTAGTGATTACATAAACAAGGAGATACAAATGAAGAAAATTCTCGGTTTATCTTTAATTTTATCGCTGTTTAGTGCGGTTGCGATGCCTATTTTTGCGCAGAAGACGCAGACGGTATCCGCGGCAACGCCAGCAACGGGCTATACGAAAGCCTCGGACGTAAAGTATTATGAGGGTGAGTATATTGCAAACTGGGGGGCGCGCGAAGAAGAGTGTGTGTTTTTAAGCAAATATGCCACTAGCTTTTATACGGGCAGTTATTCCTTTGAACAAATGTCGTTGAATGCAGGCGGTTCTTCCACCTCGAACGCCCCCGACAGTGCGCTTTTTAAGGCATTGCAGGACATGATGGAAAAACCCCATGGAAAGAGTGCTACGCGAACGACTTACGATGGCACGCAGAAGATGTATAAGTACACGGATTGCGTATCCAATAACACGTCGCAGGTTTCTATATTCTATTTAGGGGAAATGAGAAACAGCAAGTGGGACAGCGGTAACACGTACAATCGTGAACATACGTGGCCGAAGAGCCGCGGGATTAAAGAAGGGTCCACGGTGAACGATACGGCAGATATTATGACGCTCCGCGCCACTGACCCCCGTGAAAACAGTAGCCGCGGTAATACGCCTTATGGTGAAAGTAGTGGTTTCTATGACCCTGATCATAACGGTGAAGAAATTCGCGGCGATTGCGCGAGAATGATTTTGTACACCTATACCCGTTGGGGAAACACCACCAAAATGTGGGGCGCTAACGGAGTTATGGAAAGTTTGTCCGTTCTTTTGAAATGGATGGAAGAAGACCCTGTAGATACTTGGGAAATGGGTAGAAACGACGCGGTACAATCGATCACGGGTACCAGAAACGTATTCGTCGATTATCCCGAATATGCCTGGATGTTGTTTGGAAGATCGGTGCCTACCAATATGGTAACGCCTTCGGGTGAAGCAAGCGGCGGCGTAGCGGTTCCCGATACGCCTAACGTACCTGATGAGCCCGATACGCCTACGATTCCAACGACTCCAACTGAAATCTTGGATGCGGCATACGATTTGGATACGGGGATAACGTTGGAAGGTACGTACGAATTGACGGGTGAAATTGTCTCCATGGAATCATGGAATACCAAATATAATGACGTTAATTTGACCATCGTTGTAGATGGTGAAGCGGATAGACCCATGTATTGCTACGGTTTGAAAGGGGTTCAACAAGGACAACTGGCTGTCGGGGATACCATTACCGTTAGCGGAACGATTAAGAATCATAAAGGCACGGTGGAATTTGATAAACCGCAGTTATTGGAACACGTTCCGGCTAGCACCCCCAGTGTACCTGATACTCCTGATGTGCCTGATACTCCTGACGTACCCGATACTCCCGACGTACCTGATACTCCTGACGTACCTGATACTCCTGACGTGCCTGATACTCCTGACGTGCCTGATACTCCCGACGTACCTGATACTCCTGACGTACCTGGAAGCAGCGAGGAAGAGGAGTGCCAGCATCAGTTTGGTCGATGGTTTGTTATCGAACCTGCAACGGAAGAAAAAGCAGGGGTAAAAACGCATATCTGCGAGCTTTGCGGTTATGAAGAAACGGAAGAGTTTTCCGTGGAAGATATGGACAGCAACGAGGATAGCAATACCGACGGCGATTCTGCCGACAGCGATGTAAGCGACAGCGGAGAAGATAGCGCGGATGATAGCGCGCCTCTCGGTGTGGCGATGAGCTGTCAATCGGTGGTTGGTTTGCCTATGCTTGGGCTTGCCGTGTTGGCTGCCGGCGCATTATTGATCAAACGTAAAGAGGATTGACGAAATAAAAACGGCAGGCGCTTTGTCTGCCGTTTATATTATAAAAATATGACACATACGATGAAATTAAACGCAGGCCCGTTTGCGATGATAAAATCAGGACAAAAGTGGGTGGAGATGCGGCTTTACGATGAAAAACGAAGAAAAATCAAGGTGGACGACGAAATCGTATTTACGCATACGGATACGGCGGAAGCTTTATTGTGCAAGGTAAAAGGTTTGTGCGTTTGCGCGGATTTTAACGAATTATACCGTCGTTACGATAAAATTGCGCTGGGGTATCAAGAAAGCGAAACGGCGCATCCTCAAGATATGCTTGCCTATTATTCGCAGGAAAATATCGATGTTTACGGTGTGGTTGGGATTGAGGTAAAATTATTGCCTTAAAATCCGTTCAACGCGTACCTGCCTGCCTTATTTTGAGAAAAAATTATGAAAATACATACCAAAACGATATACGTAATGCTGTCCAAATCGGACACGCTTACGGCGAAAATTTTATATCGCATCACAAAGGCGCCGTATAACCACGTTTCCATTTCTTTGGAGGAGGATTTATCGGTCAGCTATTCGTTTGCAAGGCGGTGGAAATACTATCCGTGGATCGGTGGCTTTATCCGCGAGACCCCATATACGGGGGTGTTCGGCCGCTTTCCGAAAACGGAAATTGTGGCGATTCCGTTCCATGTGACGGAAGCGCAATACGAAGGGATTCAGGCTCGCCTTGCATCTATGTATGTGAAGCGCAAACGCTACCATTATGATTGGATAGGGGTGTTTTTGGTGCTGTTTCGCAAGAAATGGAGACGAAAATATCACTACTTCTGTTCGGATTTCGTCAAAGATTTATTGGTGGATTTCGAGGTGATCAAGGAAGGTGATTTGCCGTATATTGTCCGCCCCAACGACTTTTTAATTGCCTATGGCAAGGACAAAATATACGAGGGGGAATTGCGCAATTTCACACCTCTACAAATAGAGAATAAAGAACAAGAACAGACCGCCTAATCGGCGGTTTTTTCATATTTTTCATAAGAAAATTTTTGAAAGGGAAACAAAATACTTTACAAGCGAAAAAAAATTCTGTATAATTGTATGGTATAATTGCATTATTATGTCGTATTGCGCATATACGCGCGAAGGAAGCTTATGAAAATCTCCGAAAATTGGAAGGATTATTCGATCATCGCAACGGGTGACGGGTACAAGTTGGAAAGATGGAAAGACGTCTATTTGCTGCGACCGGATCCGCAGGTCATTTGGTCCTCGCAAATGGATTTGTTTGCGTATCCCAAACTGAATGCTTATTACAAACGCAGCGAAAAAGGGGGCGGCGGTTGGAAAATATTGAAACCCATCCCTGACGAATGGAATATTTCCTACGACGCATTGGATATAAAATTTAAGATTAAGCCGATGGGCTTTAAACATACGGGCTTATTCCCCGAACAGGCTGTCAATTGGGAATATATGACTCGCTTGATCAAAAATGCGGGCAGACCAATCAAGGTGTTAAACCTTTTCGCTTATACGGGCGGTGCGACGGTTGCTTGCGCAAAAGCGGGCGCACAGGTAACGCACGTGGATGCGGCGAAAGGTATGGTAGAACGCGCGGGGGAAAATGCAAGGTTGTCGGGGATTGATACGGGGATCCGTTATATCGTGGACGACTGTCTTAAATTTGTGCAAAGAGAAATCCGTCGCGGCAATAAGTACGACGCCATCATTATGGACCCGCCCTCGTACGGAAGGGGTCCCAATGGGGAAATGTGGAAGATTGAAAACGATTTATATAAATTTGTCGAGCTGTGCGCAAACGTTTTGACCGACAATCCTTTGTTTGTGTTGATTAACAGCTATACAACGGGCTTACAGCCTATGGTATTGAAAAATATTTTACAACTTACCCTCAAAAATTTCCGCGGGAAGGTGGAGGCTTACGAGGTAGGGATTAAAACGGAGGAAGGGATAGCGCTTCCTTGCGGTGCAGGAGGTATATTTGTTTATGACGAATCCTGAAGAAATGAAAGAAAACGGTAAAGCAACGGTAGAAACGCCGTTTGAGATTTTGTACGAGGATAACCATATCATCGTCGTGCAAAAGCCGCAGATGACGGCTTGCTGCCCCGACGAAAGCAAGGATGATAACTTGCTCGATCAGATCAAACGCTACGTGAAAGAGGCGTACAATAAACCAGGCAACGTATACGTTGGTTTGGTGCATCGTTTGGACCGTCCCACGGGCGGTGTAATGGTATACGCAAAGACCAGTAAGGCGGCGGCGCGCTTGACGGAAGGGCTGCAGACGGGGGATTTTGAGAAAAAATATCTCGCCGTACTTTGCGGGACACCCGATACCGAACGTGGAACGCTTTGCAATTATTTGCGTAAAAATACCGTCAACAATATGGTGTATATTTGCACCCCCAGCGAAGAGGGCGCAAAGTATGCGGAGTTGGATTATCGCATTGTAGAAGACAAGGCGAAATATTCCCTTGTTGAGGTTCGTTTGCACACGGGACGCACCCATCAAATCCGCGTGCAAATGGCAGGGATATCCCATCCGATTTACGGGGATATGCGTTACGGCGGTCCCTTGGCTCAAAAGGGAAAATTGGCGCTTTGGGCATACTCGCTGTCCTTCTTACATCCGATCACGAAAGAGCGTTTGAAATTTATCGCGTATCCGCCTGAAACGGAAACCCCTTGGAAGGCGTTTGACCTTACGAAAGCGGTGGAAATCAAGTAATTTTTTTATAAAAAATAAAAAACAAGTAAAATAACGCTGAAATGCGTTTGACAAAAAATGCATTTAGGTGTAAAATAAAGAAGTACGATATTGTAATCAAGTAAAAAGTTTACAAAACTAAGAGGCACATTTTCATGAAAAGAAACAACAAAAAACTGTTAACAATTCTGCTTGCGGGTATGCTTTGCGCCGCAACGGCTGGTACGGTAGCGGCAATCGCTCCCGTAGACGCATCTGCAGCAACGGCGAAAACGTATGCATTGACGTCCGTTTTCTCTTCCGGCAACGCAACCAACGTAAACAACGTTGTTAAATCTGAAGGGAATAAAACGAAGTTCGTTTTGAGTAATGGCGATTCGGTAAAATACGACCGCAATCTTGCAATTCAGTGGTACGAAGCTGAAAATCAAGCAAAGTACACCAACATCGCTTTTACCTTTGAAGACAGCAACTTCCAATCGGTAAGCTTCACGTTTAAATCGTTGCCCATGCACGCAACGAAGGAAGACTATTCCGTCAACGTGATTAAATTTATCAATACCGAAGGCAGCCTCAAGGTGAAGGTAATTGCAGACGGTCAAAAGGAAGGGGATATTTCTGAGGTCAGCGCACCCATCGTGGTAAACGCAGAGACGGTTCTTACCCTCAGCGCTGGCAGTGAAATCGGTCAGTATTCTGTAAATATCGGCGGTACGAAGGTTGGCGAATTTGCTAACGTCGGCGCGAAATATTTCTGCACGAGCACGGGTTCGGATGACAAAGCAAATGCGTTGGAGGTTTCGGCAGCTTGCGAAACGGGCAAGACGACGAAGATCGCGCTTAACTCCATCAACGGACAATCGTTTGCTTTGACGGACAACAAGATTACGGACAACGCAAAACCCGTTATGGTTGTCAACGAAGACGTAAACGAATTCTTGCTTGGTACCCGCTTCCAGTTGGATTATAACTTTATCGACGTTTTGGCGGATTCGATTTCAACAACCAACGCAAGCTATTACTATCAGTACAATCCTACCGATACGAAGGTGGATTACGATTCCTTGTTGGAAATCAAGAAAAACGGTACCTATTTTATGGAAACCGTTTATAAGGAAGGCGACGAAACAACGACCGTTTATAAAGAAAACGGCGCAGAATACGTTTCCATCAAATTCAATCCCAAAGACGGTACGTTTATCGACGGCGAAGGGGATTATAAAAAGGCTGAATATATGCTCAGCTGGTATGCAAATTCGACCCATACCATCGGTGAAGTAGATTATCTTGTGTTCAACCGTAACCAAACGGGGCCTAACTATAACAATTGGACGCCTGCCGACGTACAAGCGTATAACGATGCTTTGGCAAACAAGGCATTAGGCGTATCGGGCGGCAGCAATGCAGAAATCGAATTGCCCTCGTTGGCTTGGTTGATTGAAGATGCAAACAACGGCTATAACTCGTTGAAGTTCACGATCAGCTATAAAACGCATTCGTCTTCCTCTCCTACGCCGATTTCCAATAAGACCTCCAGTGAGTTGAAAATTGATGCGGAGGAACCTGGCGAATATCAATTTAAGGTATTTGCAACGGACGCAGCTGGCAACGCAATGTATGCAAAAGACAAAGAAGGCGTTGACGTTAAGGTAACGGCAAGCAACGTTTGGGAATTGGATAGCATCCCCGTGTTCAGCTACACGATTGCAGCGAAGGGCTTGAAGCCTGGCGAAAATGCCGACAAGACGACGAGCGACACGAAGAACATCGGGGAAACCTTTACGATGAGCGAAGTTGAAATCGTAGGTATCACGGGCAGCAAGGGTTCGGCGTATAGCTTGTACAAGTTGGACGTCAACAAATATACGGGCAAAGGTACGATCACGGCTAACGACCTTTCGCAGATCAAGTTTGAAACGTTGAAAAAGAATGCGGCAAGCATCGTAAATGCGAAGCTGAGCGAAGGCGTTACGGCGGATAAGATTGATTACGTTGAAGTAAATAAATTGGCGTATGCGCAGGCATTGGCATTGAGAATTGGCGGCGACGCAAACAAACTTGCGAGCGAGATTTTCGTGGCGATTGACGAATACAACGCAGACATCCCTGCGGATACCGAGGATTGGAACAACAGCGATAACAAGTTCGAATGGAAGCCCGCTTCGCGTAGCTTTAAGACAGCGGAAAGCGGTACGTATTTGATCCTTGCTGATTACTGGGATACGGAAATGGAATACGTGGATCATATCCCTGCATATCGCTTGGTAGAAGTTAATTCGCCTAAGGACGTTATCAAGGGTGAAACCGAATGGTTGAAGAACAACATCGTATCGGTGGTTCTCTTCTCGGTTGCAGCGCTTATGTTGATCCTCATCATTATCTTGTTGTTGGTGAAACCTTCCGATGAAACGTTGGAAGACGTAGACGCAAAAGTAGTTTCCAAGAGAAAAGCAGCTACAGATAAAAACAAAAAGAAATAATCAATAGAAAAAAGGCAACGAGTTATCGTTGCCTTTTTTGTAAATATTTGCTACAATAGGATTAAGATTTTGTGATAAGGAGAATGCGCGTGTTACGTTTGATTTCTGATAAAAACCAAACCTTGAAAGAATTTACGGAAAACCATTACGCGCAAGGCGCGTTTTTTTGGACTTATCTTTTACGAAATAAGGAAATCAAGGTCAACGGCAAGCGGGTTGGCTCGGACGTAAGATTGGGGATTGGGGATGAGGTTTGTTATTTCCTCACCAAAAAACAAGAGGAAAAGCCTGCTTTCTACACCGTTTACGAGGACGGTAATATTTTGATTGTTGACAAGGAGAGCGGCGTCAATTCCGAGGCGGTCTTTGCAGCTTTAGAAAGAGAACGAGAATGTTACTTTATCCACCGCCTTGACCGCAATACGCAAGGTTTGATGGCGTTTGCGCTGAACCAAAAGACGGAAACGGCGTTACTGAAAGCTTTTCAGGAGCGCAAGGTCGAGAAAAAATATCACGCGCTGTGCGTGGGAGATTTTACGGTGGAAGAAGCCACTTTAACTGCCTATCTGCAAAAGGACGCGGATAGGGCGTTGGTGCGTGTATACGACGCCCCGAAAAAGGGCGCGGAGCAAATTGTTACACAGTATAGGGTGCTGGATAAATCGGGGGAATTTACGAGAGCGGAAGTCATTCTGCATACGGGGAAGACGCACCAAATTCGCGCGCATCTTGCGCATATTGGATGCCCGATTTTAGGGGATATGAAATACGGCAATGCCGCGGTAAATAAAGCGTACAAGGTCGCGCGTCAATGCTTGGTTGCGAAATCCTTGCGCTTCGAATTGTCGGGCGAATGGGCGTATTTAAACGAAAAACAGTGGCAATCACGCTTTGAGGCGGTATTGGAAAGGACAGAACAATGATTGGTAAAATCGTCAGGGTTACGGTGGACCGCCCGTTGGGGAGCTGTCATCCAAACCATAAAGAAATGCGGTATCCCGTCAATTATGGGTATATCGGGGGGATTATCGCAGGGGACGGTGAGGAGCAAGACGCCTACGTTTTGGGCGTCGACCAAGCCTTGGATTCGTTCGAGGGCGTAGTGATTGCCGTGATTCATCGAAAAAACGACGTGGAGGACAAGTGGGTGGTTGCTCCGCACGGTATGACCTTTACGCCCAAGCAGATTTTGGCCGCAGTAAATTTTCAAGAGCAATTTTATGACGTAGAAATCATTATGCAGTAAACTTAAAAGGGGTAGGACCTGCATATTTGTGATTTTTCCGTAAAAAGCATTGACTTTTCCCAGGTTATCGCATATAATGATATAGTCCTTATGGACAAGACTTCGCGTTTAAGCGATGACGTGCGTCTCTATGCTCGTAGCATAGGGACATTTTTATTTTCATCTTCCATCATAAAGGATAAATATTCGTAAGGTTATCATTCGTTTGTCGCATTCGTCTATTCGTACTATGCCTTATAAATAATACAGATAAGAAATCCTTATCAATGATATAGGCAAAAAATGTCTTCAATTATAAGATAAAATCCTTATCAACGATATAGGCAAAAAATGCCTTTAATTATAAGATAAAATCCTTATCAACGATATAGGCAAAAAATGCCTTCAATTATAAGATAAAATTCTTATCAATGATATAGGCAAAAAATGCCTTCAATTATAAGATAAAATCCTTATCAATGATATAGGCAAAAAAATACTTTAATTGTTAAAATGCTAAAATCCGCTTGACACACCCACTAAATAAGTGGTATAATACACTTGAACATTTGAACAACTATTCAAATATTCAAGTATGGTGTTTGGCAAAAGAATATTGCAAAAGGGGCACTCATACAATATCATACAATAAGATACGTTTAAGAGGAGAATTGTATGCCGAATATGTATTGTGAAAGAGAAAAAGAGCATTTACAGTCGGTGCAGCGCGCAAAAGAGGGCGTTTTATCGCATACGGATGTGCAAAAAATGTGCAAGATATTTCAGGTTTTGGCGGATTCGACGCGGATGAAAATCGTTTTGGCGTTGATGAAGGGTGAAATGTGCGTATATCATTTGGCGGAGGTTTGTGATGCGACGGTCAGCGGTGTAAGCCATCAATTGCGGATTCTCCGCGACAACGGCATTGTGCGCACTCGCCGTTTTGGTAAAAACGTAGAATATTCCATCGCCGATGATCACGTGCGTGAAATGGTGGATTTGGCTGTCACGCATCTTTCTTGTGTGGGGGCTACTTTATGAAAAAGATATTACATATCGAAAATTTAGATTGTCCCGTTTGCGCAGAGGCGTTACAGACAGATTTGTCTAAAATCAAGGGGGTGCAATCGGTTGCGGTGGATTATGTCAGCCAGACAATTACCTTGGAAACGGAAGACGAAGAAGCCGTTGCGCGTGTGGTTAAAAAAGCAAACGCCTTTGAAGAAGTCCGTGTGTTGGATGGGGGCATGTATGCGGTGAAACGTGATTTACACCTCAAAGAATGGCTTTTGATCGGCATATCTGCCGTGTTGCTTACGGCAGGCTTTTGTATTGAAACTTTTTTACAAGGCAAGGTATGGCAAATTATATCCTACGTTTTGTATGGGCTTGCCTATTTGTCGGTGGGGTATAAGGTGTTGATTGCAACCGCTAAAAACGTGGCGAAGGGCAGGATGTTCGATGAAAACTTTTTGATGACGATTGCTTCCATCGGCGCGATTATCTTAGGCGAGTTTGGCGAAGGCGTGCTGGTGATGCTGTTGTATACCTTAGGAGAACTGCTGCAATCGATTGCGGTAGGGGCTTCGCGGAAATCTGTGACAGAGTTGGTGGCGTTGAAGAGTGAGTCTGCAACTCTGCTTCTCAATGGTGAGCAAAAATCGGTGCACCCCGAGGCTTTGCAGGTGGGAGACGTGATCTTGGTAAAGGTGGGAGAACGTATCCCAACCGATTGCATTTTGCTTGACGGTAACGCGACGGTCGATACCAAATCCTTGACGGGCGAATCAGAACCTTACGTTTATCAACAAGGGGAAGAAATTCTTTCTGGATGTATCAACGTGGGGGGCATGGTCGTGTTGAAGGTGCTTAGACCCTATCAAGATAGCGCGGTAGGGAAGATATTGGATATGGTCGAAAACGTTGCTGCGGGCAAGGCAGAGCCGGAAAAATTTATCACAAAATTTGCCCGTATATATACCCCCGTGGTGTGCTGTTTGGCTTTGGCGCTGGTAATTCTTGCTCCGCTTATGGAGGGCCTAATCACGGTAAATACCTTGCGTTTCGTGAATTTTGCGCGTTGGGCGCAATCAGCATTGACGTTCTTGGTTATTTCCTGCCCGTGCGCATTGATTATTTCCGTGCCTCTGAGTTATTTCACAGGGATAGGGGATTGTGCAAAGCACGGCATATTGGTCAAAGGCGCAGCCTATTTGGATACGGTCGCACGCGCAAAAACTTTGGCAATGGACAAGACGGGAACCCTGACGGAAGGAGAATTTCATATCTGCGGCATACATACGCGTGTGGACGAAAATAGATTGTTGTCGTTGGCTGCGGCGGTAGAGTTGGGCTCTTCACATCCGATGGCGAAAGCATTTGCTGACGTAAAATTGAATTGTCAAGCGGAAAATATTACGGAAGTAGCGGGGTGTGGCTTGTCCGCAACGATTGACGGCGAGCAAATCTTGGTCGGCAATGCAAAATGGTTGCTTGGGCAAGGCGTTGGCGTGGAAGAGCTAGAGAGTATTTATACGGTTATCTACGTGGCGAAAGGGGGAGAATATCTTGGCGCGATTGAGGTGGGGGATAGGCTTCGAACGGATGCCAAGCAGTGCGTTGCGGAGATGAAAGCCTTGGGCGTTTCCGAGGTGGTTATGTTGACGGGCGATCGCCGTTTGCGCGCTGAAAACATCGCAAACGAGGCAGGCATGTCTGCGTTTAAAGCAGAATTATTGCCGATGGATAAACTTACCGAGGCGCAGAAATTGCAAAAAAATGGCGCCCTTATATACGTTGGCGACGGTATCAACGACGCGCCGGTTATGACAATGGCGGATTGCGCGGTGTCAATGGGGAAATTGGGCAGCGCAGCTGCGGTAGAGGTTTCGGACGTTGTGCTGATTTTCGACAATTTATCCGCGCTTCCTACGATGGTAAAAATCGCAAGGCGCACCCGCTCGGTTGTGATGCAAAATATCATTTTTTCCATCGTGATGAAGGTGGGCTTTATGGCGTTGGGCGTGATGGGGATTTTGCCTTTGTGGTTGGCGGTATTTGCCGACGTGGGCGTGATGTTATTGGCGGTATTGAACAGCTTCCGTGTGCGCGGCGCAGGGAAATAATATGCGCTAAAACACTTTTCATTTTTCGCAAATTATGTTATAATAGAATAAAGCGAGGTGGCAGGTATGCAACAAAATGAAAAAGTCCGCTTGGTGGTTGCCAGCGGAAACAAAAATAAATTGCGTGAGATTGCAGAGATTTTTACCGAGTTTGAGGTGGTTTCTCAAAAGCAGATGGGTTTTGACGAGGACGTGGAGGAAACGGGCAGCACCTTTGCGGAAAATGCCTTGATTAAGGCAAGGGCGGCTTGCGCTGCGCTTGGTTGTATGGCACTTGCGGATGACAGCGGTTTGTGCGTGGACGCCTTGGACGGCGCCCCCGGCGTTTTCAGCGCACGTTATTGCGGGCACCACGGCTCTGATGAAGAAAACCGTGCGGTGTTGTTGCGTAATATGGATGGCGTAGAAAACCGCAAGGCGCATTTCACCAGTGCGATTGCATTGGTATATCCAAATGGCCGCGAGCTGATTGCGGAAGGGCATACCCACGGTAGGATTTTATTGGAGGAAACGGGGAACGGCGGTTTTGGTTATGATTGCCTATTTTTCAGCGATGATTTGCAAAAAATCTTTCGGCGTTGCCACCGCAGAGGAGAAAAATCAGGTATCCCACCGTTTCCGTGCGTTGCAGGCAATGCTGAAAAAATGGCGTGAGGCGGACGTATGAAACGCCTGATCGTACTGTCCGACAGTCACGGCAATGCGAAGGGCGTTTCTGATTTATTGCCGATGATTGCGGAGAACGACTACGTAATCCACCTGGGCGACGGTGCGGCAGATATGCGCGAAGCGCGCGGATTATACCCTGAAAAAGTGTACGCCTGCGCGGGAAATTGTGATTTCTTTTCCCCGTTGCCTGAGGACGGTGTCTTGGAGGTGGAAGGGATTAACATTTATTTTTGCCACGGTCACCGCTATGGGGTGAAGAGTGATTTGCACGCCTTGGCACTTGCGGCGAAAGGTAGAAATTGCGCGGTTGCCTTATACGGGCATACCCACGTTGCGAATATTAGGGAAATAGAGGGGGTAACCCTGATCAACCCTGGAACGTTGCATCGTGCGGTCGGAAAGGGCGGCAGTTATTGTTATTTGGTTGTGCATAAAGAAAAGGTAACCCCCGTCATTGTTGGAGAACAATATCAATGAAAGCGTGTACCAGGTATGCGTTGAAAATAAAAAAAAGCCTCGCATTTGCGAGGCTTTTCATATGCTGATTATTCGTAAATTTCTATCGTGTAAGAAACCTCAGCGGTTTTCTTAGGCGGAACGTGGGTCATATCTGCTTTACTTTCCAAATTATCGATGATGCCGTCTGTTGCGGGTAAGGCGCCCCAAGGTTCAAGGCAGATAAACGGTGCGTCCGTATCGCCTGGATGCCAGATGCCGAGGTATTTGAAATCGTCAAATTTCATAGCAACGTAGCGGCTTTCTTTATCCGATTTGATAAATACGCGGCGCGAGGTGTTGCTTAAAATGACGGCGTCGTGATTAAACAAGTCGTGTTGTAAAGGCAGTTGTAAACCGTTTCTCAATGCATAGGGGATGGATTTTCCTGCCATAAAACGGTCGCTGTCCGACAGCAATTGACGGTGGACGCTGGTCTTATCGCTGAATTCTACATAATAATCTTCAAAGTTGCCTTCGCCAAAAGGCACGTTGATCCCTGGATGGCCGCCGAATGCGCAGATTAAAGTTTTATCATCCGTATTCGTCACTTCGTAACGCACGTTGAGGACGTTATCCTGCAACTCGAAGAAAACGCGAAATTCAAAATGGAAAGGATATTCTTGCAAGGTATCCTCATTGTCCTTCAACAACAAGGTCAGACGGTTTGCGGAACGATTTTCCAAGGTGAAAACGTAGTACCGTGCAAGTCCGTGCGGACGCGAGGTGTACAAGGTGCCTTGATGTGCGTACAAATTTTTATACATTCTACCGATGAAAGGAAACAGGTTGTACGCCCTGCCCGACCAGTACTTAGAATCGCCTTGCCAGATGTATTCGGTTTTGGTTTCCTTAGAATACATGGATTGCAATTGCGCGCCCGAGGTATCTACCGATACGCGAAACTTGGTGTTTTCAATGGTGTAAATCATAAGGCCTCCTTTTTTATTAGGACGAGAAACGCCGCCAAAGATGTTCTATTATATTGTATCATATGCAAAGGATTTTGTAAAGTTTTTAGAAGAATCTTTTTTCAATTTTTTTATGGGCAGGGGGGATAAGGCATACTATGAAAAAAGCAAGCCGTAAAGGCTTGCTTTTTTGGCGACCCAGAACGGGCTCGAACCGTCGACCTCCAGCGTGACAGGCTGGCGCTCTAACCAACTGAGCTACTGGGCCATATTTATATATTGTAAAATCGAAAACGAGATTGGTGGGCCCTCTCGGACTCGAACCGAGGACCGTGCGGTTATGAGCCGCGTGCTCTAACCAACTGAGCTAAAGGCCCGTATGTTTCGACGTGTAGGTCATCACACAATGCTTATATATCTTAAACGATTTGCGTGGAAATGTCAAGTGATTTTTTACAAAAAAAACAAAAAACTTTTCGGCAAAACAAAAAAATATTCGACAAGGAGTTTTAAAATTCGCCTTTTATGCGATGCTACAATAAAAAAGTAAAAAAGGAGGTAGAGATATGCAAATTCAAACCGACTTTAAGGATCGGATTTTATATATGCGATTAAACGGTGAAATGGATGAACATAACGCCGCGTTGGCGCGTCGGACTGCGGATCGTTTGGCGGACGATTATGCGCACAGCGAGAGGGCAGTGATCGATCTTTCCAACGTCTCTTTTATGGATTCGACGGGGATTGGTTTTTTGATCGGAAGATACAAGAAATTTAAACGATACGGCATACCCGTGTACGTAATGAACCCAACGTATAATGCAGATAAAATTTTACAAATGAGCGGCGTTTATACCTTGATGCCCAAGATTTGAGATCGGAAAAAGGAGTAAGAATTATGGAAAATTATATGAAATTAACATTGGCAGCGTTGGGTGAAAACGAGGGATTTGCAAGAAATGCAGTTGCAGCATTTGCGCTGTGCTTAAACCCGTCTTTATCCGAACTTTCCGATATAAAAACCGCCGTCAGCGAAGCGGTGACAAATTGTATTGTACACGCCTATAAAGGACAGGGTAACGGCAGTATCGGCATCGAATGCCGCATAGAGCCGACCGCGGAGGGCGGTATTTTACATATCACCGTAACGGATGAGGGATGTGGGATTGAGGACGTGGAAAAAGCGGTGCAGCCGTTTTATACCACGTTGGACGAAGCGGAACGTTCGGGGATGGGTTTTACGATTATGCAAACGTTTATGGACGGATTTGCCTTGGATAGCGGCAAGGGGAACGGTACGCGCGTTTCGATGTTTCGCCGTATCGGAGCCACGCAGCAAAACACGGAAAAGGAAAGGGTAGATGCTTGACGACGTATCGACAATCGAATATATTCGCCGCGCCAAAACGGGGGATTCCGTTGCGAAGGAAGCCTTGATTGAGCACAACGTTTCTTTGGTGAAAAGCATCGTGAAACGCTATCTTGGGAAAGGAGTGGATTATGATGATCTATTCCAAATTGCTTGTATGGGCTTTTTGAAAGCGATTATGGGCTTTGACGAGGCGTTCGGGGTAAAATTTTCCACCTATGCCGTACCGATGATTGCAGGTGAAATCAAACGTTTTATGCGCGACGACGGTTCTGTGAAGGTGTCGAGAACGATGAAACAAACCGCGAAAGAGATCAATGCATTTGTTGAGGAATATACCATAAAAAACGGAAATCAGCCACCCATGTCCGCGATCGCGAAGCAATTTGGATTGGAAGAGGCAGAGGTTGTATTTATTATGGGCTCGTCTAAAATGCCGTTGTCGTTATACGGAGGCGCGGATTTTAAAGATGGAAAAGAGTGGAAACTGATTGAAACCTTGACGACGGGGGACGAGCAGGAAGAATGGTTAGATAAAATGCTTCTTCGCGGGGCGATAGAGGCGTTAAACGAACGGGATCGTCGGGTAATTATTTTGCGGTATTTTCGGGATATGACGCAGAGTGAAGTGGCGGAACGGATTGGGGTTAGCCAGGTGCAGGTATCGCGCATTGAAAATCGCATTTTAAAAGAATTTCGGGAAAAGTTAAGCGTATAACGTACGCGCGGTGGTAAAATTTTTACCACCGCGCGTTTTTTCCGTTGCAAAGCGTTTACAAATGGAAAAATATTTGTTATAATAAAGGTATGACAAGACAAAATGATTACAACAAAAAAGGCGGTTTCTCATATTTACTTGGGGAGAAAACGTCGGCAAAAGTTTCAGGGTTGACGTATTCGCTGTCGGCTGTTTTTTCGATTGTGCTGGCATTTATTTTTCTCATTATCCTTGCAAGCATTGGGAAGGCGGAAGGGGCGGAAGAGCAAGATTGGTATTTGTATTGCACCTACCTGCTGTCCCCCGTTTGTTTTGCGCTCGTCACGCTTTTTGTTTTTCGTTGGGCGGGGCTTTCGTTTAAAACGGAGGCGAAGGCGCAACGCTGCTCCGCAAAATATTTCTTTATTGCGATTGCCTTGCAATGCGGGTTGCTTTCTTTATCCCAACTCAACAGTGTGTTTTTAGAATGGCTGTCAAAATTCGGCTACCAAGATACGCCGATCCTTTTGCCGTCTATGGACGGCTTCGGATTTGTCGGGGTATTGATTGTGGTGGCGTTGCTTCCCGCGGTGTTTGAGGAAATCATTTTCCGTGGTTTACTGCTGAAGGGGATGCGTTCCTTTGGCCTTGTCGGCGCGGTACTGATCAACGGCGCGCTGTTTTCGCTGTATCATCAAAACCCCGCCCAGACCGTATATCAATTTTGTTGCGGGGCGGCTTTTGCCTTGATGACCATTCGAGCAGGCAGTATTTTACCTACCGTTTTGTCGCATTTTATCAACAATGCTTTGATATTAACATTGACTAAGTTCGGGGTCACCGAATATTCGCCTACGGTATCCATTGTGGTGACGGCGGTGTCTGCCGTGTGCTTGATAGGTTCGCTTGCGTGGTTGATATTCGCGGATAAAAACAATGCGTATGCGGACGAGAAACGCGAGGACGCCTCTGCGGATAAAAAAGGATTTTTTATCGGCGCGTCGGTTGGGATCGCGCTTTGCGCGCTGACGTGGTTCAGCGTGCTGATTTCGGGGATATAATATGCAGAAAATCTATTTCGTCGTGGTTGGAAAAATTAAAGAAAGCTTCTATCGGGAGGCGGTTGCCGAATACGTAAAGCGTATGGCTCGCTTTGCTAAGGTGGAGATAAAAGAGTTGGCTGAAGGTGCGAATCCCGAAGCAGAAGCGGAGGAAATTCTGCGCGCGTGCAAAGGGTATACGATTGCCCTGGCGGTGGAAGGAGAAAAGCAATCGAGCGAGCAACTTGCCAAGCGGCTTGCCCGCTTAACGGACGAGGGGAAGGACGTGACATTTGTGATTGGATCCTCCTGCGGGCTTTCGGACAAGGTCAAACAACGCGCGGATTATCGTTTGTCCTTTTCGGATATGACCTTTCCCCATCAATTGATGCGGGTCATCCTTGCCGAGCAAGTCTACCGCGCGTTTATGATCAACGCAGGGTCGACTTATCACAAATAATTTCGCATTTGCATAGAATATGCCGTGGATATTTATGAGAAAATTACGGCAGTCTACAATACGGTAAACGCTGAGAAGAAAATCATTGGAAAAAGTCTATTTGGGCGTAGCGTGTACGCGTTGAAGGTGGGAAACGGCGCCCCCATAGGGCTTGTGCAGTGCGCGATACACGGCAGAGAATTTATCACCGCGCTGTTGGCGGTGGAGCAATATAAAATCGGGGTTGCAAAAGGCAGCTGTTGGTTTATTCCGCTTGTCAATCCCGACGGAGCGTTGCTGTCTGAAATAGGGGGGTCTGCTGCCCCTAAGAAGGCTCGACAAGCATTGATTGCAATGAACGGCGGAGAGGATTTCGCCCTTTGGAAAGCCAACGGCAGGGGTGTGGATTTGAATGTGAATTTTCCGGCGAAGTGGGGAAAGGGCGTCAAAAATACATGGTTCGCAGGCGCGGAAAACTACGTGGGAAAGCGACCTTTTTCAGAGCCTGAAACACGTGCATTGAGGGATTTTACTTTGCAAATACGTCCCGACTATACGGTGAGTTATCATACGAAAGGGGAAGAAATTTATTGGGAATTTGACCAATCATCTCGTACCTGCCCCCGAGATAAGCGTTTGGCAGAGACGCTTTCTAAGGCGACGGGGTATCCTTTGGCGGAGGCAAAAGGCAGCGCGGGCGGATATAAAGATTGGTGTATACAACGTTTGCATATCCCGTCGTTTACCGTGGAGGTTGGCTCGGAGGAATATGCGCACCCTTTACAAGAAGGCGCGCTTGGCGATATTTTAGAAAAAAATCTGACGGCGATTTATGCGTTGTCGAAGGAAATAGAAGACAAATGAGACGCTTGACGAGAGAAGAAAAATTTATGCGCGCGGCAATCAAAGCGGCAAAACGCGGGCAAATGGAAGGGGAGGTACCCATCGGCGCGGTTGTGGTGTATGAAGACAAGGTCGTTTCGCGAGGCTACAATCGCCGCGCGAAGCTGCAGCTTGCCTCCGCGCACGCTGAAATGATGGCGATCGATAAGGCTTGTAAAAAATTTGGCTCTTGGCGGCTTCCTGAAGGGTGCGAACTTTACGTAACGTTGGAGCCTTGTCCTATGTGTATGGGCGCCAGCTTAAACGCCCGCGTGGACAAGCTGTATTTCGGCGCGTACGAGCAGAAGGGTAGATCGCTGACGAAAGAATTGGCGGAGGCGAACCTGCTTAACCATAAAACCGAGGTGATTGGCGGGGTTTTGGAAGAAGAATGCGCGGCGGTTTTGAGCGGATTTTTTATTTCTATGCGCCAAAAACAAAAGGAAGAAAAAGAGCGTAAAAAAGTGGCAGCGGAAATTTTAGAAAAAAAAGATAATTGAAAACGGGGTCATTTGCTTGACTTTCACGCTCTCATTACGCTATTATTATAAGGTAGAATATCATCAGATTGATTTAGGGGAAGCAGGGGCAAGCCCTGCGATGAGGAAAATACTAGTGAAAATACGTCCGTTGCATTGGCGGAAAAGCTATGTGTGGACGAAAAAAATAAGGAAGGTTACGTATGATAACTCACGGCAATGAAATCAAGTTGTTTTCCGGTAACTCCAACGTCGAACTTGCAAAAGCGATCGCAAAGAAACTCAATACCGAGTTAGGCGAAATCGAAGTAACCAAGTTCTCTGACGGTGAAATCAACGTTCATATCGCAGAAACGGTGCGCGGTAGGGACTTGTTCATCATCCAATCCACTTGCGATCCCGTCAATGACAATCTTATGGAACTGTTGATTATGATTGACGCAGCGAAGCGCGCTTCGGCAGGTCGTATCACGGCGGTAATTCCCTATTTCGGTTATGCTCGCCAAGACAGAAAAGCTCGTTCGCGCGATCCTATTACGGCAAAATTGGTGGCAAATTTGATCACGGCGGCAGGCGCTGACCGTGTATTGACAATGGATTTGCACGCAGACCAAATCCAAGGCTTTTTCGATATCCCCGTGGACAATCTGTTGGGCGGACCTACTTTGTACAGCCACTTTGTAAAACAATGCAACATTGACGTAGTCGTTGCGCCTGACTTGGGCAGCGTTAAGCGTTCGAGAAAGGTCGCTGAAAAATTGGGCGTGCCCCTTGCAATCATTGACAAACGCCGTCCCAAGGCAAACGTCATGGAGGTTATGAGTATCATCGGTGACGTCAAAGGCAAAAGATGCTTGATGGTGGACGATATGATCGATACAGCAGGCACGATCTGCCAAGGCGCGCAAGCAATCAAAGACGCAGGCGCGATTGAGGTATATGCAGGCTGTACGCACGCGGTACTCAGCGGACCTGCGGTAGAGCGTTTGGCAAAGTCCGCGATTACCAAGCTCGTGATGCTGGACACCGTTCGGTTGGGCGATGAAAAGAAACTGGACAAATTTGAGGTTTTGTCCGTGGCAGATCTGTTTGCCGCGGCAATCGAAAACGTATATCTCGACAAGCCTATGTCGAAGCTGTACGACTAAATTACACGAGAAAAAAGAGCCGTCGCCAAGCCGTGACGGCTCTTTGCAAATTATTACGTTTATAAGAGGAAATTATGTATCTGATCGTAGGGTTGGGAAATCCCGATAAAAAATACGAGAAAACCTTTCACAATATGGGGTATATCGCCGTAGGCGACGCCGCGGAAGCGTTGGGCGCAAAGTTTAAAAAGAAAGAATGCGAGGCATCGATTGCCGAGGCGTTCGTCGGGGGTGAAAAGGTTATCCTCGCCCGTCCTTTGACGTATATGAACAATTCTGGCAGGGCGGTCAAACAGCTGATGTCGAAATACAAAATCGCGGAAGAAAACCTGCTGGTGATTTACGACGATTACGATTTGCCCAAGGGCAAAGTCCGCATTCGCGCAAGCGGCAGCGCAGGGACGCACAACGGTATGCGCAGCATCATCGGGGAAACGGGTTTGAAGAATTTCCCCCGTATCCGTGTCGGGATTCGTGATGAGGAGGTGGATATCCCCATCATCAATTACGTCCTTGCGGAGGTAAGAAAGGAAGATTATCCTTTGTTTGCGGATGCATGCCATAAGGCAGGCGAGGCGGCGGCGGATTTTGCGCGCGGCTTGGATATTGAAAAGGTAATGTGCAAGTATAACAGCAATTCTTAAATAAGCTATGAAGCGTAACTTTTTAACGTTGGAACAAATAGGGGAAGAATACTCCTTATATTTAGAAGATCTCCGCCGCGGCACGCCCACGGCGGTTTTCGGCGTTTCCGATCCGTTAAAATATTTGCTTGCAGGTTTGACGCCATTCCCCGTTGTATACGTTACGGCGGACAGCGTTTCCGCGCGTAAGGCGGCGGACAATATCGCGGCTCTGACGGGCAAACGCACGGAGGTCTTGGCGGCGAAGGACGAGGTCTTGCTCTATCGAAAAGCCCTTTCCAAGGACTCTCTTTTCAGGCGTTTGAACGGTATTTACGCGATGCAGCAGGGCTGTGAAGTTGTGACGGCGGAGATTGACGCGCTGATCCAGCTTTTTCCTAAAAAATTGAACGCAATCACCTTTACGGAAGGGGCAGATTACGATTTTCTTTCCGTCACGAAAACCTTGACGGATATGGGCTACGTGCGTAATTTTGAGGTGGAAACCAAAGGGGTATTTGCGCTTCGCGGCGACATTTTGGATATCTATCCTATCAATGCGGATAACCCCGTTCGTATAGACTTTTTCGGGGATACGGTGGAGAAAATTAAGCCCTACGATGCTGTGACGGGCGAGCGTTTGGCTGGGGTTTCTACCATTACGATTCTTGCCGCAACGGACGTTGTCGTGACGGAAAAAGACAAGGAAAAAATCCCTGAAATTTTACAAGCCTGCACGTGTAAATTTACGACCGCATCCTCGTATACCCGCGCAAGGGAAATCGAGGATGAATTGCTCTCGGACGAGAATTTTGACAATTCGTTTTTGCTGCCTTTGTTGGAAAATTCGACCGACTTTTTTTCGGTATTGCCTGAAAATACCGTGCTGATTTTCGACGAGGGGAAAACCCTTTGGGATAAATTTAACGCCCTTTATAGAGAGCACGAGGTGCGTTTTCACCGTCTGCAAGCAGGCGGCGAAGCGTTTGACTTTACCCGCGATCAATACGTGGATCAGGGTCGATTTGTGGAAAATATTCAGCGTGTGCGCCGTGTCGCGATGCAGACGTTTACCGGTAATCCCTTCTTTTTCCAACCTTTAAAAATCTACAATTTATCCGCAACGCCCGCCCCGAAATATTTTAACGGTATATCCCAACTTTTGACGGATATTTCCAATTGGAAGCGCGGTGGATATCGTATTATTTTATACTGCGGCGATGAAAAGCGCGCGGTGAAAATGAGTGAACAACTCTCTGAAGAATACGTTTCTACGGTCAAATTACCCGATAGCATGTCTGCGTTTACGGGCGTTTGTATCTTGGACGAGGCGTTGGATAAAGGGCTGGTTTTACACGATTGTAAGCTGGTTGTGATCGGCACGGGGGATTTGTACACGAAACCTCGTGAAACCAAACGTATCCGCCGCAAACGCGGGGATATGTTCTCCGCGCCCGAGGTGGGCGATTACGTCGTACACGAAACGCACGGTATCGGGAAAGCCGTCGGGATGAAAAAAATTGAAACAACGGACGGCACAAAGGAATACCTCGCGGTATCCTATAAGGACGGCGATATGCTGTACGTGCCTGCCGAATGTATGGACGTTCTGTCCAAATACGTAGGCGACAACAATCCGAATTTAAGTAAAATCGGCGGGGCGGAATTTGAACGGGTCAAGGCACGTGTGCAGGCTTCGCTGAAAAAATTAGCGTTCGATTTAAAACAGCTCTATGCCGAGCGTTCGGAAAATATGGGCTATTCTTTCCCTGCAAACGAAGTTTTTATGCAGGAATTTGAGGACGCTTTTCCACACGATTTGACGTTGGACCAAGCCAGCTCTGTTGCGGAAATCAAGATGGATATGTGCTCGCCCAAGGTTATGGATCGCTTGCTTTGCGGCGACGTGGGGTTTGGGAAGACCGAGGTTGCTTTTCGCGCGATTTACCTTTGTATTTTGGCGGGAAAACAAGCGGCTTTGATGTGTCCGAGCACCGTTTTGTGCAGTCAGCATTTCAACACGGCATTGGCGCGCTTTTCCGATTTTGGGGTGCGCGTTGCGTGTTTAAACCGCTTCAATACCCCCAAGGAACAAACCGCCGTTTTGCGCGGTTTGGAAGAGGGCACGATTGACCTTGTCATCGGAACCCACCGTCTGCTTTCTGCGGACGTTAAATTCAAGGATTTGGGCTTGCTTGTTTTGGACGAGGAACAGCGTTTTGGTGTAGAACATAAGGAAAAAATCAAGCATATTCGTAAAAATATCGACTGTCTGACGATGACGGCGACGCCCATTCCTCGGACTTTGCATATGTCCTTGTCGGGGATCAGGGATATTTCCACGATCCAGACGCCCCCATCCGAACGTTTGCCCGTACAAACCTACGTCGTAGAGGAAACGGAAACGTTGATCCGCGACGCTTGCATTCGCGAGCTTTCCCGCGGCGGTCAGGTGTTTATTTTGTACAACAAAGTGGAGAGTATTTTCACGTTCGCGGCGCAGGTGAAACGTATTTTACCCGAAGCGACCTTGTCGATTGCGCACGGGCGAATGGAAAAAAACGCCTTGGAAAACGCTGTGATCGATTTTTACAGCGGTAAATCGGACGTTCTCATCACGACGACGATTATTGAAAACGGGATCGATCTGCCAAACGCAAATACCTTGATTGTGATTGACAGTGATAAATTGGGGATTTCTCAGCTCTATCAGTTAAAGGGCAGGGTGGGGCGCGGTACCCGTTTGGCGCACGCATATTTCACGTTTAAAGCGGAAAAGGTTATGTCGGAAAACGCTTCGGCAAGGCTGAAAGCGATTATGGAATTTACCGAGCTTGGTTCGGGATATAAATTGGCGATGCGCGATTTGGAAATCCGCGGCGCGGGCAACGTCCTCGGTGCGGAACAGCACGGGCATATGGGTAAGGTTGGGTACGAATTGTATTCGAAGCTGCTCAAAGAAGAATTGACGGGCGAAACCCAAACGGTGGCGGATTTGGATATCCGCGCAAACGCCTATATTGCCGAGAAATATATCGAATCGGCGGCGGGCAGATTGGACGCATATAAACAGATTGCGGAGATTGGCACGATTGCGGATTATAAGCGGGTATATACGTCTCTTCGCGATATGTACGGCGAGCTGCCTAAGGCAGTGGAAAATCTGTTGGTGATTGCGGTTTTGAAGAGCTACGCGGCGAAATTCCACGTCAAAAAAATCACCCTGATCAAAGGGGTGGGCGGTTTGGAATTTCCTACCTTGGAAGCCATCGGCGACAAGCGCGTGCTGGCGGCGATGGATAAATATAAAAACCAAGTGCGCCTGAATATGTCGGAGGCCCCGGTGATTGAGTTTTTCGGCAAACGCGATCCAGCCGAATTGATGGCGGAAATGACAAAATTTTTGAAATTTGCGTTAACTTTTCAGTAGTTTATCCGTGAAAACGTTTGCACTTTCTAAAAAAATGAGGTATAATATACCTTGACGATATAAAAGAATAGGGGAAAAAGGCATTTTTGGCGTTTTCTGTTTTTTCGAAAATATCAACAATGAAGGATAAAAAATCGGAGCGA
The DNA here is from genome assembly GCA_017507585.1 of Clostridia bacterium. Lineage (GTDB taxonomy): Bacteria > Bacillota > Clostridia > Christensenellales > Borkfalkiaceae > Scatosoma. Next base: position 50,783 of record JAFWAN010000064.1, read on the forward strand.
TTTTATGAACAACAAACACACATTCAAAAAAGCAGCAGCATTATTTTTAGGTCTTGCGCTTACGGTAGGCGCGACGGGATGTAACTTTATCACGGTAGACAACCAAAAAGACCTTGATCAAGTCGTTGCAGACGTAAACATCAGCGGTAAGTTCGAAAACAACAGCGAACTTACAAGCGTTTTGGGTTACCTCTCCACGACGATTAAAAAACGTGAATTGGTTTCCTATTACCTTAGCACGGGTTATCAATACGTTGAACAGTACGGTTATTCGTACGAAGATACGTTCAACATGTTGTTGGACGGCTTGGTGAGCAGAGAAATTATGATCCAGTACGCGATCAACTATTTCTTGGAAAACGGCGTAGAAGGTGCGGATAAGACTGCGACTGGTTGCATAGCGGCTGTTGGTGGGAAAGATCATAAAGAGGTGGAAGTATTCAAATATTTCCTTACGCAAGAAAATTACGATAAAGCCGTATATAACTTAAAGAAATCCTTAAACGATTCGTTGGATTCGTTAGAAGCGTCTTACGTGACGGTTACGGAAGAAGATCACGACCACGAAGAAGCGCGTACCCTTCCTACGGGTGTAGATACGGAAAAGGAAGATTACTACACCAACGATTATGCGGTATATACGGGGCGCAATTTGGCTGACGATTGCAAAAACTACGAACCCATCGACGGTTCGACGCGTACGTCCCGTCAAAAAGCGTACAACGCATTCTTGACCAACATTCAGGCGTACAACCTTATCGACGGTAAGGAAGATACGCAGGACGTTACGAAGCTTACCTACTATTACGTGGAATTAGAATCCGCTCTTGGTCAGGCAATCATTAATCAGTATTTTGATGCGATTGAAACCAAGGTTAGCGAAAAATTGACCACGGATTACGTGATGGAAAAATACACCGAAACCAAAGAACAGCAAGAAAAGGATTATGATGACGAAACGTTTGCGTCCGCTTTGGACAGCGCGGCTGAAGGCAGCTACATCCTCAACGGTTTGGCAGGCTATGGTTACGTATACAACATCTTAATTCCTTTCTCGACCAGCCAAAACGTAAAATATACCGAAGCGAAAAACAGAAAGCCCGGTGAAGACGCTTTGTTCAATATCAGAAGAGATATTGCAACGAATATCGAAGCGAAGGATCTTCGCGGTTCGTGGATTTCCGAACACGATCATGCAAACTATGCTTACGAAGACGATGGTAAGACCTATTTCTTCCAGGAAAACCTTGCTGAAAATCCCAAATATGACTTGCTTAACCATTATGCAGGTAAGTACGCATACAACGATCCAGAAGCTGAAGGTTATCAAACGATGAAGATTGATGACTTCATGAACATCTTCAAATCCTACATCACCGAGATTTCCGGTGCAACGGTAGAAGGGGAGAAAAATCCTACCTATGCAACCGTTACCGATTTCAAGGGCGGCGATAAGAAGATGGATCATAACGATTATGTCAACTTCGTTTATGAAGCAGGTCAAGTAAACTTCACGGAAGAAGTGAAAGCATCCGAATACTTTAAGCGTGACAGCCAGCAATACAAAGCATTGTCCGCTGTAAACGAATTGTTGTTCGCTTATGGTACCGACCCTGGCGCATTCAACAGCTATATGGGTTATAAGGTATCTCCTCAGGAAGGTTCGACGGGCTTTGTACCCGAATTCGAATATGCAGCACAACAGGTTGTAAAACAAGGTGTAGGCAGCTACGCAGTATGTTTGACCGATTACGGTTGGCACATCTTGTACTGCTCGTTTGCGTATGCTGACGGCGACGTATACGGCGGTTATGTAGAAGCCGAAAAGAGCGTGGAAGGCACCTTCTCCAACC
>JAFWAN010000065.1 GCA_017507585.1 Clostridia bacterium
TCGATGGGATTGTTTTTGATGACGTTGATATACGCCTTGGTATTGCGTTCGACGAGGCGTTTCGGCGGGTTTTTGCGAAATTTATCCGCATTGAAATTGCCACCGCCGTAGCAAAGCATATTTTTGAAACCGTCATACCAAATAAAAACGTGTTTCCCGCAAAGGTAAAAATCAAAGTTTTCAAAATCCTTTTCCGTCAAATCCGCTTTGCCTTCCACGCCGCGAATATTCGCCTCGATCCCGACCAAAACGTCAATGCCGTATGCCTTTGCCGCCGCTTGGCAATCCGCCTTATATTGTGCAATTTCACGGCGGCGTACCCCAAAAGCCACGTGCGAAAAACCGTGATCGGCAATCCCGATCTGTTTTAAACCTTTTTCCGCCGCCGCTTGCGCGTTTTCAGCCACCGTATTTTTACCGTGGGAATAAGGCGTATGCGTATGATAATCTGCCGTTAAAATCACTGCTTACCTCTATAAATATCTGATTTCTTCTTCTAAAACAACGCCGTGGCGTTGCCATACTTCGTCTTTGATCCGCGCAATCAAGCTGCGAATATCCCTCGCCGTCGCGTTTTGGTCGTTGATGATAAAATTTGCGTGCTGCGTGGATACCGTTGCGCCGCCGATCCGCAGCCCTTTCAACCCCGCCGCCTCGATCAAAGCCCCCGCGGTATATCCTTGCGGATTTTGAAACACGCAGCCCATACTCTTACCCTTGGGCAAGTGCGCACGCTTGGCAAGAAAACGCCTCGTTTCCTCTTTTACCGCTTGCGGGGTGGAATGCTTTAAACGCAATCTCGCCCCCAAAATTACGTCCTTCGTATGCATAAAGACGCTTTCTTTATAGGAATAACCGCATTCAGCCCTCGACAGCTCGACAAGTTTTCCTTCACGGTATATCCTAACGCTCTCCACCCAATCGGAGATATAAATTCCGCCGGCGCCGCCGTTCATAAACAAAATACCGCCCATCGTACAAGGGATGCCTGCCAAAAATTCGACGCCGCCCAAACCGACGCTTTGTAGATAACGCATCAGTCTGCCGCTCGTCACCCCTGCCTGCACGAAAATACAATCGCCTTCACGACGAATATCCGTCATTTTTTTGGTGCAAAGCACCGTTTTTTCCGTATCCTCGTCCATCGGCAAAACGTTACTCATATTTCCTAAAACAAACGGTCTTTCCGACAGTTGCCCCAACAGAAAACAGAGATCTTCTTCGCTTTGCGGATAATAGGCTTGCTTTGCCTTTCCGCCGCAACCGATCGTGCTGTGTTTGGAAAAATCAAACGGCGTTTCCAAGTACATTTCTTTTATCAAAATACGCTCTCTCCTATTGTACCATACTTTTTGCAGTTTTGAAAGTGTTTCCGTCAATTTTTTTTGATTTTTTTAACTCTTTCTTTTATTGTATGAATGAAAAGCGGGTATGGTGCATACAAAAAGAGCCCGACCTCGTCGAGCCCTTTCTCGTTTTTTATTTATGCTTGGTAAATAATTTTACCGCCGCGAACGGTCAACAGCACGTCATAGTTCGCATTGAGAACCGTAAAGTCTGCGCGTTTCCCTACCTTAATGCTGCCTGCTTCGTTGTCAATTTTTAACATTCTTGCAGGGTTCATCGTTGCGTAATCTACCGCCAAGGTAAAAGGAATGCCTACCTTTTCTACCATATTTTGAACGGCGCGGTTCATACGCAATACACTGCCCGCCAAGGTACCGTCTTCCAAACGCGCTTCACCGTTTTTCACGTATACCACTTGACCGCCCAATTCGCTGACGCCGTCAGGAATCCCCTTTGCACGCATAGCGTCCGTAATCAAAGAAATCTTGTTTACGGGCTTATTTTTGAACAGCAAACGCATTGCGGGAACGGATACGTGAATGGTATCCGCAATCAATTCGCAGTTCAGTTCGTCCAACAGCATCGCGCTGCCCACCGTACCGATTTCACGGTGATGCAAAGCCGTTTGTGCGTTATAGGTATGGGTAACGTTACTTGCGCCGTTTGCAACCGCTTTTTCAATATCCCCATATTTCGCGCCCGTATGCCCAATCGACGCAACGATCCCCTTTTCCGTCAAGTGACGGATAAATTCGTCCGCGCCATCTACTTCGGGAGCAAGGGTTACGATACGAATCGAGTTGCCGCTGGCTTCATTGTAACCGTCAAACACGGCAATATCAGGGGCTTTCACGTATTCTAAGGGTTGCGCGCCTTTATGCGCCGCCGCAATAAACGGACCTTCCAAGTGTACGCCGACTACGCGTGCGCCTTCATCCGAATTTTCTTCACGGTAAGTCTTAACCGCCTGCAACGCCTTGGTAATATTTTCAGGGCTTTGCGTCATCGTAGTTACGAGGAAAGAGGTCGTACCTTCTGCCGCAATCGTCTTTGCAATGTTGGCGATGTCTTCCACCGTACCGTCCATACCGTCCGAACCGCCCGCGCCGTGAATATGCTGATCGATGAATCCGGGCAATACGATTGCGTCTTCGGGAAGCTCGATTACTTCCGCATTTCTCGCAGCAAAAGGCGAGATCTTTTCGATTTTTTCATCAAAGGAAACCGTGCATTTGGTCAAACCAAAACCGTCTACGTAGACAGTGGCGTTTTTAAAACATTTCATTTGTATAAATCCTCCCTATTATTTACTTGCGGGAAGGGATGCCGCGGCAATACTCTGCCCTACGCGGCGGCTGTTTTCATCGGGTAAACCGATGTCAAGCCCTGCAAATTGAGGATATTCTTCCGCCAAAACCTTCTTACAGGTTGCAAGGATAATATCCCCGCCTTTACCGCCCATTACACGGCCAAGCAACAACATATGCTTGATGTCGTAGAATTTTGCGTAGAAAGGAATGGTGTGCGCCAAATATACGCCGATATCTTCGTAAATCTGCGCCGCCAAAGCGTCATCTTTTTCCA
>JAFWAN010000066.1 GCA_017507585.1 Clostridia bacterium
AATTTCGTGAACTGCGCCAAGATCCATTGCATGCTTGCAGATAACTGCGTTGAATTCAACTTCTTCCATAACGAAGAACGCTTTGGTAAGGTTGCAACCAACCGTCAAAGCACCGTGGTTACGAAGCAAGAATGCGTCATGGTCCTGAAGATAAGGATCCAACGAATCAGGAATTTCCATCGTCGAAGGGGTACCGTAATCACAGGTAGGAACTGCACCGATGGTCAATACTGCTTCGGGCAATACGTATTGGTCAAGGTCGATATCAGCAACTGTGAAAGCCGTTGCAACGGGAGGGTGAGCGTGAACGACCGCGTTAACGTCGGGACGTTCTCTGTACACTCTCATGTGCATTTTGATTTCGGAAGAAGGATTCAATTTACCTTCCAATTTTTTACCATCTCTGTCAACTTTGATGATCATGTCAGGCGTCAAGGATGCCTTGGATACGCCCGTGGGGGTGCAATAATATTCGTTTTCGCTAATCTTTACGGAAATGTTACCGTCGTTAGCTGCAACAAAGCCTTTCTGCCAGAGCTTAAGCCCTACTTCGCAAATTTCCTTTTTAATTTCAAAGGGAGATTTCATAGTTTTTTCCGTCCTTTATATAATATTTTTTTATTTTGTCAAATTTTTTGTGTCGAGCGCGATCATATATTCCTCATTGGTGGGGATAACGTAGGTTTTCACCTTTGCGCCCTTTGCCGTAATGTCAGCCGTTTCCCCTCTGGGACAGCTTTGATTGTAAGCCTCGTCGATTTCGATACCCAGCGCGGACATATTTTTGCATACTTCTTCGCGCAGGTCGCGGTCGTTTTCACCGATGCCCGCCGTGAACACCAACGCGTCCACACCGTTCATTTCCGCGATGTACGAACCGACGATTTTCTTGATGTTATGCGCAAGGATCTTCATCGCAAGCTTCGCGCGGTAGTTGCCGTTTGCCGCCGCCTCGCGGATATCGCGGCAATCACTGCCTACGCCCGAAATGCCTGCAAGACCCGATTCCTTGTTCAACACCTTGTCCGCCTCTTCTGCGGTCAAGCCTTCCGCCTTTTGGATAAAGGTAACGACCGTGGGATCGATCGCGCCGCTTCTCGTACCCATAGGCACGCCGTCTTGAGGGGTAAAGCCCATCGACGTATCCACCGCTTTTCCGTTTACCGTTGCGGTAATGGAAGAGCCGTTGCCAAGGTGGCAGGTGATAATCTTTGCATCTTTATTGCCGAGCATTTCCGCTGCTTTTGCCGCAACGTATCTGTGCGACGTGCCGTGAAAGCCGTAACGGCGAATTTTGTGCTTTTCATACAGTTCATAAGGAATGGGATAGATATACGCGTAATCTTCCATATCCGAATAATACGAGGTATCGAAAACGCCCACGTGGTTTGCTTTGGGCATAACCTCTTTACAAGCCTTAAAGCCGCTGATTGCAGGAGGGCCGTGCAAGGGGTTCAAGCCAACGATGCTTTCAAGGTATTCCATTTCCTGATCGCCAAGCACGGACGATTTTCTCAATTTTTCGCCGCCGTGCGCAAATCTATGTCCGACCGCCTCAATCTCGTCAACGCTTGCAATCACACCCTTTTCCGCGTCGGTCAAGAGGTTCAAAACGCACGCGATCGCCGCCTTATGGTCGGGGAAATTTTCGTTGGATTTGTAATCCTCTTTACCAGGACGCTTGTGCGTAACCACGCCGTCAATCCCAATTCTTTCGCAAAGCCCCTTTGCCAATACCTCGTTGGTGTCCATATCGAACAACTGGTATTTCAAAGAGGAGCTTCCTGCGTTTACAACAAGAATTTTCATACTTACTCCTTATTTATATATAATGTATTAGTTCCCTAAAATCGCTTCGGGTATCTCGAAGAGCTTTGCTTCCCTATCCGCCAGCGAAGCCCGATCGACGCCGATGTGCGCACACAGACAATCCACCACCTGACCGCCCACCAATCGAATACCCTCGATCGTGTTAAAATGGGTCATATCCGACCAGCACGCCTTCGGCGCTTTTACGGTCAACGTGTACAAATCGTCAAATTCCACACCCAAGGGCGACAGCGTATTCACGGCGATCTCATTGAACGCTTGAATATCGCTGTTAAACCGTTGGTAATCCCCTCGGTACATATCTTCCTGCACCCAAGTGCTGAGCGCAAAAACCTGTTTTGCTTTGGGGAAGATCAAACGCAAACGTTGGCTGATCCGTCGCAGAGTATCCGCATAAAATTCGGGAGGCGTTAAAGGTTCGTCTCCGCAGATACGCAACACGTCCCAAAGCCCTGCGTTCCAATGCACCACGTCCATATCGTCGGGGAAATTGCCTCTGCGTTTCCATTCGTGCACCCAACGGAGCATAAATTGCGCCATACCGCCGTTCACGTCCCCCGGTGTGTATACCGTTGCGACGTCCTGCAGTATTTCACCAACGTAACGTTCGTAGCCCAAACGGATCGAATCGCCAAGCAGAAGAATTTTTTTCATCTTTTATACTCTCTTCGCGATAACTTCTTTTTCGAATTTTTCTACTTCATCCCACCAATCTTCTTTCAAGCCTTGGCGTGCAAGATATTCGTCCCAAACGTCTACGAAAGGCAGGTATTTCACGCGTTCGTGCATATAGAAAACCTTCGTGAAGTTGCCTTCGTCCTGCAATTTCTTCATTTCTGCATAGGGTTGAAGGATTGCAGAAAGCAACGCCTTTTGCATCGAGCGAACACCCGTTACCCAAGCACAAAGACGGTTGATGCTTGCGTCGAAGTAGTCAAGCGCAACGATTACCTTATCGTCTGCGTCGTTGCGGATGATTTCTTTGGAGAGTTCCTTCAATTCGTCGTCTACCACGATTACGTGGTCGCTATCCCATCTAACGGGACGGGAAACGTGCAGCTGCACCTTGTCATAGAATGCAAGCATAGAAGGAATCTTATCGGAAACCACTTCCGTAGGGTGGTAATGGCCGGTATCCAACAAGCAGCAGATACCGCGGGTCGCCGCGTAGTTCTGATAGAATTCGTTGCTGCCGACCGTGTAGCTTTCTACACCGATACCGAACACCTTGCTTTCTACGGCAGGGATAACCCATTCCTTGTCGTAGCCTTCCAACACTTCGTCCAAGGACTTCTTCAAACGAAGACGGGGGCCAAGGCGGTCAGCAGGAATATCCTTCGTACCGTCGGGTACCCAAAGGTTTACGCAGCAAGGGCTGCCCATCGCTTTACCGATTTCCGCCGCGATCTTCATACAAGCTTTCCCGTGGTTTACCCAGAACTTTCTTACCTCTTCATCGGGAGAGGATAAGGACAAACCGTCCTTCATCATAGGATGGGAGAACCAAGTAGGGTTGAAGTCAACGCCTTCCAAGCCCGTTTCTTTCGCCCATTTTACCCAGGGTTCAAAATGCTTGTATTCGTAAGCGTCACGGTCTACCTTTCCTTTGTCTTCGCCAAGGATTGCATAGCAAGCGTGTACGTTTACACGCTTTTTACCGGGCATCAACTTAAACGCCGTGGTAAGGTCAGCAAACAATTCTTCGGGGTTTCTTGCTCTGCCAGGATAGTTACCCGTGGTCTGAATACCGCCCGAAAGCGAATCGCTGCCGTCGAAACCGATAACGTCGTCACCCTGCCAGCAATGTACGCTGACGGAGAGCTTGGACAATCTTTCCATCGCCGCTTCGGTATCTACACCGTATTGCGCATAAATCTTTTTTGCTTCTTCGTATCTGGACATAAAATTATCTCCTTAAATTTATATATCTTTTTTTATTTTTCAATATTGATTTCGTCAAACGCTTTCAACCATTCGTTTGCGATCAGCTTCGCGCCCGCTTCCGCAGGATGCACCCCATCGTTGAGATATTCCGCTTCCTTGCCGACCGCCGCTTTTTTCAACGTTTCCTGCAAGGGCAGATAATACAAACCGTATTCTTCAGCAAGTTTCTTTACAACCTTTGCATAATCGTAAACTGCTTTGAATTGATCCATATTCGGCGTTGTTGCGATCCCGTCCAAGATGAAAGGTTCGCACAACAGAATTTTGAGGTTGGGCAATACCTTCTTCGTATCTTCGATCAAGATGCGGTACATTTTTTCAAAACGGTCGAGTTCCACCCCGTTGTTCCCATCAATTTCGTGCCATACGTCGTTGACGCCGATCAGGATGCTCAATAGGTCGGGATTATGATTCCAACAATCCACCTTGATGCGCGCGTACAAATCTACAATACGGTTGCCGCTAATCCCGCGGTTGACGATTTCTTCTTCCGTCAAGCCTCTTTTCTTCAAGCCCGCCGCCGCATATTTTACGTAACCGTAGCCGTAGCTTGCTTCCCCGTAAGGAACTGCAAAATCTCTACCCGCGTCGGTAATGGAATCCCCATAAAATAGAACCTTCATAATTTACCTCTTACAGTTCTGCAATGTCAAACGAGTTTTTGATGATTCGTCTACCCTCTTTCACGTCAGCGATATCACCGCACCCTACCATTTGCATCATCAAATTTCCGATTGCCGTGCCTTCCGCAGGGCCCGTGATGACTTTCTTGCCCGTATACTTCATCGTCATTTCGTTGAGGAGCATATTTTTACTGCCGCCGCCGATGATATTCAAGGTTTCGTATTTTTCCCCCGTAACTTCTTCCAAAGCCTTCAAGGACAAATCGTAATATTTAGCCAAGTTGTTGTAAATGACGTACGCCATTTCGCCAACCGTCAATTCTTTCCCCACCGCCGCATTGATTTCCGCGGTCATATTTTCAGGGGCGAGGAAACGCTGATCGTTGACGTTAATTTCATAATCAACGGGGTTTGCCCTTGCCATATCTGCAAGCTCGGCAAAGCTGTACTTATCCCCCAGCTCGTGTCTTACCTGCTGAATCATCCAAAGCCCCATAATGTTGATCTGTAAACGTGTAGTGAAATTTAAGCTGCCTTCGTTAGAATATCCTGCTTCCAACGCACTCTTTGACGTGTGCGCCTTGTTTTGTTCTACGCCGAGCAAGGACCAAGTACCGCTGGAGATGTAAGGGGTCTGCGCTTCCAAGGGCGCCGCCAAAACCGCGCTTGCCGTATCGTGCGTTGCAGGTAAAACGACCTTTGCCTTATACCCTACGATTGCCGCCACTTCATCGGTAAATTCCCCGACCAAGCTACCCGGCTGCGCCAATTCGCCAAACAATTCTTTCTTATAACCAAGCTTTTCGATGATTTCTTCATCCCAGGTATGCGTTTCTGCATTGACCATACCCGTCGTGGTTGCGTTGCAATATTCTTGCTTCTTCACGCCCGTCAAACGGAAATGGAAGTAATCGGGCAACATCAAGAAACTCTTCGCCTTTGCCATTCTACCCGATTTTACGTCGTCAAGCAATTGATATACCGTATTAAAGGTCGCAAACGCGATGCCCGTCTTTGCAAACAGTTCTTCAAAGGGAAGGACTTCGTGTACCGCAGGGATCGTGGTTTCCGTACGGGAATCACGGTAGCAGTAGGTTCCGCCGATCGCTTGATCGTTTTCGTCAAGCAACGCATAGTCAACCCCCCACGTATCGATACCGATCGAATAAGGCACCTTGCCGATTTCCTTCGCCTTTTTCAAGCCGTTGAGAATTTCGGTAAAAAGACGTTCGTGCGTCCACATCAAGTGTTCCTTTCCATCGTACGCCGTCAAGGTTTCAGGGCCGTTTTGGAAACGATAAATTTCTTCCGTGATCATTTTGCCATTTTCGATGTACGAAACGATATGTCTGCCCGAAGACGCGCCAATGTCGATTGCCAAATAATATCTCATATTTTTGTCCCGTCCTTTTATCCCTTAGGGATAAGCGCGGATTTTTTCACACCTCTTTTTTTATAAAAAAGAAAATGGTTCCTAATCCGCCTATTTTTCATCATTCGTATTATATCACAATAAATTTTTATTGTCTATATATGTTCGAAAGATTGACAAAAAAAATTTTTTGTATTATAATATGAACACAAACGAGCATAAACGCGCAGAAAATGCGCAAAATTCACACAAATAATAGGGGAATTTCACACGATGGCATTAACCGAACGTCAAAACGAGATTTTAAACCGTTTAAAAGAGAGCAAATCCGCAGGGGTAAACGAGCTTGCAAAAGCGTTATTCGTCAGCGAAGCGACCATTCGCCGCGACCTTGCGGAGATGAAAAGTATGGGGCTTGTCGAACGCAGCCACGGCGGCGCATTGTTGCCTGAAAACGCAGAAGAAATCTCCATCTTTTTCCGTATGGAAAAAAATGCAAACGAAAAGGAACGCGCGGCAACCAAGGCGCTTCCGTATATCCCCTCGTTTAAATCGCTGTTCATCGACAGTTCTTCCACCGCCCTCGCCCTTGCAGAGCGGTTGGATTTAAGCTTTAAAACGGTGGTAACAAACAACCTGCAAACGGCAATTCAACTGTCTAAAAAGCCCAATCTTAACCTGATTTTGTTGGGTGGAAACGTGCATTTTAACACCAATTCTGCCACGGGCAGTTGGACGGCAAGACAGCTGGAAGATTTTGCCTTTGATTTGATGATTTCCTCCTGTGCGGCCGTCATCGGCGACGAAGCGTTTGAGCGTTCGTTGGATCAAAAGGAAATCAAACGCGCGGCGTTCAAGCGTTGCAAACAAAAAATTCTGCTTATCGACAATACGAAATTTACCGCCCACGGCACCTACCGCTTGGCGGCCCTTAGCGAGTACGATTTGGTCGTCACCGACGCCCCGCCCCCCGCCGACGCAGAATCCAGCAACGTAAAATGGATTTATTAAACCGCCTCCAAGAAAAATCAATCTGGTATCCCCCAACGAAACGCTTGATTTTTTGAAAGGGGTGTATTATAATAGTACGGAAAATAAACTTTGAGGAAAGAGTATGATACAGGATTTACACGCGCATACGTATTATTCGTTCTGTTCGCAGGATAAACCCGAAAAAATGATCGAAACGGCAATCACGGGCGGCATTCAGCAGCTTGGGATTTGCGACCATAACTACGGCGTGGGCTGTGGCAGGGTGGAATTTTGCTGGGATCAAGGCAGCAAATTAAACGCCGATTACGGAAAAACGCTCAACCGTTACTACGATCATATGAACCTGCTCCGCGATAAGTACGCAAAAAAAATCCAAATCCTTTGCGGGATTGAAATTTGCACCATTAAAGGTAAGGACAGCTATGCCCTGCCCCACGGCGCAGACGTATCGTTTTTCGATTTTGCATTGATTGAAAATCTGGATCATCCCAACTCGATTACGGGTGGCGATCTGTTCGCCTACGCAAAGCGTTGCGGCTGTCCCGTCGGCGTTGCGCATACGGATATGTTTGCGTTTATCGAAAGCATCGGCGAAGACCCTTACCGTTATTTCCGTAAAATGGCAGAAGCAGGCATTTTCTGGGAAATGAACGTCAATTACGACAGCTTGCACAGCTTCCAATCCCACGGCTACGTTTCCGAATTTTTTAAGAACAAGCAGCAGCAAGACATTGTCAAAAAAACGGGCGTACGTCTGTCGGTCGGCTTCGACGGACACATCGCCGCAGAATATAAACCCGACCGCGTCAAATCGGCGTGTAAGCTAATCCAAGATATGGGCATTCGTTTGGCGTTTGCTAATCGATAAATCAGGTTAAAATACAACCCCGCCGAGGGCAGTTGCCCTCGGCGGGGTTTTCTCATTGTTCTATCGTTTCTAATAAAAAGCTGACCGGGCGAAAGCCGTCGTTGCAGGAGATCATGGCAGAGTAAGGATTTTTCATCCATCCGTCGTAAAAATTCCCCTCACCGTTTGCCAACGCCACCGCAAACGAGCGCATACTCTCCCACGCGCTGTCGCACATATTTTCAGGCTTTTCACCGTCTACCGAATAAAAAATCTGTCCCAACTTCATATCGCAGGCGTGCTCGATTGGATTTTCGTACACGGCGATTAAATCGTCGTGCTTTACCATTTTCATCACCGTAATTTTTACCGTTTTCATTTTGTTCCCTTATTTCCTTTCCGGCAGAGCCGCGCCCACCAAAAACAGCACCTTCGCCGCATCTGCCGATTGCAAACGCGAAGCGCATTCGCTGCCCGTTGCGCCCGTCGTCATAATATCATCCACCAACACAATCGTCCTACCTCGGCAGGCCTTTCGATCGTGTACGTGATAGGCGCCCGCTACGTTCTCCAAACGCGAAACGTAATCCATATGCTTTTGTTGCGCGGTATCCCGCGTCTTTTGCAAAACATCCTCGTACAGCTTCGCACAGTACCCCTTTTCGGTCAGGCGTTTGCACACCCGATCGGCAAGCAGCCACGCCTGATTGTATCCCCTTAACCGCAACCGTTCTTCCGTCAGCGGTACGGGGATCACCATCAATTCTTCTCCACCTTCGGCAAAATCCTCTATCCCGTCGAAACGTTCTATCAAACAATCCGCCATCTTTTCCGCAAAATACAAGGCAAGGGTAGGATTTCCCGTCTTGATACGATTGATAAACGACGCGCTCTCCCCACGGTACACGAAAGGCGAATAGGCGCGGTGAAAACGAGGCAAGCGGCTTTTACAAGATAAGCATACGCCTTCCGCAAGCGTCATTCTTCCGCACTTTTCACACGACCTGCCGTTGTTCAAACGAAGCTTGCTCTCGCATTCTTCGCATAAACGGTGGGTGGGATAATCAAACAGCTCCGCCTTGCAGGCGTCGCAGGTATATCCGCGCTTTGCGCAAGTATCGTATATTCGATTTTTGATTTTCTTAAAAAAGTCCAATTTCATTTTTTTGTGAACTTTGCAGAGAAAGCCTTTCTATTAAAATGACTTAATTGTAGAACCGAGCAGCTCAAGGCGCCGCGAGGGAGCGTACCGAGTAGTACGTGACCGAGCGGCAACGAAGAGATGCGATGCGTTATACAATCAAATACTCTCAGCGTCCTTTTTACGCTGATAACGCACCAACAGATACGCGCCGACTACGCCTACGGCAAACAGCGCAAGCCCCAATACAAGATCCAACACGTTGACGCCGTTTTGCGCCCAAGCAAGATAGGTTGTGATCACGTCACCGTTACAGAACATCGATACGATAGACCCCAACGACAAGCCGACGATCATAAAGTAAGAGGTATGCCGCGCCTTGCCAAAGAGATAGGTCAAAAATTTGGAGAAGGTAAACAAGCCTGCTAAAAAGCCGATCCCAAGCCCTGCATATACCGCAAAAATCATAGGGTTTCCTTTCCAATAGGTCATACTGACGCTGTCCATAAGGCTTGCAAACCAACCCACCGCCATCAAAAAGGCGCTGGCGCTTAAACCAGGAACGACTTGCGTAACGCCTACCACGTAGCCGATGACAAGCCCCAATACCACGTGCCACCACTGTACGGTTGCAAATTTATCCATGACCGCCGTTTCCGCACTCACCGTCAGCCAAGCGGATACACAGCCAAGCGCAACGGGGATCAACAATCCTACCGCAAACAAGGTCCATCTGACGGGCGT
>JAFWAN010000067.1 GCA_017507585.1 Clostridia bacterium
CAGATACGCGCATTGGCGCAGGTAAGCGAATTTAGCGTCGTAGACGACGTAAAGATTGAAAACGTTCACGTGGAGGAAACAAACAAATGAAACGGATTGACAACGATATAATTCACGAAAATTTATTTAAAAACAAGCCGATTTTGGCGTTTGACGAAAACAACGATTATGAAAAATGGAAGGGGCAGGTACGCGATAAATACATCGAATTGCTCGCTTTGGATAAAATTGCGCAAAACGCCTGCGAGATCAAGGTAGAGATCGAAGAAACGGTAGAGACGGACGAATATACTCGTTATCGCTACGTATTTGAAAGCGAAAAAGGGTGTTTGGTGCCTTGTTATTTATTGATCCCCAAAACAAAGCAAGAAAAATTCCCCGTTTGCATTTGTTTGCAGGGGCATACGACGGGGTTCCATATTTCCATTGGGGAAAAGAAATATGACGAGGACGTAAACACGCTGCCGACCGATACCTTTGCTTTGGATGCGGTAAGACACGGTTATGCGGCGCTTGCCATTGAACAGCGCGGTATGGGTGAACGTACCACCTTACAGCAAAAACGCGGCCCTGCATTGACCTGCGGTTGCTACTTTACCGCAATGACGGCTTTGATTTTGGGCAGAACCTTGATTGGAGAACGCGTTTGGGACGTCTCGAAAGGGATTGACAGCTTGCAGTATTTTGCCGATCGATTGGATCTGGACGATATTACTTTGGTTGGGCAATCGGGCGGCGGTACGGCAACGTACTATTCGGCTTGCTATGATCAACGTATTAAGGTGGCGGCGCCGACCTGCTCAATTTGTTCGTATAAGGACAGCATCGGGGATATGTGGCATTGTTCGTGTAACTACGTTCCGCACATTGCAGAATACTTTGATATGGGTGAATTGGCGGCGTTGATCGCGCCCCGTAAGCTGTTGGTGTCCGTAGGGGAAATCGATCATATTTTCCCGTTGGAAGGCTCGAAAGAGGTTTATTCCGTCATTGAGAAAATTTACGAAAAAGAGGGCGCAAAAGAAAATTGCCGTTTTGAGATTTTCCCTGATAAACCGCATTACTTTGATAAAGTAAAAACCTTTGGCAATTTAAAAAATTGGAGATAAAAAACAGAAATATCCCCGCGTAAAAACGCGGGGATATTTATTTTGTACTTTACGTTATTTTGTCAGCGTTGGATCGGTAAGAATTGGAGAATTGATGGCAAATCTCTTGACGGATTCTACCGCATTTTGGCAAAGACGTTTTGTCTTGTAATGTTCGCCCAAGCAAAGCAGCTGTCCGTTGCTGTTCAGAAGCTTATAAATATAATCGCCGTGCTTGGTCAAGCTGACACGGAAATTACCTTTATCGATATTTGTTTTGTGGGTATGGATACCGTTGACGGCGCCGATATAGGTGGTGTATTCTTCACTGGACAAAAGGCGTTCGCCGTTGTTTGCAAACAGCTCGAAGAAATATACCTTTTCGCCGTCTTCAGAGGTTTTGCAGTCAATCACCCATTTGCCGTTGTAACCGTCGGGCAGGGGTTGGATTTCCTTATCGTCTTCCACAGGGACTTTGACCACGTAATCTTGGATATTTTCGTCTATGAAAGCGGTCTGCGCAAAACGTTTCGTGGATTCGATTGCCGCTTCGCAGCGCGCCTTCGTCGCGTAATGCTCACCCAAGCAAAGCAACATATTCTTCCCACTCAGCAATTTGAAAATATAGTCGCCTTTTTTGGAAAGTGTGATGCGGAAATTGCCGCGCAAAATATTATTTTTATGCGTTTCAATGCCGCGTATTGCGCCGTTGTAGGTGGTATATTCTTCACTGGAAAGCAGCTTTTCACCGTTGGAGGCGTGCAACTCAAAGAAGTAGCTTTCTTCGGCGGCGTTATCCTCGGTAATAATGCGGCAGATAACCCATTTTCCGCGGTATCTTGCAACTTGGTCGGATACGTCTTCTTCGTAAAAATCAAGGTCGGTGTCGACGTTTTTCAACGCATCGTGTAACATAGCGTTCTCCTTAACTTTTTTAGACTGCTCCGTTTTGGATACGGCGTCCTTTTTGTCGACCGGTGTTTCTTTCGCTTTTTTCTTGGTTTTTTCGACCGTCTTCTTGGGCTCTTCTGTGTCCTTTGCAGGTTCCTCGGCGATTGGCGCTTGTTCTTTGGTTTCTTCTACCTTTTGAACCTCTGCCGTTTCTTCCAAGAGAGGGGCAGGAGCCTCTTCCGTCGGTTGTTTGACCGGCTCGTCTATGCTTTCAGGTTGGATTTCTTCAGCTTGAGCCGTTTTTGCGGCCGTTTTTCTCTTTTTAGAGGAAGCGGCAATGGCGATGGCAAGGATGAGTGCCAGCACGACCAACGCAGCCAGGATAATGGCGTGGAAAGGTTCATTTTTACAATATTCAATGATCTTATCAAACATGCTACGTTTGCTCCTTTGTATAAATTTTTTCACCTATATTTTAATATAAAATCGCAAAAAAGTCAACAATGAAAATAATTTTTTATCGTCGAAATTTTAAAAAAATTGACATTTGTTGAAAAATGCAGTACAATAGAAATATGGAAAAAATGAAAACGGTAATCATAGGGGGCGGCGCGTCGGGGCTCTTTCTCGCTACCGCCTTGCATACAACGGAGCGAACGGTTCTTTTAGAACGAAACGATCGAGTGGGGAAAAAGCTTTCTTCTACGGGCAACGGGCAGGGGAACATCACCAACCTTTCGGCAAGCAAAACACCGTATTTCTCGTCAAGTCCTTTTGGGAAAAAGCTGTCGGGAGATATTGTGAAGGAGGCGGATGAGAACGGCTTGAAGGAAGCCTTTCAGGATTTAGGCGTATTGCTTTCCGCAGACGATCGGGAAAGAGTATATCCGGTTAGCAGGCAGGCGTCGGCATTGACGGACGCGCTGCGATTTGCCGTGTCCAAACGTGGGGTCGACGTGCGTCTTTCTTCGCGGGTTTGCGACTTAAAAAAGGTGCAAAACGGCTTTGTCTTGACGGTAGAACACGACGGGGAAACCTATCAAATCCACACGGAAAACGTTGTGCTTTGCGCGGGTGGCAAGGCGGCGAAAAATTTCGGTACGGACGGTACCGCATACGAATTTGCCAAAGGCTTGGGTCACACGATCACCGCTCTATACCCTTCGTTGGTGCAGTTGAAAACGGACGTCGCCTATACCAAGACTTTGAAAGGGATTCGCATTAACGACGGCGGCTTGACCGCTTATTTACCCGACGGGACGCAGGTGGCTTTGCGTGGAGATATAATCTTTACCGATTACGGGGTGTCGGGGATGCGGTGTTCCGTATTTCCTCGTATATCACGGACAAAATCAACGCAGGCGTGCGCTTGCTGATCGATTTCTTGCCCCAATTTTCCAAAGGGGAGATTTTGGAGGCTTTACAGCGTAAAAGGGCGGCGTTTCCCGAATTGCCCGACGGTGAGTTGCTGTTCGGAATTGTCAACAATCAGGTGGGCAGGGTCGTGATGAAACGCGTAGGCGGCGATTTACAACAAGCGGCAAGCCTCGTAAAAGCCTTTCCCTTGACGGTAACGGGCAGCCTTGGATTTGATTATGCGCAGGTAACGAAAGGCGGGATTTCAATGACCGAGGTAACGGAAGATTTGGAGAGCCGTTTTGTGAAAGGCTTGTACTTTGCAGGGGAAATTTTGGACGTAGACGGTCCTTGCGGCGGTTTTAATTTGCAGTGGGCGTATTCGTCCGCAATGCGGGTTGCGAAAGCACTGAATAAAAAGGATTGATATGAGTATACAAACGTTGTCCGACGTAAAGTTACCTTTGGGCAGGGGAGAGTCGGATTTGATAAAACTTGCCGAAAAGAAGTGCGGCGGGAAAGTCGGATATTTTGCAATCAAGAAAAAATCGTTGGATGCGCGGGATAAAAATAATATTCGCTACGTTTACACAATCGAGTTTTCCAAAACGCCCGTAAAACGGGAAGAACGCACTTTTGCGCAATTACCTGCGGAAAAGCAGCCTAAAAAATCGGTTTTGGTGGTGGGCAGCGGCCCTGCAGGGTTATTTTGCGCCATTCGTTTGTTGGAGCACGGGATTAAACCGATTGTGATCGAACGCGGCGGCTCTGTGGAAGAGCGAGAAAAGGACATTGGTCGGTTCATCGAGTATAAGACGTTGGACGTCAACAGCAACGTGCAGTTTGGCGAAGGCGGTGCAGGGACTTTTTCGGACGGGAAATTAAATACGCAGACCCACAGCGCGCTCAATCGTGAGGTATTGGAAATTTTCGTGCGTTTTGGCGCACCGAAAGAAATTTTGTGGTTGGCAAAGCCGCATATCGGCAGTGATCGTTTGAAAACCGTCGTGAAAAATATGCGGCAGTATATTCTTTCGCAGGGCGGGCAGGTCTTATTTCACACCCGTTTAGAAGATATTTTTTTGAAGGACGGCAGGGTGGACGAGGTTGCGATTCGCAAACTCAACGCGGACACGGTATGCCCCAATGGGGATTTTGGAGTGGAAAAGCTGCCTATTTCCGCTGTGGTTTTGGCGATTGGGCACAGCGCGCGGGATACCTTTGAAATGCTGTTAAGGCGCGGGGTTCCTATGCGTCAAAAGGATTTCGCCGTGGGGGTGCGCATCGAGCATTTGCAATCAGCAATCGGGTATGCGCAGTATGGTAAGGCGTATACGCAGTTGCCTGCGGCGGATTACAAATTGGTTTCTCACGTGGCGGATCGCGCGTGCTTTACCTTTTGTATGTGTCCCGGCGGGTTGGTTATGCCTGCGGCAAGTGAAGAATGCGGCGTGGTGGTCAACGGGATGAGTAATTACGCCCGAAACGAACGCAACGCAAACAGCGCATTGATTGCGCAGGTAACGCAGGCGGATTTTGGCAGCGAGCATCCCTTGGCGGGGGTAGAATTCCAACGTCGGTTGGAACGTGCTGCATTTCGTGAAGCAGGCGAAACGTACGCTGCGCCTGTACAGCTTGTCGGAGATTTTTTATCCAATAAGGTCAGCAGCCGTTTTGGCGAAGTGCAACCTTCCTATCCCGCAGGGACGGCGTTTTGTGATTTACGCAGTGTACTGCCCATCGCGGTGGTGGACGCGTTGAAGCTGGCGATCACGGATATGGATCGAAAATTGAAAGGCTTTGCCAATCCCGAAGGGGTATTGACGGCGGTGGAAAGCCGTACCAGCTCACCCGTGCGTATTGAACGTGACGAGAGCTTGCAATCCGTCGGTGCGCAAGGCTTGTTCCCTTGCGGCGAGGGGGCTGGATATGCGGGGGGAATCACTTCTTCCGCTGCGGATGGTTTGCGTATCGCAGAGGCAGTGTTCGAGCGTTTGCAGTGCTAAAATCGTAAAAAATGTTAGTTTATAACAAATAATGAAAGATATTATATATTTCATCAAATTATCACACAATTTTCACATAGTTTTCACAATATAGGAATAAAATTGTTGAATAGAAAGAGATGGTATTGTATGCGAGAAGGGAAGTAAAATTTCGCTTGCATATCCGGTATATTTTGGGAAAATGATGAAACCGACTATACTAAAAACTTTTTTCATATTCTCTCACTAAAGGTATACGGCACGCGGATGCGTGCCGTATATCTTTTTATAATTTTATAAAGAGGAAAAAGAAAGCCCGTGATATTTCACGGGCGATTTTTCTTATCGGTTGGTTTTGCGCCAGCCGTGCTTTTGCACGGCGATGCGGAATTTGTCTTTCTTGGTGCCGATTTCTTTTATGGCGTTGTAGTACACTTCGCTAAGCAAACGGATGCGATCGAAGGTGATATATTCGTTTGCTTGGTGGATGGTCGTTTCCTCAAAACAGATTTCAGGACCGAATGCGCAACCGCACTTCAACGCGCGTGCATAGGTGCCGCCACCGATGGCGATCGGGGATTCGTTTTTACCTGAAATTTTGTTGTACACCCCTACCAGGGTCTTGATCAATCTGCCATTGGGGTCGTTGTAGATGGGCGCTTGGTAATTGTTAACAACGTATTCTACGCCGAATTGATCCAACTTTTCCGTGACCGTTTCCAAAGACATAGTTGCGGGGAAACGGATATCCGTCGTGATTTTCAAAACGCCGTTTTCGTAGACCGCCATATCAGGGGACATAGACAGCTTACCCGTTTCATCTTCCAAAGCCTTCAACCCCGTGACGTCGTCAAAAAGACAATCGTATGCTTTCTTGCAGCCTTCGTTGAAGGTGGAAAGGAAACACAAAATCGCTTGTAAAGCGTTTGCGCCCAATTCAGGGGTGGAGCCGTGCGCCGACTTTCCGTATGCGCGCAAAATATTGGTGGTATTGTCGTAGGAAAGACGGGTGCCTTCTATGGGATTTTCGTAATAAACCAACTTGCCGCCAGCTTTTCTTGTCAAAACAGCAGAGGCGTTGTCACATACCATATTTACCCTTTCACCTGCATTCAACGCAGACATGGGTGCTTCGTCAATGGGGAAAGAAGCCGTAAAATGCAAAATGCCTTTTTCCGCGTAAATTACGGGGAAATTTGCGTCGGGGGTAAAGCCTTCTTCGGGCATCGTTGCAACTTTGTTGTAATGTTCAATGCATTTCCAACCCGCTTCTTCGTTGCAACCGACGATGAGTTTAATCGTACGGGCAGGGAGAATTCCTTCGTCTTTCAACGCTTTCAAAGCGTATAAACAAACGATTGCCGACGTTTTATCGTCCATCGCGCCGCGTCCCCAAATTTTCATACCAGGTACGCCGCCATCGGAAAGCTCGTCGTTGATGACACCGCCAAAGGGAGGATATTTCCAACCGCTGCCGGCGGGAACGACGTCGAGGTGGGCAAGGATAGCGAAATCTTTCCCCTCGCCGTAAACCACTTCGCCGATATAGTTGTCGTAGTTATGCGTTTCAAACCCCATTTCTTCGGCAAGGTTTAAAAAGTAGTTTAAACAATCCGCCGTTTCTTTTCCAAAGGGACAATTTTCTTCCGCAGGTTTTAAAGAGGAGTCAAATTGCAGGATTTGAGAGGTTGCGCTTACGATATCGTTAAAATAATGTTGCATTACGTTTTCCATATAATTACTTCCTTATGCCAATGCATTACACTATCTATTATACACATTTTTTGGGCGCAGGTAAACAAAATAAAGGGGGAAACGTAAAAAAATATTTTTTTTCTCGGTTCGCCTTTGACATTTTAAAAAAAGTGTGCTACAATACAGTATGTATTGTATAATGCGAAAGGAGAAAGAGAAGCTATGTCGATACACGATGGACATCGCAAACGTATGTATCAAAAGGTGGCGGCCGGCAATTTCAGCGAGCACGAATGGTTAGAAGTGCTGCTGTATCCGTTGTTACCGCGTCGGGATACCAACGCTATTGCACACCGTCTATTGGTACGCTTCGGCACGGCAGAAGCTATGTTCAACGCAAGTATGGAACAGCTGCAATCGGTGGAGGGGGTAGGCATAGCCGTGGCGTCGCATATCAAATGCATCGGTCATTTTATCAACCGCCCGCCCGTCAAGCAGCCAAGTTTCCAAGACGCGTTTACGCCGAGAGGCTTTTTACCCTATGTAAAAGAAGTGTATCAGCCCATCCAGTATGAGGTGGTGGATTTTTATCTGCTGGACGGATACAGCCACGTGGTGGCGCGGCAGGGCTTTTCGGCGGAAAATCTGTACGACGTGAAAGTGATGCCGGAAGAAATCACCTCCTTTTTGTTGACCAAGGATATATCGGGCGTCGTGATCGTACACAATCACCCTTGCGGAGAAGCGCGACCCTCGCCGCAGGACGACGTAATGACGAAAAATTTACAGATGCTGTGCAGTATGCATAATCGCTTGTTGTGCGACCATATTATCTATTCGCCCGACGGCGTGTACAGTTATTATCTTAGCGGACGTTTGAAGGAGATCAGTCAACGTTTTTCCTTTGATAAAATGTTGGACGGCATTGAAATGCCGCCGTTATCGCAAAAGTAAGGAGAATATTCGTGTTTAAACGAAAGAAAACGGAGAAAAGAATAAAGCGTGTAAATCCGTCCGATAAAAAGGAACTCGCTCAAGAGGAGGACAGCCCCTTTCAAGCCTACTTAAAGCGTTTATTCGGGGGAGGAGATGTCTTATACGAGGATCGACTGCTTTTTATCAGTAAAGTGGTGCTGTTCGGTTTGGTGCTCTTGGTAGAAGTGCTGATTATGTTACAGCACGCGGAAACGCTGGTCATGGAAAAAAGCTGGGCGCCGTTTTCCGTATTATTTATTGCGGCGTTTGTCCTGACGATGGCGGAAGGGCTGCACTTTTTCATCCTAAAGCAGGACCGTTACCGCAAAATTTTCTATTTCATAGAAGTATGTGCGGCTTGCGGTTTTGTCGTGGTCAGTGAAGGTGTGTATGCACTGTTGCTGTATATGTTGCTGTTGACCCAATTTTACGTAAGCGCGCCCAAAGGAAGTTCTGCATTGTGGATGTACGGGCTTTCCCTGCCTTTATACGCGATTAGCTATGCATTGCAGGTATATTTACGCGGTTATATACTCAGTTTAGAGATCGTGCGAGAGGGGCTTTCCGTCTTTTCGGCGTTGACCTTGCATTTTGTGGCGTTGCAGATTTTAATGCTTTTTTACAGACAGTATACCCGCTTAAATCGCGCGCTGGTGGATTTGGAAAAGAGTAAAAAGGAATTGGAAAAGGCATACGACGCCGTGGCGGAGGTATCCGTATTGGAAGAACGGCAAAGGATAGCAAAGGAAATTCACGATACGGCAGGACATTCGTTGACGACGGTAATTATGCAAACGGAGGCAGCGAAACGAATCATTGACAAAGACCCCGATGAGGCGAAGAAAAAATTGATCGCGGCAAATTTACAGGCGAAAAACGCCTTGGAAAGACTGCGTTCCAGCGTACATCTTCTTTCCGGACAAATGGATACGGAAACTTTGAAGGAGAGTATGGAAAGGATCATCAACGAATCTACGGACGGGACGGGGGTTACCATTCGTTCGGCGATCGAGGACGTGGCGGTTTCGGAGGCGAAACACCGTTTTCTTTGCAATACCTTAAAAGAAGGGATATCCAACGGTTTGCGCCACGGAGATGCAAAGGCGTTTTGGGTGGAATTGAAAATTGAGGATGACAAAATTAAATTTTTACTGTCCGACAATGGCTCGGGTTTGGATATGGAAAATTTCCAAAGCGGATTTGGGTTGACGACGATGCGTGACCGCGCACGTGCGTTGGGCGGTGAGATGACAATGTTCTCCGAACCGGGAGAGGGGGTAGAATTAAACCTGACTCTGCCGGTGGATGAACGAAAATAAGGAGAAAAATATGGAAAATACAAAAATACGCGTATTGGTGGTAGACGACCAAACGGAGCTTGCTAACGAGATTGCAAGCGTGTTGGCGACAGACCCCTCCTTGCAGGTGGTCGGGATTGCGTGCGATGGAATAGATGCTTTGTCTAAGCTGGCAGTTTCACCTGCGGACGTCGTGCTGTTGGACATCCGTATGCCGAATATGAACGGCGTTGTGGCAACCAGCCGCATCAAAGACGGTTATCCTGACGTCAAAGTGCTGATATTGACGACGTTTGATGACAGCGAGTATATCCTTAGCGCCATTAACAACGGCGCCAGCGGCTACCTCTTGAAGGATATCGGCGGCGGCGCCTTGATTGAAGCCATTAAAAACGCGCACGCAGGGGATACCATTTTACCCTCGAAAATAGCGAAAAGAATTACGGACGCGGCAAAACACGTGGTGGCAGACCGTGAAATCAAACTGATGCGCGCCTTTATGCTGTCAGAACGTGAAATTGAGGTTGCGCTGATGATGTGCGAAGGCTTTACCAACCGTCAAATCTCTTCCGCTTTGAAGTTGTCCGAGGGGACGACGAGAAACTACGTTTCTTCCATTTATGAGAAAACGGGGAGTGAAAACCGCGCGGGGGCAATCGAAATTATCAAGTCGGTTTTATAAGGAAACGCCATACCATGTACAAGACGATTGTGTTTGATTTAGATGGAACGTTGTTAAACACCCTCGACGATTTAGCGGACGCGACCAATTTTGCGCTTACAACGTACGGGTTGCAACCGAGGGGGCGCGACGAAGTGCGCGCTTTCGTTGGAAATGGCGTAGCAAAATTGATTGAGCGTGCCGTGGGAGAAACCCACCAAGCGGTGAAAGGCGACGTTTTGGCTGTGTTCAAAGAATATTATACCGCGCATTGCGCAGATAAAACCGCGCCGTATGCGGGGATTCTTTCGCTGTTGAAAACCTTGCGTGAAAGAGGGGTAAAAACGGCGGTGCTCTCCAATAAACCCGACGCGGCGGTAAAGAGCTTGTCAAAAAGCTATTTTGACGGGCTGCTGCAAGATGCCGTTGGGGAAAACGAGGCGGCGGGGATCCGAAAAAAGCCTGCCCCCGATTCGCTGTACGCGGTGATGGAAAATCTGTCGGCGGATCCAAAAACTACGGTATACGTGGGGGATTCGGACGTTGATATTCAAACGGCGAAAAATGCAGGGATGGATTGTATTTGCGTGACTTGGGGGTTCCGCGATCGAGAATTTTTGGAAGAAAACGGTGGGGTATATTTTGTGGATACGCCGATGGAGATTTTAAATTATGTCGAATAAAGGAGGTACCATGTCTGCGTTGAAATCGATTGGCAATACACCTTTATTGCGATTGGAACAAATGGATAAGGGCTTGCCGGCACGCATTTTTGCCAAGGTGGAGGGGGTAAATCCCGCAGGCTCGATTAAGGATCGCGTCGCGCTTGCCATCATTGAGGACGCGGAGAAAAACGGCCGACTTACAAAAGGCGGCAGCGTGATTGAAGCCACCTCGGGAAATACGGGGATCGGGCTTGCGTACGTATGCCGACAACGCGGTTACCGCGCGATCATTGTGATGCCGGATACGATGTCGGTGGAACGCCGTCAATTGATTGCAAGCTATGGAGCGGAAGTGGTATTGACGGACGGAACATTGGGTATGCAAGCGGCTGTTGCGCGCGCGCAACAGCTTTTGCGTGAAAGCCCGAACGCCATCCTAGCTGACCAGTTCAACAACCCGATTTGCGCGGACGTGCATTATCGTACGACGGGGGTAGAAATTTGGGAGCAAACGGCAGGCAAGGTGGATATTTTCGTGGCGTGCGTCGGTACGGGCGGTACCTTGACGGGGATAGGGAAGCGTTTAAAAGAATGTAATCCAAACGTGCAAGTGATTGCGGTGGAACCTGCTGCGTCGCCTCTCCTCTCTAAGGGAATCGCAGGAAATCATACCATCCAAGGGATTGGGGCGAATTTTATCCCGAAAGTCTTGGATTGTTCGATATACGACGAGGTTTTGACGGTGACGGATGAAGAGGCGTTTGCCGTGGCGAAACGCTTAAACAAAACGGAAAACGTATCCGTAGGGATATCCTCGGGCGCGGCGGTTGCCGCGGCGATTTCCGTAGCAAAGCGCGTAGAAAACGCAGGGAAAACCATTGTGACGATTTTACCGGACGAAGGGGGCAGGTACGCGTCTACGGCGTTATTTGATTAAAAAAAACAAACAAAAAGGGAGTTGGAAAGCCAACTCCCTTTTTCTATGCAATTTTATTTACAGCAGGAAAGATAAGCCGCAAAGCAGCAACACGGACACGGCGTCCACGATGGTTGTAATGAAAGGGTTTGCAACGACCGCGGGGTCAAGACGCAAAAGCTTTGCCAAGATGGGCAAGAGGGCGCCGACCAATTTTGCCGCCACGACTGCGCACAGCAAGGCGAGGGATACAACCAAGCAAACCATAGGCGTATAGCCTTCGATTCCAAGCAACATACCGTCTAAGAAAATCAACTTTACAAAGCATACCGCCGCAAGGGTTAAACCCAACATTAGCGAGGCGCGTAATTCTTTCCAAATGACCTTTCCGACGTCGCGGGATTCGATTTCCCCGATAGAAAGGGCGCGTATGACGGTTACGGACGCTTGCGAGCCAGAGTTACCGCCCGTACCCATAATCATCGGTACGCAGGCAACCAAGCAAGGAAACAGCATCGCTTCGTAGCGGTTGAGGATCAACGAAGTGAACGTAGAGCCGAGCATAAGGATCAGCAGCCACAGTACGCGGGTTTTCCACAAAGTAAACACGTCCGTTTTGAGATAGGGACGGTCGGTGGGGGTAATAGCCGCCATCTTCGCGATATCTTCGGTGTTTTCTTCCTGCAAGACGGTCATTGCGTCGTCGACGGTAACGATACCGACGAGGCGCATTTCGCGGTCAACGATGGGGAGAGCCAAGAAACCGTAATCGGAAATGGTCCGCGCAACGTGTTCCTTATCGTCTTCCGTATAGGCGTAAATTACGTTTTCGTTCATGATTTCTTGGATCAACGCCGTTTTAGGTGCCAACATTAAATCCTTTGCGGTGACCAAACCAAGTAAGGTGTTGGTGGGGTCGATGACGTAGCAGGTGTAGATGGTTTCTTTGTTGATGGCGGTACGGCGAATCCGCTCAAAGGCGTCGTCTACCGTCATATTCGGGCGCAGGGAAACGAATTCGATCGTCATAATGCTGCCTGCACTGTCTTTCGGGTATTTTAAAAGCTCGTTGATATAGGCGCGCGTTTCGCTGTCGCTTTGCGCCAAGACGCGTTTTACGACGCTTGCCGGCATTTCCTCAATCAAGTCAACGGTATCGTCTAAGAACAGTTCGTCCATAACGGCACGCAATTCTCGGTCGCTTAACTTGTTAATCAGGCGTTGCGTGACGTCCGTATCCATTTCGACAAAGACCTCCGCAGCGAGGTCTTTCGGCAATATACGGAATAAAATCAGTAGGTCGGTATCGTTTTCGGTTTCTTCAAAAACCTCGGCGAGGTCGATGGCGTTCATCGAGCCAAGTAGGGGCTTTAAGACGGCGTAATTGCGGTCTTTTAGAAGGACCAGGATATCGTCCAACTCGGCAATACGGCGTACGAGTTCTTCGGGCATATCTTCGATGATGTCCACGGTATCGTCCAAGGACACTTCGTCCATGACGGCCTCCAGCTCGTCATCGTATAAGCCGCCGAGGATTTTTTTCTGTACGGTTTTGTCCAATAAAATAAGCGCGTCTGCGAGAGCGTCGCTCTCCATAGCGCGGCAAAAAGGAATTAGCAAGGCTTCGTCAGAACTTGCCAATTCGTTGATAAGCGCAGCGATTTCCTCAGGCGTTTTCTTTGCCACAAGGTCAGCCGCTTCTTCGAAATTTTGCGCTGTTAACAGCGCGTACAATTCTTTTTCCATCATACTCTACCTCCAAAACTATATCAAATCGGGGTAGCGTATCCTCGTAATCAGTCAAAAGGGCGCACGGAACGATCCGTAGCCAAATGACTTAGCGGGTCTACGCTTGGGTGATAATCTGACATAAATCGTTCCTCCTTTTTTTATCTATAAAATGCAAGCAATTCGTCGCGTCACTCTCAGTCACGTACGTCTTGTACGCTCCTTCGAGATTTCGCTAGACTTGCGTGTATTTTCTAACGATAAAGACTGTGTGTAATCCATTCGTCGCGTCACTCTCAGTCACGTACGTCCTGTACGCTCCTTCGAGATTTCGCTAGACTTGCGTGTATTTTCTAACGATAAAGACTGTGTGTAATCCATTCGTTGCGTCACTCTCAGTCACGTACGTCTTGTACGCTCCTTGAAGCTCTGCAAAAATTGTCGTATTTTCAATTATTTTGTTCGCTTTCGTCGTTTTTCTTGGATTTCCGCAGCAACAAGAAATCGATCAAAATGCCGATCGCGCCAAAGCCTAAAGATATGTACGCAAAACGCCATACGGTATCCGTATCGTCTTCCGTGTTGCCATAGGTAACGGTTTCGCTGGTGGGGACGGATCCGTCAAAAAGCAGAACGTAATTTTTCGGGATAAAGCCCGTTACGGTTTCACCGTTTTCCGCTTTATAAGACACCTCGTAGTATTCGTGGTTAAGTTTTTTGACCTCGCCAAGCAGGGTA
>JAFWAN010000068.1 GCA_017507585.1 Clostridia bacterium
AGAAGTGGTAGAAGAAGCCGCTGAACCCGTCATTGAAGAAGTGGTAGAAGAAGCCGCTGAACCCGTCATTGAAGAAGTGGTAGAAGAAGCCGCTGAACCTGTCATTGAAGAAGTGGTAGAAGAAGCCGCTGAACCCGTCATTGAAGAAGTGATTGAAGAAGTGGCGGTGGAAGACGCTGTGGAAGAAGCCGTTGAAGAGGTTGTGGAAGAAACGGTAGAAGAAGTGATAGAAGAACCTGCGGTGGAAGAAACGGTAGAAGAAATCGAGGAAGAACCTGAGGTAGAAGAAACGCCGAAATATACGCAGGAAGAATTGGAAGAGGCGACGAAGCACGTAGAAGAATTGTTGGGGGTTGCGGATGCAGAGCTGACGCCTGCGCAAAGGGCGGCGCGTAATATCTATTACCGTCGTTTATCCTCCACCGAACGCCGTAAATTGAAGAGAGCAAGAAGAAACCAAAAGAAGAACTAAGGCAAACGGCGCGCGGGAAATCTGCGCGCCTTTTGGCGAAATAAACAGAGGCAGATATGAAAAAGGTTTTTAGTATTTTTGCCGCGTTCCTTTGCGCGGTGGGGTGTATGACGGGCTGTTTTACACCCAAAGACAGCGGTCAGGACGCGTTAGACGTAACGGTATATATGCCTGACGGCGCGCCTGCTTTGGCTTTGGCAGGGATGATGGATTTGGACGCCGTAGACGACGGCGTGGAATATTACGTGACAAAAGCGGACGCAATCGCCTCAAAGGTGTCCTTTGAGGACGGAACGAAAAACGCCGACCTTTGCGTGATGCCGTTAAATTTGGCGGTAAAAAACCCAAAAGTGCAGGCAAATTACGTGATGCTCGGTTCGGTCACCAACGGCAACTTGTATATGATTGCAAAAGAGGAAGCGCAGTACACGGCGGACAATTTGTCCTCGCTTGTGGGAAAGACAGTCGGGGTTTTACAAATCAACAACGTGCCCGGTTTGACCTTTAAAACGGTATTAAACGCGCATAAGATTGCTTGGACGGAGTTGAAAAACAACGGCGTCGCGGCGGCAGATAAGGTGAATTTGGTCGCGCTTGCCGATGCTACGGCGGTGGTTTCGACAAAAGCGGACTGTTTCGTGATTGCAGAACCTGCCGTAACGGCGCAGGTGACGAAAAACGGTTTTCACGTCGTAGGAGATTTGCAGGCTCTGTACGGCGGTGAAAACGGGTATCCGCAGGCTGTTTTGGTGGTGAAAAAGGATTTTGTGAACGCCAACGGTGCGTGGGTGAAGGAGTTTATCGGCAAAGTGGAGAACTCTGCAAAATGGTTGGAAACCGCGTCGGGCGAAGAAATCGTTACGGCGATCAACGGGCATTTGGATGATACCTTGGGGGAAACCAGCCTGAAAGCTCCCTTGTTAAAACCGACGACCTTGGCGCGTTGTGGGGTGAAATTTATCCCCAGCGCGGATTGCAAAGGGGCGGCGGTGGAGCTGCTGAACGCCTATATGGGGATTAACCCCAACGCGGCGGCAATTCCGCAAGACGGATTTTTCTTGGATTAAACAAGGATAAAGGACGCAAATGAAAAAGCTGATTTGGAAAAACATAGCGCAAACGTTGGCGGCGATCGGTTTTTTGCTGATCGTCTGGTTTGTCGCATACCGCGCGGTAGGCAATCAGGAATTGATCCCGCCTCTTTCCGACAGCTTGAAAGAGATGGGGGGCTTGCTGACAAACGGTGATTTATGGGCGAGCCTTGGTATGAGCTTGCTCCGCGCAATCGGCGCATTTGCGGTTTCCTTTGTGTTGGCGGTATGCTTTGCCGTATCGGCGTACCTTTACCCTGCAATCGGCACTTTTTTGGCACCGATCATCTCCGTTTTACGATCGATGCCCGTGCTTGCCGTGCTGTTGATCTTGCTGTCCTTTTTAGGGCAGGCAAGCGCACCGATCGCGGTGGCGTTTTTGTCCTTATTCCCTATGCTGTATGCAGGGATTCTGGCGGCACTTTCGGGCGTGGATAAGCATTTGATTGAGATGAGCCGCGTTTGCGGAACGCCGCTTTTTAGAAAGATTACGGCAATCTATCTTCCTTTGTCCGCGCCCTACGTCTTAAAGGAATCGGCGGCGGCGTTGTCTTTTTCCTTAAAACTGATTGTGTCGGCGGAGGTGCTCAGCTTTACGGCGACCAGCCTTGGCGGTATGATGCAGGAGGCGAAGATTTACGGAGAAATTCCGCAACTGTTTGCGTTGGTGGGGTTGAGCTTTTTTGTCGGACTGATTTTGGAAACGGTGGTAACGCTTTTTGCAACTGCGGTGGAAAAGAGGGTAAAATAATAGAGGTATTTATGAAAAATAAAGACGTCGAAACAAAAGCGATTTCTAAGGCGACGATTGCGCGTATGCCTTTGTATTTGCATTTTTTGCAGGAAGAATATTCCAAGGGCGCGCAATACATTTCCTCCACGGTAATTGCACAAAATATTTCCGTATCCTCCGTATTGGTGCGAAAGGATCTTGCCTTGGTTTCCTCCGAGGCGGGCAGACCGCGTTTAGGCTTTGCCATCAGCCGTTTGATCGTGGATATTGAAAAATTTTTAGGCTACGACAACCTTTCGGACGCCATCGTTGTCGGGGCAGGCGGTTTGGGTCGCGCGTTCCTTGGCTACGAAGGATTCAAAAACAACGGCTTGAACATCGTGGCGGCGTTCGACGTTAAAGAATCTTTGATCGGCACCACGGTGTCGGGCAAAGTCATTTTACCCTTAAATGAAATGAAAGCTTTTGTCCAAGAACATAACATTCGTATCGGTGTTATTACCGTACCGAAGGCGGCGGCGCAATCCGTCTTAAACCAGATGGTAGACGCAGGGATCAAGGCGATTTGGAATTTCGCCCCCGCGCCTTTGCGCGCCCCGAAAGACGTCATCCTCAAGACCGAGGATTTGGCGGCGTCTTTGGCTATGCTTGCAGGGAAGATTTACCGCGCGGGTAACGTATAACGGACGGCCCCCTCTACATAACATCGAGGAGGGGCAGTATGTCGGAAAATAAAGAAAAAACAACGAAAGCGTCGACGGCGGAAAATTCGCTGACGGCGCTTTTATCACGCGTACGCGCGGCGCAGAGGGAATACGCGCAGTTCTCGCAACAGCAGGTAGACGAAATTTTTAGGGCGGCGGCAACGGCGGCAAACGGCGCGCGGATTCGTTTGGCGGAAATGGCGGTGGAAGAAACGGGCATGGGCGTGGTTGAGGACAAAGTGCTGAAAAACCATTACGCCGCCGAATATATTTACAACCGCTACAAGAATGAGAAAACCTGCGGAGTCATCGAAGAGGACGAGGCAAACGGATACGTGCGTATTGTCGAGCCGATCGGCGTTGTGGCGGCGGTTATCCCCACGACCAATCCCACGTCTACGGCGATTTTTAAGGCGTTGATTTGCTTAAAAACGCGAAACGGTTTGATTTTCTCTCCCCATCCCCGCGCGAAAAATTGCACGATCGAGGCGGCGAAAATTGTGTTGGAGGCAGCGGTGGCGGCAGGCGCGCCTAAGGATATTATCGGTTGGATCGAACAACCGTCGGTGGAGCTGTCCGCAGAGCTTATGAAAGAATCCAACCTCATCTAGGCAACGGGCGGACCTGC
The DNA here is from genome assembly GCA_017507585.1 of Clostridia bacterium. Lineage (GTDB taxonomy): Bacteria > Bacillota > Clostridia > Christensenellales > Borkfalkiaceae > Scatosoma. The sequence goes on from JAFWAN010000068.1 coordinate 3,629, forward strand.
AGTGGTGCGCGCGGCATATTCTTCGGGAAAACCCGCGGTGGGGGTAGGGGCAGGCAACACGCCTGCGCTTTTGGATAAATCCTGCGACGTGCGCGCGGCGGTGGCATCGGTTATCCACTCGAAAACCTTTGACAACGGTGTGATTTGCGCGTCCGAACAAGCGGTGGTCGTCGCCAAGGAAATCTATGACAAAGTGAAAGAGGAATTCACCATACAAGGCTGTCGATTTTTGTCGAAAACGGAAACGGAAAAGGTCAGAAAAGGCTTGTTCGGCGGTGGGAAATTAAACCCTGCGATCGTCGGGCAGACAGCCAATAAGATTGCCGAAATTTGCGGGATTACCGTAGAAGAGGACGTGAAAATTTTGATTGCGGAAATCACTTCTACGGGCGAGGACGAGCCGTTGGCGCAGGAAAAATTATCCCCCGTCTTGGCGATGTACAAGGCGAAGGATTTTCCCGACGCATTGGAAAAGGCGGACGCGTTGGTGCGGGGCGGCGGCTTTGGACATACTGCCTCGATCTATATCGACGAAGAGGGGGAAAGGGAACGCTTGGCGCAGTTTAACCAGCGTATGCAAACCTGCCGTATCCTTGTCAATACGCCTGCGGCGCAAGGGGGGATCGGGGATTTGTACAACTTCCGCCTGACCCCGTCGTTGACCTTGGGCTGCGGCAGCTGGGGCGGTAACAGCGTTTGTGAAAACGTGGGGATTGCCGAGCTGTTAAACGTCAAAACAGTGGCGAAGCGTCGGGAAAATATGCTGTGGTTCCGTGCACCTGAAAAGGTGTATTTTAAACGCGGCTGTCTTTCGACCGCCTTGCAGGAATTGAAAGACGTCTACCGTAAAAAGCGCGCGTTTGTCGTTACGGACGGATTTTTATATCAAAGCGGTTTGGCAAAACGAATCACGGACGAGCTGGACTCCCTCGATATTCAGCATACCGAATTTTTCGAGGTAACACCTGACCCGACCTTATCCTGCGTGCAGGAGGGGGCAAAGCGTATGGAAGCCTTTTCGCCTGACGTAGTGATTGCGGTAGGCGGCGGTTCCCCGATGGACGCGGCAAAAATTATGTGGGTATTGTACGAGCATCCTAACGTGCGGTTTGAGGACCTTGCGATGCGGTTTATGGACATTCGAAAACGAGTGCTTGGTTTTCCGAAAATGGGGGACAAAGCCATTTTTGTGGCAATCCCGACCACGGCAGGTACGGGCAGTGAGGTGACGCCCTTTGCCGTCATTACCGACGATAGAACGGGGGAGAAATATCCGCTTGCGGATTACGAATTGATGCCTACCGTGGCGATCTCGGACGTGGATTTGATGTTGGATATTCCAAAAAAATTGACCGCAAACGCGGGCTTGGACGCATTGTCGCACGCAGTGGAAGCGGTGGCAAGCTTGCTTGCCAGTGATTACACCAACGGCTTGGCGTTAGAGGCGATTTCGTTGCTCGTCGAATACCTGCCGCGCGCTTACGAAAAAGGGAGAGGGGATATTTTGGCGCGTGAAAAGGTGGCAAACGCGGCGACCATGGCGGGGATGGCGTTTGCAAACGCGTTCTTGGGCGTGTGCCATTCGATGGCGCATAAATTGGGCGCGCGGTGGCATTTACCGCACGGTATGGCAAATGCGCTGCTACTGACGGAAGTGATGCGTTTCAACGCTTCGCCCCGCCCTGAAAAAATGGGCACCTTTCCGCAGTACGCCTATCCCGATTGCTTGACAAGATATGCAAAGGTGGCGCGGTATATCGGTTGCAAAGGCCGGACGGAAACGGAGCTTTTCGAGGCATTATTGCAAAGGATAGAGGAGATAAAGGCAACCTTGGATATGCCCAAAACGATACGGGAAGCGTTGGGGGAAGAGGTGTCGGAAAGCGCGTTTTTAGACAGCGTAGACAAGTTGAGCAAGGACGCGTTCGACGATCAATGTACGGGCGCAAACCCGCGCTATCCTTTGATGGAGGAGATCAAGGAAATGTACCTGCGGGCGTATTACGGGAAATAAGCTAAAAGGTTTCACGTGAAAGGTTTCTTAAAAATGAAACTTGCACAAATGTGCAAACGTACAGAGAAGAGGACGGCGAGCGCCGTCTTTTTTCTATGTAGGGTGATTTTTTGATGCAAACGCTTGCATTCAATGGAAAAAAGTGTTATACTGTAATGGTGATTTTACATCATAATCTGTTATAAAACGAGCATATTATGGCGAAGAAGACGAAGAAAAAACAAAAATGGTTACGCTTTCGGCACCGTATCGTTTGGGCCTTGGCGTTTATGGTACTGTATCCTTACACGCGTATCAAATACCGCGTAAAAATCAAACGGTTTAAGGAAAAGCCCGACCGCAAATATTTGGTTCTCTTTAATCATCAAACCGCCCTCGATCAATTCATCGTCGGAGCAGGGTTAAAAGGACCCGTATATTTTGTGGCGAGCGAGGATCTCTTTTCCAACGGTTGGATTTCGAGGTTGTTAGAATGGGCGATCGCACCCATTCCCATCAAAAAGCAAGCCACCGATGCGCGCGCGGTTTTGAACTGTATGCGTGTTATGAAGGAAGGGGGAAAAATTGCGATTGCGCCTGAGGGAAACCGCACTTACAGCGGAAAAACCGAGTATATCAAACCCGCCATCGTCGGGTTGGCGAAAACCTTAAAAATGCCGATTGTGCTGTATCGTATCGAAGGCGGTTACGGCGTGCACCCGCGTTGGAGTAACGTAATCCGCCGCGGCAAAATCCGCGCCTACGTTTACAAGGTGGTCGAGCCTGAGGAATACTTGGCAATGTCGGACGACGAGCTGTACGCGTTGATTTCGGATGCCCTGTACGTCAACGAGGGGCAGCTTGACAATTTGTACAAAAAGAAACGCCTTGCCGAATATTTGGAACGTGCGTATTACGTTTGTCCCGATTGCGGGTTAAGCGAATTTGTCAGCGACAAAGACCTTGTAACCTGTAAAAAATGCGGTAAAACGGCGAGGTATCTGCCCGATAAATCGATGCAGGGGGTCGATTGCGAATGGCCCTTCCGCTTTACGACCGAGTGGTACGATTATCAAAGCAATTTTATCAATCATTTGGACGTATCGCAGTTTACAAGCGAGCCTTTATATACCGACCAAATCACCTTCTCCGAGGTGAAATTATGCGATAAAAAATACCCGATTGCAGACCTTGCCGTGGCGCGTTTGTACGGGGATAAAATCACGGTGGAAACAGAGGATGCGTCTTTCGAATTTCCCTTTGAAAAGGTATCCACCGTTTCCGTGCTTGGTAAAAACAAGGTCAACGTTTACTTTGACGGCAAGGTGTATCAGTTGAAAGGAGATAAACGCTTTAACGGGGTAAAATACGTGCAGATTTGCTACCGCGCGAAGAACGCCCTGAAAGGAGGAGAGGATGAATTTTTGGGACTTTGAGGTGTGGGGCAGCTTAAACGTGATCGCTGTCTTATTGGTTACCTTATTGATTTCTAACGGTTTAAAAAGATCGGTCGGGTTTTTGAAAAAATCACTGATCCCCACGTCCGTTTTGGGCGGGTTAATGCTGTTGGCGGTTGCCAGCATTTACAAGGCGATTACGGGCAGAGTGATGTTTAACGAGCCGTTTTTCGGCGGGGACGGTATGTCCTTTATGGAAGTGGTCACGTATCACGCCTTGGCACTTGGTTTTATCGCAAGCACGTTAAAATCTTCCGAGAAGAAAATGACGAAACAGCGCAGCGTCGAGGTATTTAACACGGGCGTTACCACCGTTGCAACCTATCTATTGCAGGCGGTGTTGGGGTTGGGGATTACTCTCATTGCGGCGACCTGGATTATGAAAGATTTCTTCCCCGCGGCGGGTGTTTTGTTGCCCTTTGGATTTGGTCAAGGTACGGGGCAGGCGCTCAATTACGGCGGTATTTATCAAGAACAAGGCTTTGTCGGCGGCAGGGCGTTTGGTTTGACGGTTGCCGCGCTGGGTTTCTTAAGCGCAAGCCTTGGCGGCGTCATTCATTTGGCAATTTTGAAAAAACAAGGCAAAGTGCGTATCTTAGAAGAAAAGGACGAGATTTTGTCAGGTGACGAAGTCCAACCGAGAGGGGAAATCCCCATGAACGGCGGCTTGGATAAGCTGACGGTGCAGATCGGGTTTATCATCGGTACGTACGTATTGACCTTTTTGGCAATGTACGGGTTAAGTCGGCTGTTGCCGGGGATGCGACCTACGATTTTTGGGTTTAACTTCCTCATCGGTGTATTGCTTGCGACCCTTGTCAAAGCGGTTTTGAAATTTTTGAGAAAGAAAAATGTTGTAAAACGCCAATATTTCAACAACTTCTTATTGGAGCGTACCAGCAATTTCTTCTTTGATATTATGGTTATCGCGGGGATTGCGGCAATCCAGTTGGATTTGATGAAAAATTACTGGGGCGTTATGGCAGTTTTGGCGGTTGTCGGGGTTATCAGTACCTATTTGTACAATTACTTTATTGCGAAAAAATTCTTCAAGGACTACCCCGAAGAACAGTTCTTGGCAATGTACGGTATGTTGACGGGTACGGCGTCCACGGGTATGATTTTACTCCGTGAGCTTGACCCCGAATTTAAAACCCCCGTTGCAGACAATCTCGTGTATCAAAACTTCCCTGCGATCGTGTTTGGGTTCCCGCTGATGCTGCTTGCCAATATGGCGCCTGATAAACCTTTATTAACGTGGGGGATCCTGCTTGGATTCTTCGCGGTGATGAACGTGATTTTGTTCAGAGCGCAAATTTTCAAACGCAAAAAGAAAGATAAATAATACTAATTTTACCTATGCGCCTCCATTTTTGGGGGGCGCATTGTTTTTTTAGGGCGATTTCTTGTAAAAAAGTAGCGTGAAACGGTTTACAGTTTGAAAAGTCTGTGCTATAATAATAGCGTATATATAATCAAAGATTATATAATCTGACCTGCGCAGAGAAAAACTGCCGAAGGAGAAGTGGATATGATGGAAGAAAATATTGCCGCCATTGCAACGCCCCCCGGAAAAGGTGGGGTGGCGATTATTCGTATCAGCGGAAAGGATCCGCTTGCGCTTGCGGCGAAAATGTTTACCCCTGCGGGGAAAATTAAGGTAGAGGATTTTGAACCCTACCGTATGTACCCCGGTCGTATCGACGGCGGCAATTTTGAGGACTACGGTCTTTGCGTATATTTCAAAGGCCCTGCCAGCTACACGGGAGAGGACATTGTCGAATTTCAGTGCCACGGCGGTGAAAGCGTCGCAAGGGGGATTTTGAAGCAGACCTTCCGCTTGGGCGCAAAATCGGCAGGCAGAGGGGAATTTACAAAACGCGCGTTCTTAAACGGCAAACTGTCCTTGGCGTCCGCCGAGGGGGTTGCCGATATGATCAACGGCGAATCAGAAGCCGAGGTCAAGGCAGGGTACCTGCTTTACAGTGAAAAACTGACGGATAAGGTCCGCGCATTGCAATCGGAATTGAAAACCCTGCTTGCAGGGATTGACGTGTCGGTGGATTATCCTGAGGAGGATATTGAAGAACAGCACATTGTCGAGCTTTCCGTGGCTTTGAAAAAGCTGAGCGGGGAAATCAAGACGCTGACGGACAGCTATGCGGTCGGGAAAAAGGTAAAATCGGGCGTCACGGTTGCGATTTGCGGAAAACCGAACACGGGGAAAAGCTCTCTTTTGAATCGCTTGCTCGGTTATGACAAAGCCATCGTTTCCAACGTAGCAGGTACTACGCGCGACGCGGTGGAAGGTACGCTGGAAATCGACGGGAGGAAATTCAACCTCTACGACACGGCAGGTGTCCGTGAGGGCGGGGATTTTATTGAAAATATCGGGATTGAACGTGCAGAAGCAATTATCCGCGCGGCGGACGTTGTAGTGTTCGTTGTGGACTTGTCGGCGGAGGGCGGCGTCAACGAAGAGGACGCGCGCGTGCTTTCGATGGTGGGCGGAAAGCCTTTGATTAAGGTCGTCAACAAAATCGACATTACCCGCGATGAAACGGATACGGACGCAGACGTGTATACCTCGGCGGTGACGGGCGCGGGGATCGAACGTTTGAAAGCGTTGCTGTATGAAAAGGGCTTTGGCGCGCGGACGGAAGACGCGGCGTTTTTGATCGAAGAAAGACATTTCGACGCTTTGAAAAGGGCGTTAGACAGCTTGCAAAAAGCCGTTTTGGCCTGCGAATGCCAACCCCTCGATTTGATCGGGATCGACGTGAAAGAGGCGTGGGACGCTTTGGGCGAGATCACGGGGGAAACGGCGACGGAAGCGATTATCGAGGAAATTTTTGCAAAATTCTGTGTGGGGAAATAATCCATTGAGGAGCTTATGGTCAATTTAGAATTATACAGGGTGTTTTATACGGTGGCGAAATGCGGCAGCCTGACCAAGGCGGCGGAGGAATTGTACATTTCACAGCCTGCGGTATCGCAATCGATTAAACAGTTGGAAAATCAATTAGGGGTGAAGCTTTTCAACCGTACGCATCGGGGAATGGAGCTGTCTGCGCAGGGCGGACAGATGATTTTTGCCGACGTGGAACGGGCGTTGGTTTTGCTAAATTCGGCAGAGAGCCGTATGGCAGAGATGAAAGCTTCTGCGACGGGCTTAATTCGCATCGGCGCAAGCGATACGATTTTCGAATACTTCCTTGCGGATAAGATCGTGGATTTTCACGAACGGTTTCCTGCTGTAAAAATCGAGCTGATGGCGGATTTTACCCCCGATACCATTGAAAAATTGAAAGCGAACCGTTGCGACGTGGCGTTTGTCAATTTGCCGATCGAGGTGGATGAAGAATTGACCTTGCAAGGGAATTGTATGCGTTTAAACGACATTTTTATCGCAGGGGAAAAATATAAAGAGCTTGCAAACGGCGTGGCGTTGTCCGATTTGAAAAATTATCCGCTCATTATGATGGATAAGCATACCGTGGCGCGCAGGGCGCTTGACAATTTCTTAGGGGCGCACGGCGTCGATCTGCAACCCTCGATCGAGGTGGGCAGTTGGGATTTGATGAAGCGTTTGGTTATGCGCGGTATGGGGATCGGCGTGATCCCGAGAGAATATGCAATCCACCGTTTGGAAACAGAGGAATTGTACGAGGTGAAAACAGACCCCGCGCTTCCTACGAGATCGGTTGGGATGCTGCTTCCCAAAAACGTCAGCGTATCCTATGCGTTGCACTGTTTCCTGGATTTTTTAAAGATATAATTACGGCTTACGTGGGCGTTTGCCCATACAATCATTTGTAAAGGAATATTTATGGCTAAACCCAATTCACTTTTAAGAAACTTTTGTATCATCGCGCATATCGACCACGGGAAAAGCACCCTTGCCGACCGTTTGATGGAACGTACGGGGCAGGTATCTCAGCGCGATATGGAGGATCAGCTTCTCGACAGTATGGACATCGAACGAGAACGCGGTATCACCATCAAGCTGACACCCGTGCGTATGTATTATACGGCGAAGGACGGGCAGGAATACGAATTTAACCTGATCGATACCCCGGGCCACGTCGACTTCACCTACGAGGTCAGCCGTTCGCTTGCGGCTTGCGAGGGAGCGATTTTGGTTGTGGACGCAACGCAGGGCGTGGAGGCGCAAACGCTTGCCAACGTTTATCTTGCCTTGGAAAACAATTTGGAGATTTTACCCGTCATCAATAAGATCGATTTACCCAGCGCGCGCGTGGACGAAGTAAAGCAAGAGATTGAGGACGTCATCGGTTTGGACGCAAGCAACGTGCCTTGCGTTTCCGCAAAAGAGGGTACCAACATTGAAGATTTGTTGGAAGCGATTACGCAGTACTTCCCCGCCCCTCAGGGCGATACGGAAAAGCCCTTAAAGGCGTTGATTTTCGACAGTTATTACGACAATTATAAAGGGGTCATTCTGTTCGTTCGCGTTATGGACGGCAGCGTGCGCGTGGGGGATAAAATCAAAACCTTCCTTTCCAACGTGGTGTACGACGTGACCGAGGTCGGCGCGTTTGCGCCCAACCCTACCCCGAAAGACAAATTGCAGGCGGGCGAAGTAGGTTACATCGCGGCGTCGATTAAATCCATTCAGGACGTGGCGGTGGGGGATACCGTTACCTTGGCAACCAATCCCGCAGCGGAGCCTTTGCCCGGTTATAAAAAGGTGCAGCCCGTGGTGTTCTGCGGGATCTATCCTTTGGACGGCAGTAAATTCAACGACCTCAAAGACGCCATTATGAAATTGCAGTTGAACGACGCGTCCTTGATATTCGAGCCCGACAATTCGGTTGCGCTCGGCTTTGGCTTTAGATGCGGCTTCTTGGGGCTTTTGCATATGGAAATTATACAAGAGCGTATCGAGCGAGAGTTTAATTTGGACATTATTACCACGGCGCCGTCCGTAAGCTATCACGTGCATAAGACGGACGGGGAAGAATTTTTCGTGGACAATCCTTCGCACTTGCCCGATCCTTCCGATATCGAGTATATGGAAGAACCCATTGTCAAGGCAGAGGTGTACACGCCACCCGATTATATGGGTTCGGTTATGGATCTTTGTAAGGAAAAGCGCGGCGTCTTCAAAAATATGACCTATATGGACGAACGCCGTGTGAAGTTAGAATATACCCTGCCGTTGAATGAAATCGTGTACGATTTCTTTGACAGCTTGAAATCAAGAACCAAGGGTTATGCCAGCTTCGATTACGAATTGGCAGGCTACCAACGTTCGAAATTGGTGCGTTTGGATATTTTGCTCAACGGTGAAATTTGCGACGCGCTGTCGATCATCGTGTTTGAGGGCAGAGCGTACGAACGAGGCAGAACGCTGTGCGAAAACCTGAAAGAGGCGATCCCTCGTCAGCTTTTCGAGATCCCCGTGCAGGCGGCGGTCGGCGGTAAAGTCATTGCCCGCGAAACGGTCAAGGCGGTGCGCAAAGACGTCCTTGCAAAATGCTACGGCGGCGATATTACGCGTAAACGTAAGCTGTTGGAAAAGCAGAAAGAGGGGAAAAAGCGTATGCGTAAAATGGGCTCTGTGGAGGTGCCCAGCGAAGTATTTATGGAGATCCTTAAAACCAACAAGGATTAACGAGGTGAAGTATGCCAGGTATTTATATTCACGTACCTTTTTGCAGACACAAATGCTCCTACTGCGATTTTACGTCCTATCCCGACAAAATCGATTATGCAGAAGCGTATATGGCGTGTCTTTATAAAGAATTAAAAATGCGCGGGGAAGAATTGAAAAATTACGAATTCGACACCGTATACTTTGGCGGCGGCACCCCTTCGTATATTCCGCCGAAGCTGATTTTGGGCGCGATGAACCAAATCCGCGCGTGCTTCCGTTTGACCAAGGACGCGGAAATTACGTTAGAGCTTAACCCCGGCACGATTGGCGAAGCAAAGGTAAAGACCTATCTTCAAGCGGGGATCAACCGTTTTTCGATTGGATTGCAAACGGCGATTGACGAACAGCTTGCCGACCTTGGCAGAATTCACAACGCGCGTGATTACGTGTATGCGACCAAGCTGTTGGAAGGGCAAAATTTCAGCACGGATATTATGTTGGGCTTAAAGAACCAAACGAAAGCGGATATCCAAAAGACGATCGAGCTGGCGCACGCTTGCGGCTCTAAGCATATCTCTATGTATGCCTTGACGGTAGAGGACGGTACGCCGATTTACACCGATTATTTAAACGGAGAATTGCCCGACGGGGACGAAGTGGCAGATATGTACGAATTTGGCCGTAAACTGTTAGAAGAAAAGGGGTATCATCGTTACGAGGTGTCCAACTTTGCCGTGCCCGGCTTTGAAAGCAGACACAACCTCAATTATTGGAAGCGCGGCGAATATATCGGCGTAGGCGTTTCGGCAAGCTCGTTTATGCAGGGAAAACGCTTTACCAACACCTTTGATTTGGACGAATATATGAAATGTATCATTTCGGGCTTTTACCCTGCGGTAACCAGCGAGCAGGTGGATGTCAAAGACGCGAAGTTCGAATACGTTATGCTTGCCCTTCGTACGTCGAAAGGCTTGTCCTTGAAAGGGTATGAAGAAGCGTTTGGCAATCCGCTTGCGGAGGATTTCCCGAAGGCTTTGAAACAGACGGTGAAATATCTCGATCTTGTCGACGGCAATTTGAAGATTAAGGACGAATATTTGTACGTGCAAAATTCCATTCTCGTTTCGTTTATGGAAGAGGGGGCAGAATGAGAATTTTGATTGTTCGACACGGCGATCCCGATTATGAACACGATACTTTGACCGAAAAGGGGCATCGAGAGGCAAAACTGCTGTCGGAAAAGCTGTGCAAGGAAACGATAGATCATATTTACTGCTCGCCCTTGGGCAGGGCGAAAGATACCTGCGCGTATACGGCGCGCGCGTTGGGCAAGGAAAACGAAGTGGTCGTGTACGATTGGCTGCAAGAATTTGGCTCTCCCTTGGTTTGGCCTGACGGAACCAAGCGTTATATTCTTTGGGATATGCTGCCCGATTTTTGGACGCGTGAGGAAAAAATGTACGATCACGCGCATTGGTTCGATCAGGATTTTTACCGCGACGCGAATATGGAAAAGGTCTATCGCGCGGTTACTGATAAGCTGGACGAGCTGCTTGCGTCGCACGGCTACGTGCGCGACGGCAGAATGTACAAAACGGAGGCGGGCAATACGAAAACCTTGGCGTTTTTCTGCCATTTTGGGTTGGAAATGATTTTACTGTCCCACCTTTGTAATATTTCCCCCGTGGTGCTGACCCATCATTTTGCGGCGTTGCCTACTTCCTTGACGACCTTGTATACGGAAGAACGCAGAAAGGGAAGCGTGACCTTCCGTTGCTGCGGTTTTGGGGACGTAGGACATTTGTACGCGGGCGGGGAAGAGCCCTCGTTTTCGGCGCGCTTTTGCGAAGTGCACGGAAACGGCGACAGAGAGGACTGATATGAAAAAGCACGTAAGAGTCGCAGCGGCGCTGCTGTTTGACAATGGAAAGGTTTTTGCCACGAAGCGGGGAAATTCACCCTATCCTTACGTGGCGCATAAATACGAATTTCCCGGCGGAAAAATCGAAGAGGGGGAACGCGGCGAAGACGCGGTTAAACGGGAATTGAAAGAGGAATTGGATATGGACGTTACGGTGGGCGGTTTGTACGCCTCGGAAACGTTCGAATATCCCGATTTTATCATTACCCTTTTCGTATACGAATGCACGATGCAATCGGATTTCGTATTAAAGGAACACGAGGGCTACGCTTGGTTCTCTCCTGCGGATTTAAAGGAAGAGGATTGGGCGCCTGCGGACGCGGATATTTTGGCGGGCATCAAGCGCCTGTTTGGCGGAATAGACGAATAAAAGGAGAAATTATGAAAAAAGGAAACATAATTTTGATCGGCATGCCCGGTTGCGGTAAAACGACGATCGGTATCGAGCTGTCGGAGAAGATCGGCTACGGCTACGTAGACAGCGACAGCGTTATCGTGGCGCGCGAGGGCAAGCGTTTGCCTGAAATTATCGCGCAGGTGGGCAGAGAGGGCTTTTTGGATATCGAGGCAAAGGTCAATTCGGAGCTCTGCGCAGACCGTTGCGTGATCGCAACGGGGGGCAGCGTGATTTACCGTGATTATGCAATGCAAAAGCTGAAAGAAATGGGTACCGTGGTGTATTTACAGCTCAGTTATGAAACGATTGAACGCCGCTTGGGGGATTTGAAAGCCCGCGGTGTGGCGTTGAAGGACGGATTTACGCTGCGTGATTTGTACGAGGAACGCATTCCGCTTTATGAAAAATACGCGGATATCGTGGTAAAATTGGACGGTAAGACCGTTCTGCAATCGGTAGAAGCGGTATCGGAGGCGATTGGAAAATGAGGGCGCAAGACGCAAGAATAGCCATTTACGGCGCAGGCGCCATGGGTACGGTGCTTGGCGTTATGCTGAAACAAGGCGGGCTGGAGCAGGTGGATTTGATTACCCGCAACGAGGCGCACGTGCAAGGAATGCGTGAAAACGGCGCAACCGTCCTTTGCGAAGCGGACGGGGTGGAATTAAACGAAAAGGTCCACGCTATTTTGCCTTCGGAAATGTCGGGACAATACGATTTGATTTTCCTGATGACGAAGCAGCGTTACAATACGGAAACCTTGACGGCGCTGTTGCCGTATTTGAAAGAGGACGGCGCGGTTTGCACCACGCAAAACGGTTTACCCGAACCCTCGGTGGCTGCCGTTGTGGGCGAAAAGCGTACCTACGGCGCGGCGACCTCGTACGGCGCGACCTTTATAGGCGGCGGTAAAATGGCGTTGACGTCGAAAATGCAAGCGATGAGCGTGGAATTCGGCGGATATCACAATAACAATGAAAAGGCGGCGCTGATTGCGGACGTTTTGTCCTATGCAGGCAGGGCGTGCGGAAATGAAAATTTTGTCAAGCCTACGGAAAATTTGATGGGCGCGCGCTGGTCAAAGCTTGCGATCAATGCGGCGTTTTCAGGACTGTCCGTGGTAACGGGGTTGACGTTTGGCGAAGTGGCAAAACGCAGCAAAACCCGCAAATTGGCGTTGGGGATTTTACGAGAATGTATGGACGTTGCCAACGCTTCGGGGGTAAAGCTTGCACCGATGCAAGGCCACGATATGGAAAAGCTCTTGGGAGGCAGAACCCCTTTGAAACGGCTGTTTGCGTACTTGGCGTTGCCGATTGCGATGAAAAGACATAAAAAATTGGTTTCGGGTATGCTCAAAGACGTGCAAAAGGGCAGAAAATGTGAAATTGATTTCATCAACGGCGTCGTATGCAAGGAGGGCGCGCGCGTAGGCGCTGCAACCCCCCTTTGCGAACAGGTGGTAGAGCTTGTCCACGGCATCGAAAACGGCTTGTACGAGATCGATTATAAAAATACGGACTTTTTCGTTTGACCTAAATAGGAAAACGGTAAAATAAATGGAAAATTTTTAAAAAGAGGAAATAGAGTATGGATTGGAACAAACTTGCGGACGCGCTCATCCCCGATGAAAACGTAAAACCGCTTAGCTACTATGAAGAAAGATACCCCGAACGCGACCTGCCCAAAGGGGCGCAGGTTACCCGTTTGGCGCCCAGCCCCACGGGCTTTATCCATTTGGGGAACTTGTTCGTGGCGATCGCAAACGAACGAATCGCGCACCAAAGCGGCGGCTTGATGTATCTGCGTATCGAGGATACCGACCTGAAACGCAAGGTGGACGGGGCGGTAGAAGCGGTAAAAAGCGCGTTGCGTTATTTTGATATTCGCTTTGATGAAGGCGCGGAAATCGAGGGCGCGGAAAACGCTTACGGGCCTTATTACCAGCGCGAACGCGCTGAAATTTACCACGCGTACGCAAAGGAATTGATTAAGCGTGGTTTGGCGTATCCTTGCTTCTGTACGGAAGAAACGTTGTCCGCACTTCGTGAAAAGCAGACCGCGGAAAAGAAGATTACGGGCTATTACGGCGAATATGCCGCTTGCCGCAACTTGACGGAGGAAGAAATTTACGAAAACCTCAAAGCGGGCAAGCCTTACGTTATCCGTCTTCGTTCGCAGGGCAGTGCGGAAAATAAAATCACCTTCCGCGATGAAATCAAAGGGGACATCACCGTTACTGAAAACGATCAGGACGTCGTTATTCTCAAATCGGACGGCATCCCTACCTACCATTTCGCGCACGCAATCGACGACCATTTTATGCGTACGACCTTGGTAATCCGCGGGGAAGAATGGTTGGCGTCCTTGCCCATTCATATCGAGTTGTTCGATTTGCTCGGTTTCCGCAGACCGAAGTACGGTCACAACTGCTCCTTGCAGAAGATCGACGGCGAAACGCGCAGAAAGCTGTCCAAGAGAAAGGACCCCGAGCTGTCGTTGGAATTTTACCGCCAAGAAGGGTACTATGCACGTGCGGTAAAGGTGTATATGTTGACGCTGCTCAACTCTAACTTTGAAGAATGGTACCTGAAAAACCCCGACGGCGCGTTGGAAGATTTTAAATTCTCCATCGGTAAAATGGGTAAAAGCGGCGCGTTGTTTGATTTGAACAAGCTCAGTGACATCAGTAAAAACGAATTGGCAAAGCTGTCCGAAACGGAAATGTTCGATTTCCTCAAAGCGTGGGCGGACGAATTTGGTACCGATGCGCAAAAGGCGTATTTTGCGGACAAGGAATATCTTTTGAAAATCCTGACCCTTTGTATGGGGATCGGCGGTAAGAAGCGCAGAAAGGACTTTACCACGGCAAAGCAGGCGATGGAAATGATCGCGTATTTCTTCGACGATTCGTTCACGTGTGAATACCGTTTTGACGCAGCGACGGTCAAGAC
>JAFWAN010000069.1 GCA_017507585.1 Clostridia bacterium
GGCGGTTATTCTAAGGTGGATGGTTTTACCGCAGGAGTCACTTACACGACGGCATTTTGGCTGAAAACGGAGGCAACGAGCGATGATTTTGCTGTAAAGGCATGGATGCCTGATGCATCGTTTGCAACTGTTTCAATGCCTGTTATTGCGACGGTTTCGGGAAACACTGATTGGACGAGATATGAATATACGTGGACGGCAAAATCGACGTCAGGCGGTACGGCCCCCCTGCGTTTTAGCGTAACGGCAGGGCAAGGGTCGTTGTACGTTGACGAAGTAGACACCTACCAAAGCGTATATACGGTAACGAACGGCAGTGCAATCGGCACGGTGCCCAATCTTCCCAAGCAAAACGGCAAGAGTGCGGTTTGGCTGATAGACGGGGAAGAAATCAACGCTTCCACAGTTTATCATTATACGGAAAATAAAACGGCGGTTGCAGCTTATGCCAATACGCTTACTTTTGACGCAGAAAGCGTAGAGGTTACGGAAAAGGTAGGCGAGTTCGCAAAGGTATACAATGCGGCCACGGCAGAGTTGACGACGGCAGATACATATAACGGCGGCAAAGCCATCAGCCTTGTCCGTACCGACGGTACGGCGGCTCAAAACGCTTCGTTCTCTATGACGTTTAATGGGGTTTCCATAACGGCAGGGGAAACGTATACCATTCGCTTTAAGCTGAAAACGGCAGGCGCTATCCACTTTTGGCATATTGGCGACGGCAGTTTGTATACTTGGGCGTCTACGAGGCTGATTGACGATTGGGTGAACGGTACAGGCGAGTGGATGGATTGTTCGTATACCTATACGTCAGCCTTTACGCAGGAAAACCTTATTTTAGGGTTCCAATTGACGGATAATGGAAGCTCGACTTCGATGCTCATCGACGAGTTATATGTAGAAAGTCCGAACGAAACGCTTACGGTTTCGAAAGGCAATCCTATCGGCACGCTTCCTGCGCTTTCGGCAGGTATGGCTTGGACGATTGACGGCGAAGTGATTACTGCGGATACGATTTGGAATTATACGGAAGATAAGACGGCAGTGGCAAAAACTGCTTATACGCTTACATTCCAACAAAGTGCGGTAAAAGAAGATTGGACTGAATCGGAAAAGCTTGCGACGGGTTACTTATATCAAGCTGGGGCAAAGTCGATTGGATATCAAAGTAGCGTTGTTGCATCAGGCAACGAAGCGATACAAATAAAGACGACATCGGAAGCCTATGCGGTTATCGACGTAATGAGCGCAGGGCTTATCGAATACAAGGCAGGGGAAACGTATACCATTCGCTTTAAGGCTTACGGCAATTCCTTCCACTTGTTTATCGACCACGGTGCGCCTGCGCTTTTGGACGATTGGATTAATCCAGGCTCGGGTTGGTTGGATTATGAATTGACGTTTACCGTACCGAACGGTGTAACGCGTATTTCCTTCCTCTTTAAATCCACGACGGGGGCTTCCGAACAGAATATTTACATTGACGATTTGTTTGTAGAAATTGCCAAAGAGGACGTTAAAAAAACCGTAGCGGCAGGCGCTAAAATCGGTACGCTGCCCACCCTTCCTAACGGTTATTTCTGGACGATTGACGGCGAGAGAATTACGGCGGAAACGACGTATAACTACGGAATGGATAAAACGGCAATTTCCATGGACGGCGTATATTATACGTTGACGTTCGAGGGGGTTGGGGATAGAGAAATTGAAGAAAATACTGCAATCGGCACCCTTCCCGCAGTTCCCGAAAAGGCAGGGTACAAGAATGGCAGATGGACGGTTGACGGTGTAGAAATTACAGCGGAAACGACGTACACCTACGGAATGAATAAAACGGCGGTTGCCGTTTATGATAAGGTATATACATTGTCTTTCAATTATGCGACTACGGATATGATTGAGAGCATGAAGTCGGCGGATTTCGGCGCTGTATACAACGCAACGTACGAAATTACCTCGACGGGCGCATACAGCGGTAAGGCATTGCACTACACCGTTGGTACGGCAAACACGGGCAACGCGGCTTCGCCTTGGATTTGTCTTTCTTCTTCGGCTTCCGCAGGGGAATATATCCTGAAGTTCAAGATGAAGAACAGCAGATACGTAAACCTGCAGTATCAAATCGGTTCGTATGATTACAACTCTACAACGATGCTGCAAGCAAACGTAAGCACGAAAGACGCTTGGACGGAGTACGAATATACAATCAATTTGGCGAGTGCCGTAAACAGCTTATATTTATTGCCGCAAGCGCACGCAGGCGCAGGCGATATTTATATCGATGATTTGTATTTTGGCAAAAAGTTTGAAAACAGCGGTGATAGAGCTTTGGCAATCGGCGAAACGATCGGCTCGCTGCCCGTAGCGGAAAAGGACGGCTATAAGGCGGTATGGACGATTGACGGAAAAGAAATCACTGCGGCTACCGTTTGGAATTATACGGAAGCTAAGACGGCTGTGCTGTCTTACGTGCAAACGCGTTTCACGCTTTCTTTCCAATATCCTATCGGGATGGAAGACGGAGAAAAATTAAACAACGGCTACAACCTTGGCGCAAAAGGCGCGTTGGAGTTTGTAACGGAAGAATCGCTGTACGGCAGCGCACTCAAATATACCATCCAAGAAACGGGGGTATCGGGTGCTTACATTGCAAAGGTATTCACGGTAGAGGCTGGTAAAACTTATGCGTTCAGCTATTATATGAACATTACCGAATCCAACTCTTTGGAAATGTCCGTTTATGCAGAAGGCAGTGCCATTACGGCAGGCGACAACTTCACAGACGCAGTATCGGGGGTGACGAACGGTTGGGTATACAGAGAAAGAGTCTTTACCCCGAATACAAGCGGTAACGTAATCGTTTACTTCCGTGCAGGACACGGCAGCGGCGGTAACGGTACGGTGTATATCGATGAAATCTACTTACGTGAACACTTAGGCGATGCGATGACCGTCTATGCAGACGAAACAATCGGCGCATTGCCCGCAGTGCCCGAAATGGAAGGCTACACGGACGGCAGATGGACGGTTGACGGTGAAATCATCAATGCGGACACGGTATGGTCGTATACGGAAGATAAAGCGGCTACGTTCATTTATGCGAAGCTGTACACGTTGACCTTTGGCGATACGGGGGTAACCAAACAGCTTTCAGAAGGCGAGAAGCTTGGCGAGCTTCCTGCAATTCCTGAAAAGGATGGCTACGTCGGCGCTTGGTGGATTGACGGGCGTAAGCTTACGGAAAACACCGTATGGAATTATAACGAAGATTTAACGGCAACGATTGAATATCAAATCGATTTAGGCGTAGAAGTTACGTTGAAGATGGAAGAAGGTGCATCCGTGCGTGTATCGGGTGACAATTCGGGTATACGTTTTGAAACACGCCTTAATAAAGCCGACTATGATGCGTTGGTAGCAAAATACGGTGCGGAAAACATTGAAACAGGCACATATATTTTACCCTATGCGTTGATTGGCAAGAATGGTATTTATGCATACGTAACGGATGCGAGCAAAATTGCAGGGAATCATTATGTACAAGTAATCAACGAGGGCTGGTACAACGAAGCAACGGCTACAACTGACGGTTATTATCGATGGTATGGCTCGTTGGTAAAAATTAAACCGCAAAACTATGCGTTGAACTATGTCGGTATTGGTTATGTGAAAGTAACGATAGGCGAAGAAAGTATTTTGGTTTTGGCAGGGGAAGCGACGTTAGACAACAGCAGAAGTATTTATCAGGTAGCTTATAAAGCATATATCGACGAGGACAATGGTTTGTCGGATGCGGGTATCAACGTTTTGAAAGCTTACCTCAACGAAGTTGCAGTGCTTGTAAGCAATGGCGATAAATCCGCACCTGTGCTTGACACCACGTTGAGTAGCTACGGATATACGCCAACCTACACCCTTTCGAAATCTGCAGAAACGGGCAACTATATCGTTACGGCGGCGGAAGGCAAAACCATCAATGCGTTGATTGTAGACAGCATTGCATACAAGGTGGAGCCTGCAAACGTAATTTATTTCTCTTATTATAAGGGTACGGCAACGGTGCTTTCTGGTGACGAAACCAGCACAATGAACGCAACCATCGTTACGGCAAGCGAGCTGGAAAACGGTGTGCAGGCTACTTATACCAGTGCGGCTTGGGACGCTTATAAGGTTGAAAATCAAAATATGAGCTTGACGCACGGTTTAAAATCAGGCAACGTGCAAGTGAGCAACCTGACCAACTCGGCAGGGGAAAGCTATCTTACCAACACCTTGGACGCATACGTGGTATCGGGCGGCAATAGGGTTTACGGTAAGACGGGCTCGAATACCTACGGCGGTACAACGGCAGGTTCTGCGCGTTTGAACACGTTTAACCTCGGCTATTACTACTACGAGGCAAGCGTCCGCGATATTACCTTCAATTCTAACATTCCTCTGTATTTGAGCAAGACATATCACACATATTCGGATAAGATGCATCAAGAGTTTACCGTTGTTGCAAGCGGTACGACGAGCAACGTAACGGCACTTGGTTTTGAAATGAAGATTCCTATGTCCAGCGTTACCAAATACGTTGTGGACGGCACGGAAAACGCTTCGGCAACGAACGTAACGGAATACGTTGGTTTTGATATCAACGGCGTGGGCGTTGTGGGTATTATCGTAGCAGGCGATAACGTAACGGTTACCTTGACAAACGACGGCATGAACTATATCGTCCGTCAGGAAAAGGCAATGTCTATCCTTTCCAAAGCGGCGGATGGCGTGGCATTGACGGATGCAAATACGTTTAGCCTTTGGAACAGACTCTATACGGACGAAACGCACGATTTCAACGGTATCAAGGCGGCAAACAACGAGGAGCAAAATCCTTTGACTGCTTCAAATATCACCGTGGAAAGCAAGGATGGCGGCGCATTTATTGGTTATGACCATGCAAAGGGGGCATACAGCTTTGCAATCAACGGCGAAGGGTTTAACAACTCCTATGCAAATCCTTATAAACAATACACGGAAAGCATTACTATCAAAAATGCTCTCGAAGATAGAACGGTTTATATCCGCGTAAAAGCAGATAAGGCTGTGGAAGGCGCGGCGATTATGGATGAAAAGGGTACGCAGCTTCCCATTTCCGTACAGGTCGGCAAGAATTTCCAGACAGAATACGAAGAACCAATCTTTGACCCTACGGACGCACAATGGGGTATCACGGTTGCGCCTATCCGCGTAGAAAAATCGACGGATAGCAAATTCACGGTAATCAACGCAATGCAGAATTGGGGTGAGTTTGGCTTGAAACAGCTTTCTTCCATTTCCTATTACATTGGATATTATCATTTGTCCACGGGTGTAACGGAAACCAACTGTATCGCGCCCTATTTCTCGTACAGCAATTCGCTCGGTAGCTTTAACAATGCGTGGATCTTGCCTGACTTCCGTGGCGGCGATACCATGTGGAACGACGAGCCGCAGTACGACTCCGTCGGTATGCTGATGGGTGTTACCAACGGCGCAAGCACGGGTATGGATGATATGTATTACGGTACAGATCTTGGTGTGTACGTAGATTCGAACATTCTTTCTTCGGGGATGACGCACGCAGACGTAGAATACAGCTACGTTTCTGCAAATGGCGATTATGAGTATACGTACAGACACGTAGAAATGCCGCAAACGGACGAAGCGAGAACGTATTATACGCTGACTTTGAAGTTCTTGAAAGACACGTCTATTGATAATACGGCATTCAGCTTGTTCAGCTTGAGTTCGAGAAACGTAAAATATGCGTCGTATGAATACTTGGATACGAACGGAAACGTTGTAAACGGCAGCAATCCGACGAGTGCTTCGACGGGTGCGTTGTTCTGGAAAAAAACGGTACAGACGATTTATCCTCTTCATAAGGGCGGTTCGTATTTTGCATTGTACGGCGTCAACGATAAGACGCAACAAAACGGTAACTTCGGTTTGATTGTCAAAGATTACGCGATTACCGTAAACGGTGCAAATTCTGATCTTGGGCTTGCGTTCAAGAACGACTTTATTGACCAAACACAATGCAACCTTGCTGGATTGACGCTCGCAAGCAGCACCGATTTCAAAGCGGGGGATATGATTACTTTGAACGTAATCTTGTTGCCTTACGATAAGAACGTAAACAATGCAAACAACGTTCGTAAAGTATATCAAGACAGCGTTGTTAATCCGTTGACGCTTACTGTGGCAACTGGCTCGGTTGTTTCCGACGCTTGGATTCCTACGGTTAAAGCAAACGGCAATATGGCGGAATTTACTTTATCGGGCGGCGTAGATACGACGGACGCATTAAGCGACGGAGAGGATAGCGTAAACTATACGATTAAGGTAACAGGGTGTACGAAACTTGGCGTACCCGTGATTGAGGAATACGTAAACGGCGTATGGCAAAC
>JAFWAN010000070.1 GCA_017507585.1 Clostridia bacterium
CCTACGTACGCGAGATATTACCAATTCTGGATTGAACACCTCATCCCCATCTTCGCCGTATTCTATATGATGTTTGTGCACGGCTTCCGCGCGAATTACCGCAAAGTCTACAAGCCCGTTGCAATGCTGTCCGTGTTGTGCATCTTGGCAATCATCGCAAACCTGAACATTGAAAATGCAAACTTTATGTACCTCGCAAAAGGCACGGCGGGCGATTCGATCGCCAACATTTTACCTGAAAATATTTGGGTACGTTTGGGGTTATACGTGGCGATTTTGGCAGTCTTGTTCTTCCTCGTTTCTCTGCCCCATATCATCCCCGAAATCAAGGCGTATCGCGCCAAGAAAAAAGCGACGGCAGGCGAAGTTCCTCAAGAGGAACTCCCCACGCCGACAGAAGAAATCGCGCCCGCTGACGAAACGGAACCCTCCTCTACCGAGGAATAAAATTAAATCCACAATAAATATCCCCGCGTTTTCACGCGGGGATATCTATTTATACAAGATTTTTCAAATCCTTCAATGACAATTAGTCCATATCGTTATAGCTCGACAGCTTAACTTTCAAAGTGCTATAGCTGGTAGATTCGATAATAAACGTAGTCGTTTCACCCGAACCAAGAAAAACAGAGTAAACCCTAGCACCATCATAATCGCTACCGATATATGAGCAACTGCTCGTATCATTTTTACTTTCAACGTCCTCCAAACGTCCGCCCGACACGTAGAGGTAAAAGGTACCGTATTCGTAGTCTTCCGTCTTATACTTGTACTTATATTCCTCGTAAGCTTCTACGTCGTAATTGTAATCCGTTTCTTCCAAAGACAATTTCGTTGCGCCGCCAAGGGTAACGATACCGATAATCAAGAAAGCAATCGCCAACGCCCAAGAAACAATTAAAATTTTATAATTCGGTTTTACTTTCATTCTTTATACCGCCTTTATTGCTGTACTTCTTCGCTTTCAGAATCATCGTCTGCAGCGATTTCAACGGGTGCGTCTTGGAACTTATCGCGGCAGATCGCGCCAACCGTACCAAACAACGCCGCGCCGACAGCCAACATAATGAAGCCTGCGCCTACGCCTGCCGTACCCATAACGATAAACGCGATGATTGCAAACGCAAACATAAGGGTGAAGAACATCTGCTTAAAGCTGTTTTTCTTCGGTTCAATGTCAGGCACGATATCCGATTTTTCAATCGTCGAATCCTGCTGTTCTACCTTTTGCTTAATCGCGATGGAATGATCAATCTTTTCTTCTTCCATTTTACCGGTCTTGATCAAATAACGCTTCAACGCAAGATCCTTTTCATATTCCGTCAACGTATGGGTTGCATTTGGATATTTTTCTTCCAAAGAAAGTTTCGCTTCGTAGTTTTCCAACGACTTCTTTGCAAATTCTGCGTCTGCTTCTACGTCTACACGGCGCTGACGGATTTGGAAAGCCTGATCTTCCAACTTGTACTGCATATCTTTGGGGATTGCAATCTGTTTTACCGTCAATGCTTTCACTTCAATACCGTAATCGTCGAACACCTTGTCAAATTCTTTCTTCAAGCCGTTTTCCAAATCGCTGATCGACGAGCAAAGCGTATAATAACCGATATTCTTCGATTCGATAAATTTGCTAAGATATTCTTTATAAGGATTGCTGAGCAAATCGGACAGCACTGCGCAAATTCTGTTTTCGCCAAGCTGTGCGGGTTCGATATCGATCTTTTCAATAAATTTGATGGTTTTCAAAAGCTTTAACTGAATTTTAAAGCTGGATTTCAACGCAAGGGGAACCTGCAATTCTTTATCAAAATAATACAGTTCTTCCTTTTCGGGCGTTACGTACGAATATTGCAACAAGAGTTTTTCATCCAACGTTTGATTGAAAGAGAATTTCTTTGCAGCGGGCGCATCGCTTGCTTGCTGTTTCTGCGCTTCTGCCTGTAAACGTTTTTGCAAATAAAGCTGTACAAGCTCATCCGTGTACTGTTCGCGCTTTAAGCAGGTGAAATATTCGTAATCTTCGTTCAAGGCAAATTTGATAAAATGCGCCGCATTTTCGTCGCTTACCTTTCTCAAAAGACGAGGGTGCTTTTTCAAAGCTGCTTTAAACGCGTCGCGTTGGTTGGCTTTCGTCAAGCTAATTTCATTTACGTCCACTTGCGAATTGATCAAATCATTCGTCAATTCTTCTACTGTATATTTTTCAATTTTTTTCTTCATTTGTTTTCTCCTTTATCCTTATTTCAAGTAGTTACTGCACATCACGCACATCGCCGTATCCTCCGGGTTTTTATGCCCACAGATATCGCATACGATCACTTTTTCCTTTTCCTGCTTCCAAGGGATAAACATCGGTACGCCGTTTTCAGGAAAAACTTTATCCGATGCTTCCTTAGCAGCCATTGGTGCCTTATTCATACATTTTCCTCCATATATATTATTTCGGTAAAAGCATTTGCTTTTACCGATTTTCACAAAATATTTTAGATCAGAGTAGCTTTGCCAGCAGTTCCTCTCTTGATAAAGGTGAAAGGTAAGCAGGCGGTACGTCCAACAAAGTTTTACACCCCGCGTTCCCCTCTTGATGCATACGGTATACCGCGCGCGCGCACGCCACCAATACCGATGCGGTAAATTCTGCGTTCGAATCCAATTTTAAGCCGTATTCGATCACGTGCTTATGCTGATTGTCAACGCCCGTAACGCCGCTTCTGATAACGACGCCGCCGTGAGGCAAGCCGCCGTGCTTTTCACGCAGTTCTTCTAACGAAATAAAATGCACGGTCGTTTTATAATCGGCAAAATAGTTGGGCATCGTCTTAATTTCACGCTCAATCCGCGCCTTATCCGCGCCCTCCGCCGCCACGACGAAGCATTCTCTTTCGTGCTTTTCATCGGTTGCAAGTTCGGGATTTTGTCCGCTTCTTACGGCCGTTAAAGCGTTTTCCAAAGGAATGGTATACTGTTTTGCGTCGACAACGCCTTCAATACGTCTAATCGCATCCGAATGTCCTTGGCTGACCCCTTTCCCCCAGAAGGTATAATCTTTTCCGTTGGGCAACACCGCACCGCCGTAAAGGCGTGCAAGGGAAAACATACCGGGATCCCAACCAGCGGAAACCAACGCAGTTTTTCCCAATTTTTCAGTCGCCGCCTGGACGTTTTTCACGTGTTCGGGAATCTTTGCGTGCGTATCAAAGCTGTCTACCACGTTAAACTTCTCTGCCAAAATCGGGGTTTGCTTCGGTAAATCCGTCGCACTGCCTCCACAGAGAATCATAACGTCGATATCCTCTGTCATTTTTTCCGCATCTCCTGCAAAAAATACAGGTATTCCCGTGCAGGTTTGCACCGTTTTAGGGTCACGGCGGGTAAACACCCCCACCGCCGTCATATCCGAATTTTGTTGCACGGCGAGTTCGACGCCGCGTCCTAAATTTCCGTAACCGTATATACCAATACGAATGCTCATAATCAGCCTCTCAAAACAAACATTATCGTTATTATACCACATACTGCTGTGCTTTTCAAGTACCCCTACACAAAAAATTGCGTGCATTTTGTTTATTTTTTTTAATGGCTGCTATTCGTAAAACTTATAATGCATAAAAAAAAGGCACTCTCACGAGTGCCTTTTTTTCTTGATTTCGCTTAGTACATTTCGATATATGCGTCGCGTTCTGCGCCGACGGATACGTATTTAATCTTGCAGCCGCAAGCTTTTTCCAAATACAATACGTAGTCCAACGCTTCCTTAGGAAGGTCTTCCTTTTTACGGCATTTGGAGATGTCGCAGTTCCAACCCTTGACCGTCTTAAATACAGGCTTGCAATCGTCTAAAACGTCCACAAACGGAAATTCTTCTACGATCTTACCGTCCAATTCGTAAGCGACGCAGACCTCAATTTCCTCATAACCGGACAAAACGTCCATCTTGGTCAATGCAATTTCCGTCGCGCCTTGACAGCGGATGCCATAACGCGATGCCACGATGTCAAAGGGACCTACGCGGCGGGGTCTGCCCGTTGCCGCGCCGTATTCGCCGCCGAGCTGACGGAGCTTTTCCGCTTTTTCGCCGAAATATTCTGCCGTGAAGGGACCTTCCCCTACGCAGGTAGAATATGCTTTCATAATCCCGATCGAGTTGTCAAGCTGCAACTGCGGTACACCTGCGCCAATGGGTGCGTATGCTGCGATCGTGGACGAGGAAGAGGTGTAGGGATGGATACCGAAATCGATATCGCGCATTGCGCCAAGCTGCGCCTCAAACATAATGTTTTTACCCGCTTTATCCGCATTCGTCAAATACACGCCTACGTCGCATACGTAAGGCGCAAGCGCTTTGCCGTATTCTTCAAAGTACGCAATCATATCTTCCGTCTTGACCGCTTCTGCCTTATACCCGCCGACAACCGTCAAATTTTTCCATTCTACGATGTCCGCAACACGCTTGTAAAGGCGTTCAGTATTTAAGAGTTCCCCCATACGGAATGCCTTCTTGTAATATTTATCCGCATACACGGGTGCGATCCCGCGGCGAGTCGAGCCAAACTTTTTACCTGCAAGACGATCTTCTTCCAAGCAGTCCTGCAAAACGTTATACGGCATCGTGATAACCGCGCGGTCGGAAATTTTTAAATTTTCAGGAGAAATTTTGATCCCCGCTTCTTGCAAACGCGCAATTTCACCGCAAAGGTGTTTGATGTCGATGACCATACCGGGGCCCATAACGTTGACCACTTCTTCGCGCAAAATCCCCGAAGGAAGCAAATTCAAGATGAATTTACCGCGTTCGTTGATAACGGTGTGGCCTGCGTTGTTCCCGCCCTGATAACGGCAAACGACGTCAAATTTTTCACTGAGAAGGTCGACCATTCTGCCTTTGCCTTCGTCACCCCAGTTGATACCGCAAATAGATGTAAGCATATTTATACGCTCTCCTTTAAAACGATTTCTCACAAAAAAACGAGCTTTTTCGATTTGCGCAATCTAAAAAGCCCTACCACGTGCATTTTATTTGCAATTTATTATACACTATTTTATATACCTTGTCAAGCGCAAATAGGCATACAAACGCTTTTTATCGTGGCATTTTTTATGAAAAAGTTATAAATTTTACGATAACCATTGACATTTTTAAAAAGTTGTCGTATTATAATAAGGAAAGAAAGGATACACGTATAAGGAGGGAAAACTATGTATTGTAGAGAATGCGGTGATAAATTGACCTTGCGCTTTTGTGAAAACGAAGGCTTGATCCCCTACTGTTCAAAATGCCGTGCCTATATGTTTCCGCAATTTTCCATTGCGGTTTCTATGGTTGTGACCAATCGCGCGCAGGATAAAATTCTGCTTGCAAAACACGTTGAGGACGACGATTTTATTCTGTTTGCAGGCTATATCAAAAAGGGAGAAAACGCAGAAAAAACAATCCCCCGCGAGATCAAGGAAGAATTGGGCTTAGACGTCGTGAAAGCGAAATATATGTCCTCGCGTTATCACGCAAAAAAAGACGTTTTGATGTTGAATTTTATCGTGGTCGTGGAAGACAAACCCATTAAGCTGCAAGAACAGGAAATTGCCGAGGCGCGTTGGTGTACGCCTGAGGAAGCCTTACAGCTGATCCGCAAAAACACCACGGCAGAATTTTTCTTAACCAACGCAGTACGAGAATTAAAAAAGAAAATTTAATTTCACGCTCCCTCGCCAATCGGCGAGGGATTTTTTTATCGCAACGGCTATCTTTTTCCGTTTATGCCGTTGACATTTTGTTAAATATCTGTTACAATAGTGAGGATAATATTTTTACTGCTGACAAGGAGCGTCCGTATGAATAAAATCGGGTTCGACAACCATCAATATCTGTCTATGCAATCGGAAAAGATTCAAGAGCGCATTGACGCTTTCGGGGATAAGCTCTACCTCGAATTTGGCGGAAAACTGTTTGACGATTACCATGCGGCACGCGTTTTGCCTGGCTTTGAGCCGGACAGTAAAATCAAAATGCTGTTAAAATTGAAATCCATCGCGGAAATCTTGGTAGTCATTTGCGCCAACGATATCATTAAAAATAAGTACAGAAGCGATTTGGGGATCACCTATGATGCGGACGTCATTCGTTTGATCGACATCTTTAAAAACCAAGGTTTGTTCGTAAGCAGTGTGGTCATGACCATGTACCAACCTCAACCTGCGGTGGACAGCTTTATCAAGCGTTTGGAAAACCTTGGGATCAAGGTCTATAAGCATTACCCCATCGACGGCTATCCTTCGGATGTGCAGAAAATCGTCAGCGAGAACGGTTTCGGTCAAAACGAATACGTCCCCACGTCCCGTCGCTTGGTCGTCGTCACCGCGCCTGGCCCTGGCAGCGGAAAAATGGCAACCTGCCTTTCTCAGCTGTACCACGAACATTTACGCGGCGTCAAAGCGGGTTATGCGAAGTTTGAAACTTTCCCGATTTGGAATTTACCCCTCTCCCACCCCGTCAACGTAGCGTACGAGGCGGCAACCGCCGACCTCAACGACGTCAATATGATCGATCCCTTCCATTTGGAAGAATACGGCTCTCTCGCCGTCAATTACAACCGCGACGTGGAGATTTTTCCCGTCGTATCGGCGACCTTGGAAAACATTTTGGGCTTTTCCCCTTATAAATCCCCGACCGATATGGGGGTAAATATGGCAGGCAACTGCATCATTGACGACGAAGTGTGCAGACAAGCCTCTAACAACGAAATCATCCGCCGTTACTACGCGGCGCTTTGCGACGCCAAAAAAGGCAGAACGTCTAAGGACGTCGTGGCAAAGTTAGAACTGCTCCTGCGGAAATCTGCACTTTCTACCGAAGATAGAAAAGCCGTTGCCCCCGCCCTTGCAAAGGCAGAGGCAACCAATGCGCCTGCAACCGCAATCGAATTGAACGACGGACGCATCGTAACGGGCAAAACCAGCGATCTTTTAGGCGCAAGCGCGGCTTGTCTTTTGAACGCCTTAAAGGCCTTGGGCAACATCGACGACAGCGTGGAATTGATCTCCCCGACCATTATCGAGCCCATTCAACGGTTAAAGGTGCAACATATGGGCGCGGGTAACCCTCGGCTGCATACGGATGAAATCCTGATGGCGTTGGCGATTTGCGCCGTGAACGACGAAAAAGCGAAACAAGCAATGGCGCAGTTGGATAAGCTGAAAAATTGCGAAGTGCATTCTTCCGTAATGCTGTCCCACGTTGATGAAAAAACCTTTAAATCCTTGGGTATGCACGTAACCAGCGAACCGCAAAGACAAGTATTTTTATAATCGTATAAATAAATCCCCCTCAAGCCGAACGGCTTGAGGGGGATTGTTATTAAGTATCTTATTTATTCTTTTGATAAACGCGGAATTGATTGTTACATACAGGGCAAATATAGGTTTCATTCGAGTCGGGTTTTACACGAAGTCTTACGCCGCACTGATTGCACGCAACGCCTCTCTTTCTCTTCCTATTGCGTGCGATTTCTCTTTCTAAACGCGCTTCTTCAAGCATTGCCGCATTTTTTCTTTTCACCAAAACGCAAGCCAACGTAATCGCTTGTAATACAACGCCTACCGCACCAAGAGCAATCAATATGATAAATTCTAATTCCATCTCGTCCTCCTCCACATCTTTCGTCCTGTCCTTCCACGAGAAAAATGCAATAATTTACTGTATAAGTATACCATATAAAATGGGGATTGTCAATGCTTTTTTTTCAGAAAAAATAGGTTTTCCATTTATTTTTTTTGCATTTACACGTCCAATTTTAAATCCCCTTCTTTCAGCCAACCCTTTTTACGCATAAATTCGGACATAATCCAGTTTAAAATTGCCGGTAAAACAATCATCAAAAGGATAATCCCTACGTAGCCGAGCCAACCCGTCGTATGGCTGAACAAATCAAATACACCGACCAAACCGCTGGTACCCATACCGCCGCCGGCGCTGCCGCATTTCAACTTAAAAAGGCAGGTAGACAAAGGTCCGCAAATCGCGCTGGATATAATCATCGGCAGCATTGTGATGGGCTTTTTCATAATATTGGGGATCTGCAACATACTGGTACCAATCCCCTGTGCAATCAAACCGCTTACGCCGTTTTCACGGAGGCTCGCCACAGCAAAGCCGACCATATGACAAGCGCAACCGACCGTTGCCGCGCCGCCTGCCAATAACATAGCTTCCTCATTGCCTGCCGCTACCTGCGTCGCTACCGCAACCCAAATCGCCGCAGACGAAGTGGGCATCGTCAATAAAACGCCCATAATGACAGCGATGACGATCCCCATCAAGAACGGAGTGATTTTCGTCGCAACCGCAATCAAATTGCCTAACTGATTGACTACCCAAATAAAGGGATAGGACACGAATACGCCGCCAAACGCAAGCAGCAACGTCCCCAAAGGAATCAACAAAATATCCAATTTGGTTTTTCCTGCATACAGCTGTACGATTTCCACCGTCAACATAACGGTCACGTACGCGCCGATCGGGTTGCCAGGCAACGATTTTGTCCCCATCAACGCGGCAATCGTAGGCAAACCGCCGCCTCCGACGATCAACTGATCCGCCCAAGCGCCAACCATACCTGCCACAGCGGCGGAAAAAATCAGCAGCTTGTTTTTGCCGAGCGCGTGTGCAATCCCTACGCCAATCCCTGCGCCCATCAAAATTTTGGCAAGGCTTGCGATATAGCCGAGGGTATTGCCGATATAGTTATCCCCTATCCAGCCCGCAATCTGCGCCAAAATCGTACCTGCAATCAGGGTAACGAACAACCCTTGCGCCATCCCCGAAAACGCCGTAATAAACCAACGTTTGGGTAACGCTTTTAAGTAGGCAATCGCTTTTTGCTTACAAGATAATTTTTCTTCCATAATCGTACCTCTCACGTATTGGATATTTTCATTATATATATTTTTCAAGTAAAAATCAAGCGATTTTACATAAATCGATAAAAATTTATCTATTCGATAAATTTTAACGAAAAAAGAGAGGTTGCCCTCTCTTTCTTAAAGTGAATTATCTTACCAGCGTTTCGCGCACATCACAGTGAAAGCTACCTATCAAAAACGCAAAATAAGACACCTTACTGCCAGCGTTCCGCTGGACCTTGTATAGAGTGTTATCACTCGTTTTTTATACACCCTCGCATATCACAGTGAATGCGCGAAGCTACCTAAAAACACGTAGGATAA
>JAFWAN010000071.1 GCA_017507585.1 Clostridia bacterium
AAATTTCTTCATAGTGTTTATTCTCCTTTCAAAAAGTGTTCATTGATTTTGTAATGCCAATTGTATACCTATTTTTTAGATAAGTCAACTATTTTTACACGAATTTTGAAACTTTTTTGTATAAAACAAAATATATTTTTGCATAAATGCATAAAATTGTGAATATTATGTATAATTTTATTTTTTATGCAAAAAAAGGGGAAAGTAAGAAAAGGATTGCATTTTTCAAGAAAGTGTGGTATAATCAATTCGATTTAAAAAAAGCGGTTGCTTGGATACAATTTTCTATATAGTGGCGGCTTAATTTTATAAGGACGGAAACCATTTTGAACAACGAATTTTTTTCCTTTGAAGTGATTAAAACCGACCCGGAAACGGGGGCGCGTGCGGGGATTTTGCATACGCCGCACGGGGATATTGAAACGCCCGTATATATGCCCGTCGGAACGCAAGCGACGGTAAAAGGGGTGTTCCCGAGGGATTTGAAAGAGGCGGGCTCGCAGATTATTTTGTCGAATACCTACCATTTATATATGCGCCCGGGCGACGATATTGTAAAAAAAGCGGGCGGGCTGCATAAATTTATGAACTGGGACAGACCAATCTTGACGGATAGCGGCGGGTTTCAGGTATTTTCGCTTGGGAAATTGAATAAAATCACGGATGAGGGGGTAGAATTTTCCTCGAATATCGACGGTAGCAAGCATTTCTTTACGCCTGAAAAGGCGATGCAGGTGGAACAGAACCTCGGCGCGGATATTATCATGGCATTTGACGAGTGTAGTGAATACGGCTACAATCACGCGCAGGCAGAGGCGGCGATGAAGCGTACGGCGGCGTGGTTGGAGCGTTGCTATAAATTCCACGACAAGCCTGAGCAGGCGTTGTTTCCGATCGTGCAGGGGAATATGTATAAAGACCTGCGCGGAGAGAGCTTGCGTCGAACTTTGCCGTTCGTGAAACACGGGATTGCCATCGGCGGTTTGTCCGTAGGGGAACCTAAACCCTTGATGTATGAATTGTTGGATTATTTGCAGCCGTTGTTGCCGACCGATGTACCCAGGTATTTGATGGGGGTAGGTTCGCCCGATTGCCTGATTGAGGGGACCTTGCGCGGCGTGGATATGTTCGACTGTGTTTTGGCGACGCGTATTGCGCGTAACGGCACGGCGATGACCAGTCACGGAAGGGTAGTGGTTCGCAACGGGAAGTTTAAAGAGGATTTTACGCCGCTGGATGAAGAATGTGATTGCTACTGCTGTCGCAATTATACCAAGGCGTACCTCAGGCATCTGATCAACGTGAACGAGATGTATGGGGCGATGTTGCTTAGCTTGCATAATATCACTTTCTTGCATAAGCTGATGAAAGGCTTGCGTGAGGCGATTTTGGGCGGGTACGTCAAGGAGTACACGCAGGAATTTTATCGTAAGTACGGCGGTTCCGGCAAATGGTAACCAGCCTGACGCTGGGCGCAGTAAGGTGTCTTATCGTACGTTTTTGTAGATAGCTTCGCGCATTCACTGTGTGATATACGATAAGGCGAAGAAAAAATTAAAAAATTATCAAAAACACTTGACAAGCATATATCTTTATGATATCATTATAATATCAAAAACCTAAAACAAGGTGGTTAGCTATGTTAAAAATCGAAAATTTAACAAAACAATACGGCACGAAAAAAGCAGTGGATAGCTTATCGTTGCATATCGCGCCTGGAGAACTGTACGGTTTTATCGGGCATAACGGGGCGGGGAAGACGACTACGTTAAAGGCATGTTGCGGGGTTCTCGGTTTTGAAGAGGGTGAAATTTACGTGGACGGTATTTCCGTGCGCGAAAATCCGCTTGCTTGTAAGGCGAAAATTGCTTATATCCCCGACAACCCCGATTTGTACGGTTTTATGACGGGGGTGCAGTATCTGAATTTTATCGGGGATATTTTTAAGATTGACGCGCAGTCGCGTAATGCGCGCATACGCAAGTACGCGGATGCATTTGAATTGACATTTGCGTTGGCGCAACCGATTTCCACCTATTCTCACGGGATGAAACAAAAATTAGCGGTAATCGCGGCAATGATTCATCAGCCGAAATTGATGGTCATGGACGAACCCTTTGTTGGTTTGGACCCCAAAGCGGCACACACAATGAAAACTTTCATGCGGGAGCTGTGCGAAGGCGGCGGCGCGATCTTTTTCTCTACGCACGTGTTGGAAGTAGCGGAAAAACTTTGTGATAAAATTGCCATTATCAAAGACGGAAAATTAATTAAAGCGGGTACCATGGACGAGGTGAAAGGGGATCACAGCCTAGAAAACGTCTTTTTGGAATTGGTGTAAACAGTATGTTAAAAGCGTTACTTAAAAAACAACTGTTGGCAATAGCAGCCGTTTTCACACAAGGTAAAAACGGAAAACGACGTTCCAAGGTGACGGCGATTGCGTTTGCCGCTTTGATTGTATATGCAGTGGTTGCCATAGGCGTTCTCTTTTGGGAAATGTCAAAGATGATGTGTCAACCCTTGGTGGAGGCAGGGCTCGGTTGGGTCTATTTTTCCGTCATGAGTTTAATGGCGACCGGATTTGGCGTCATCGGCAGTTGCTTTATGGCGAAAAGTAAACTGTACGAGGCAAAGGACAACGATTTGTTGTTGTCGATGCCCATCCCCGCGCGTGCGATTTTATTCGTCCGTATGCTGGGTTTATACGTAATGACGCTGTTGATAGAGGCGTTGGTTTTTATTCCGGCATTGGCGCAATATTACACGGTGGCGGGCGTGCAGGTTGCTTCCCTTGTCAGCGGGGTCGTATTGCTGTTGGTGTTGCCTTTGGGCAGTACGGCAATTTGTTGCTTGATCGGATTTGTATTGGCTTGGATGACGGCAAAAGTGCCTTTTAAAAACTTGTTTACGGTATTGGGATTTATCGTATTTATGGTGGTATATTTCATACTGTATTCGAAAGTCAACGAATATATCGGTTACGTTTTGGCAAACGGTGAAGCGGTGGGGACGACGATGAAAACGACACTGTATCCGTTTTCGCAAATCGGGTATGCGGCGGAGGGGAACCTTCTCTCGCTGTTGATCACCGTAGGGATTTGGGGCGGCATCTTTGCGCTTGGCTACCTCGTGATCTCTTTGACCTATTTCCGCATCATTACCATGAAACGCGGAGAGCGTCATGCCAAATATAAGGAACGTGAATACAAGTCGTTTGGCGCGCTTTTTGCATTGTTCAAAAAAGAGTTTTTACGCTTGATAAAGGATCCCATGTATTTGTTAAACGCATCCATGGGTACCTTCTTGATGGTGATTATCGGCGTGATGTGTTGGATAAAAGGGGACTTGTTCGGGCTTTCGTCAGAAAGCCTTGGGACGCTGCTTGGCGATCCCAGCGCGATGTTGATGATTGTGGCGTTGACGATGGCGTTTATGACTTCCTCCAACACGATTGCGGCGTGTTCCGTATCATTAGAGGGGGAAAATATTACCTTGGTGCAAGCTTTGCCCGTAGACGAGTGGGCGGTGCTTCGTGCGAAACTGTATTTGCATTTTATCATGACGGCAATCCCTGCCCTGATATGCGGCTTGACGATAGCCCTTGTCTTGGGCTTGCTTTGGTGGGAAGTTTGCCTCGTCCTTGCAACAGCGCTGATTTCTTCCTTATTGTTTTCGGCGTTTGATCTGACGGTCAATTTAAAATTGCCCAACTTACAATGGACAAACGAAATAGCGGCGATCAAGCAAAGCGCGTCGATTGTAGTGTCAATGTTTGGCGGATGGGGAATCACCTTGTTGCCCCTCGGCGGATATTTCTTATTTGGGAAATATATGCCTGCGTGGGGGTACGTTGTCCTTTGTTTGGGAATATTCGTTGCCTTGACCGTCGGGTTGTCTTGGTGGTTGTATAAGAAGGGTACAAAAGTATTCAAAACGCTTTCGGTGTAAAGGAGGGTGTTTATGGAAGATATTATCAAAATCGATCATCTGTTTAAAAGCTACGGCGACGTGAAAGCCGTGCAGGATTTGTCCTTCCGTGTAAAAAAAGGGGAGCTGTTCGCGTTCCTTGGTTTGAACGGCGCAGGGAAGAGTACCACCATCTCAATTATGTGCGGTCAACTGAAAAAAGACGGGGGCAGAGTCGAGATTAACGGTAAAAACTTAGACGAAAATCCCAATGAAATTAAACGTGAATTGGGGGTTGTTTTCCAAAATTCCGTACTCGATAAACCCATTTCTGTATACGAAAATTTAAAGACGCGCGCGGCGTTGTACGGGATTTATGGGCAGGCATTTGAACAGCGTATGCAAGAGCTGACGGAAACGTTCGAGCTTGCGGATATTTTAAAACGGCCGATCGGGAAGCTTTCGGGCGGTCAAAGACGCCGTGTGGACGTAGCGCGTGCGCTGTTGCATAAACCGTCTATTTTGATTTTGGACGAACCCACGACGGGGTTGGACCCTCAAACGCGTAAAACGGTATGGGGGATCATCGAACATTTGAGAAAAACGGAAAATATGACCGTATTTTTGACTACGCATTATATGGAAGAGGCGACGGACGCCGATTACGTGGTGATTTTGGACGCAGGGAAAATTGCGGCGGAGGGAACGCCCTTAGAGCTTAAAAATCAATTCACGGGGGATTACGTTCTGCTTTATGCCGAGGAAGACGAGGTGAAGAAACTCGGGAAGCCTTACGGGGCAACGGCGGATGGATTCCGTATTGATCTAAAGGATACAACAGAGGCGACAGAGTTAATTTTGAAACACCCCGATATTTTTGTCGATTACGAAATTATCAAAGGAAAAATGGACGACGTATTTTTGGCGGCGACGGGAAAAAATTTGGGAGGTGATCACGTATGAAAACGCAGAAAAACAACGAAATGCGTGCCTGCGGCACCTTGATCAAACGCAACGTTTCTATGTTTTTTAAAGACAAGGGTACGTTTTTCACTTCCTTGATCACACCCATTATTTTATTGGTGTTGTACGCGACCTTCCTTTACAACGTATACGAGGACAGTTTCCGAGGTGCGTTGCCTGCGGGGATCCCCATAGACGATTCACTGATTCAAGGCCTGGTGGGCGGTTTGTTGTTGTCGTCCTTGCTTGCAGTCAGTACGGTAACCGTGCCTTTTTGCGCCAATCTGTTTATGGTGCAGGACAAAGTAACGGGCGCGCGCGGGGACTTGTCCATTGCGCCCGTGAAAACCTCTTCGATTGCGTTGGGGTATTACGTTGCAACGGTAATCAACGGTTTGATTATCAGCTTCGTGGCTTTGGCGATGGGCTTACTGTATTTGTCCTTTATCGGTTGGTACCTTTCCTTTGTGGACGTGTTGATGCTGATGCTGGACGTGGTGTTGCTTGTATTATTTGGGACGGCATTATCCTCGTTGATTTGTTATCCCTTGCGTTCGCAAGGCGCAATGTCGGCGGTGGGGACGATTGTCAGCGCAGGCTACGGGTTTATCTGCGGCGCGTATATGCCCATTTCTTCCTTTTCCAAAGGCTTGCAAACCACGTTGGTATTTTTACCCGGCACGCACGGTACGTCGCTTCTGCGTAACCACGCGCTTAGCGGGGTGTTCGACGCGATGTTGGAGGATCATATTCCGCAAGAAGCCGTGGACGCTTTGCGGTCGGTTGCAGATTGTAAATTGTTCCTTTTTGATCAAGCTGTGGAAAAATGGGTAATGTATCTCGTCTTAATCGGGGCAATCGCCGTAATGATTGCGGCGTACGTTTTGATTATGGTATTGGCAGAAAGAAAAAACAGAAAATGACCCACCCATGTACGGGGTTATGTATAAAATGGCGGCGGTTTGCCGCCATTTTTCGCGCTTTTCACATAATGAAAAAGGGGTGAAAAATAAAAAATATCGAAAAAAGCTTTTAAAATCACTTGCAAAAAAAGGAAAAAAAAGGTATGATAGGGACAATAAAATGAACGAAATGCGTAATTGCGCACAAAAAAGGAGAGATCTTTATGTTGTATAATTTGTTATCTGAGGTAACTAGCTCTACGACGAGCAGTTCGGCGGCCCCTACCGGCAACCCTTGGCAGACCTGGCTTATGTTTGGTATCATTGCGGCGGTTCTCGTTGTGTTCATGGTATTCAACAGACGTACGCAAAAGAAAAGACAGGAAGAAACGATGAATATGCTGAATGCAATTCAGCCCGGTAATAAAGTAAAGACCATCGGCGGTATTTGCGGCGTAGTGGTAGAGGTTTGCCCTGAGGACAACACCTTCGTATTGGAAACCGGTTCGGAAGCAAGCGGAAAATCGTATATCAAGTTTGATAAACAAGCGGTTTATCAGACGGACGCTGTTGCAAAGAAGGAAGAACCTGCACCTAAAGCAGAAGAACCTGTAGAAGCGCCCGAAGCGGAAGAATTTGCAGAAGCGCCCGAGGCGGAAGAAAAGACGGAAGAATAATCATTCTAAACAAAAGACGCCTTCGCATAAGATAATGCGGAGGTGTTTTTTTATGCGAAACGAAAGGTATTACGGCGACGGGATTTTCACGGTGGCAAAAGCGGCTGGGTTGGCTTTGACGATTTCTGTATTGGGGGCGGTGATCTTCGCGGCGATTTTGCGGATTTGCAATCTGCGCGGAGAATTGGTTTATCCCATCAATCAAGCCATAAAAGGCATAGCCTTAATCGTTGGCACTTTGGTTGCTGTACACGGGGAAAAGGGTTGGTTGAAGGGCGGTATTGCAGGCTTACTGTTTACCTCACTTTCTTACCTTGCTTTTTCTGCGCTTGGTGGGGATTTTTCCTTATCCTGGTTGATTTTTGCAGAGTTGATCCTTGCTTTCGTGATCGGTGGGATTGGCGGAATGCTGGCGGTGAATGTGAAAAAATCATAAAAAAGCGTGCTCGCTTAGGAAAACTGTAAAAAAATAGAGCAAACCGCTTGCAATTTTGGAAAAAGTGTATTATAATAGTCGTACAAAATCCAATTAGAAGTTTAGGAGGATGTTCAAATGATTAAAACGATTGCGAAACCCGCAGATAAGAAAGTTACCGCTTGTGGCGAATGCAGAAGCACCTGCCAATCGGCTTGCAAAACCAGCTGTACGGTAGGCAACCAGTCCTGCGAAAGAATTACGCGCGAAGAAAAAATCGAACGTAAGTAATCTTAGGCTCGTCCACTTGGTTCTATATGCAGGCGAACGGCGCGCAAAGCGGCCGCCGCTTGACGTAGAAACCTTTTAAGGCGAGGGATACCTCGACTGGGACATCAAAAAAACGCAAAAACGGCGTAAAAGGCGCGCGTGTGTTTATACGCGCCCTTTTTTTGACGTTAAAAGCCTTTTAAGGCTGAAAAGGAAGAAAATGATACACGTATTCAATTATAGAGATAAAAATTATATATACGACGTGGGCAGCGGCAGCTTACACGAATGCGATAAAGCCACCGCGGATTATCTCAAAGCGAAAGAAGAGGGCGAGGATATTGATATCACCTATATCACGGACGAACAAATTCGAGAAATTTTGGCGGACGTGGACGGTTTAAAACAGCAAGGGTTGTTGTTCAAAGACGAGGTACAATCGTATCCGATGAAAAGCAGTGAGGTAAAAGCGCTGTGTATTCATATTTGTCACGATTGCAATTTCCGTTGTCGGTATTGCTTCGCGGATGAGGGCGCATACCATTCAAAGCGCGAATCGATGAGCTTTGAAACCGCAAAAGCGGCGGTGGATTTTTTGATTGCAAACAGCGGTAAGCGCAAGGTTTTGGAAATGGATTTCTTCGGCGGCGAACCGCTTATGAATTTTGACGTCTTAAAAAAGACGGTTTATTACGCGAAAGAAGCGGGCGAAAAGGCAGGAAAAAAATTCCTCTTCACGACCACGACCAATGCGTTGCTGTTGAGTGACGACGTCATTCAATTCTTCAATGAAGAAATGGAAAACGTCGTTTTGTCGCTGGACGGCAGAAAAGAAGTCCACGACGCCATCCGAAAATCCATCAACGGCAAAGGTACGTTCGATCTTATCATCGATAAGATAAAGAAATTTATTTCTTTGCGCGGGGATAAGAGCTACTACGTGCGCGGTACGTTCACGGCGAAAAACCTTGATTTTGCCAAGGACGTGCTGTTTATCGCCGACCAAGGCGTGGATTCCATTTCGATGGAGCCCGTCGTGACGGAAATTGAGGATTTACAAATCACGGACAAGCACTTGCCTGCGATTGAAAAAGAATACGAAAATCTTTGCGACGCATATTTGCAAAGATATGCCGAAGGGAAAGGGTTCAATTTCTTCCATTTCAACGTAGACTTGGAGGGCGGGCCCTGCCTTTCGAAACGTGTTTCTGCGTGCGGCGCGGGCAACGAATATTTCTCCGTAGCCCCCAACGGCGATTTGTACCCCTGTCATCAGTTCGTGGGGGACACCGATTTTCGTATGGGCAGCGTAAGCGAGGGGATTGTGCGCGAGGATATCCGCGAACAGTTTAAAACCTCGTGCCTTTTTACCCGTAAAAAATGCGGCGATTGCTTTGCGAAATTCATCTGTTCGGGCGGTTGCAACGCCAACAATTACCATTACAACGGCGACATCAACGACCCGTACGAAGTAACCTGCGGTATGATGAAGAAACGTATCGAATGCGCAATGCATATTTTGGCAGAGAAAAAGTTGCTTCAATAAAGACGTAGAACCGATATTTTTTAATAAATCGGTAAAAAAATGTTTTATCCTCGTGATTATGGCTTGACGAGGATAAATAAAATAAGGTATAATAATAGAGTATCATTGTACTCGGAGAACAAATATCCGAAACACAACAGGAGGCTTTTATCACATGGGCAAAAAGAAATCGATTGTACTGATGGTTTTGCTCACCATCGTCATCGTCGTACTGTGCGCCATCACGGTGGTTCCCAGCTTTGCCATCCCCGGCACGGTTAAAAAATGGAATCCCGTTATCAGCATGTATGACCTCGGCACGGATCTCGACGGGGGGTATTATGCATATTATTACCCCAACGGCGTTATTTCCGAGGCTGAGTATAAGAACTTGGAATCGGAAGATCAGGCTGATTACCAAAATCACAAAGGGCTGTATTTAAAAAAGGACGCTGAACTCGGCGTTCTCAACAAAGACGGCACGGTTAGCAAAGACTTTGAAGAAAACTTTGCAAAAGCGACGGCGGAAATTTGTGCGCGTTATTCGGCAAAGGGTTATTCGGATTACCGCGTATCCATTGTAGACGATTACGCGTTGGCAATCTACGTACCTGCATCCGAAACGACGGAAAGTCAGTCGGCGTTCCAGAGCGCGTACACCACGTTTGGTCAGTTTGCAAAGACGGGCGCTTTGGAAATTAAGATGGGCGACGCTTTGGTGGAAGAACGTCTCGAATACGAAGTAGACGAAATCATCAAAGATTTCTCCGTTTATACCAAGAACGAAGTTGCTTTCGTACAGGTAAAATTTACTGACGTCGGCAAAGAAATGATCAAAACGTATAAAGAAGAAGGCGCAAAGACCAACGAAGAAACCAATCAAACGGAAACCTTGAAGATTTTGATCGGCGAAGAAACCGTTTTTGAAATTCAGGCGTCCGACGAACATATCACTTCGAAAAACGTGGTAAGGGTTCCTTTCAGATACGAAACGGAGAAAAACGACGTTGAAACGATGGTTATCTTGCTGAACTCCGTATTGAATAACGGCGGCTTTGATATCGAGTTTAATACGGTGTCCAACAGCCAAGTGCGTACCTATGCGGCAATCGCAGGTGAAAACGTATTGAACCTTATCTACATCGCGCTTGCGGTTGTATTGGTGGCTTTGATCGTATTTACCATTGTTAAGATGGGCGGCTTCGGCGTATCCTGCGCATATTCGACGGTTAGCTACTTGATTATCGTGGCAATGTGCTATGCGTTCATTTCGGGCGGCGTATTTGAAATTACGCTTGGTTCGATCTTGATGTTCTTGGTTGGTTTGGTATTGGTAAACGTAATGAATATGTACGTTTACGGCGCAATCAAGCACGAAGCGGAATTGGGTAAAACGCTGGAATCCGCAGTAAAGGGCGGTTACAGAAAGACTATGATGGGCGTGATTGACGTATATGCAGTGGCGGCTTTGGGCGCGGTTGCATTGTTGGTCGGCGTATCGGGCGTATATACGTTTGCATTGCAGGCGTTGATCTGTATCGTAGCGGGCGCGTTCTGCAACTTGTTGTGGACGAGGGTCATCAACGTAATGCTTCTTTCCGCAAGCAAGGACAAATATAAATATTTCCGCTTTGTAAGAAAGGAGGATGACGACGATGAGTAATTGCCAGAATAAGATGGTAAAACGTTGCGCCGGCTTGGTTGCATTGGTTACGTGTATCCTTGTGATTGCGGCTGCGGTAGTAGGTACCATTTTCGGTGTGAAAGGTATCGGCGTATTCAACAGAAGCGCGGTTTTGGACGACGTAAAGACGTTGACGGTTTCTATGAACCAGCACGTTTACACCAACAACTTGGACAAGGTAGAAGACGCTTGTGAAAACGTATTTGGCAGTTTGAACGTTACCTATGAAATAAAGGGCGAAATGTCCGGCGACGAAAGCGAAATTATCTACGTGTTTGACAAAGCTGCGAACCTTGAAACGGTTGAAAAAGAATTGGAAAACAAATTTGAGGCTATGACGGGTGATCAAGGCGAATTGAAAGGTTCGTTTATCACCGTAGCGGCGAATGATGAAAAGGCGGTAGAATATCTTGCGAAAAACTACGTTCTTCGCGGTGTGATTGCCGGTGTCGTGTTGATTGCGGCTGTATACGTTTACGCAGCAATCCGTTTCGGTATTGGTAAGGGTGTATCTGTTGCGTTTGGTACCCTTTACGGGACGCTTTTGACGGTTGCGCTTGTACTTCTTACCCGCATCCCCGTAACGGCATCGATCAGCTACGTATTTGCGGCGGCGGCATTGATGAGTGCGGTAACGTCCGTCTTCACGATGAACAAAATCGCAGCAAGCGAAAAATCGGAAAGCTGCAACGTATGCGGTTGCGCTTGCAAAGAAATCTTGCCCATCTGCGCATTTGTTTGCGTTGGCTTGATCTTGATTGGTGCGATTGCTTGGGGTGTGAAGTGGTTTGCACTCAGCGCA
Source organism: Clostridia bacterium (assembly GCA_017507585.1). Classification (GTDB taxonomy): domain Bacteria; phylum Bacillota; class Clostridia; order Christensenellales; family Borkfalkiaceae; genus Scatosoma. The sequence continues at coordinate 11,148 of JAFWAN010000071.1, forward strand.
ATCATCGCTGTGATCGCGTCTGCTGTTGCAGGGATTATGGGTGTACCTTTCTTGTATGCTCCCATCAAGGCGGCGGCTGACAAGAAGCCTGAAAAGGACGCTTACGTTGGCGCAGCAAAGACGTCGACCAAGGCGAAGAAGGTATTTACAAAGAAAGAAGCTGTAAAGGCTGAACCCGTTGAAGAAACGGTAGAAGAAACCGTTGAAGAAGCTGCGGAAGAAGCTCCTGCAGAAGAAACGGTAGAAGAAACCGTTGAAGAAGTCGCGGAAGAAGCTCCCGTTGAAGAAACGGTAGAAGAAACCGTTGAAGAAGTTGCGGAAGAAGCTCCCGCAGAAGAAACGGTAGAAGAAACCGTTGAAGAAGTTGCGGAAGAAGTTTCTGCAGAAGAAGCAACGGAAGAACCTGCGGCTGAATAAGAATAGGCTTTCCTGAAAATTTCGATAATATGGGCGGGCGGGGGTATTTTCCTACCCGCCCAAAGTAATTTATATGCGGGCATATATAATAGTGCCCGCGTGACAAAAATCAAGAAAAACGAAGGTAAATATGAAGAAAATCGTCCCCGAATATTCCTTTTCGGCAGAACAACTGAAAATCGTTGCAGATCTTGCCGTGGAAACGGGCTTGACGGAACACATCACCCGCATTTTGTATGCGCGCGGTGTGGATACGGCGGAAAAAATCCGTCGTTTTATGCGTCCTTCGGAGAAGAATTTTCTTTCCCCCTTTCTTATGAGTGGGATGAAAGAAGCGGTGGAATTGATTACGCAGGCGCGAAATGAAGGTCGAACGGTTGCCGTGTTTGGCGATTATGACGCGGACGGTATTTGCGCCTCGGCGATTATGTATCACGCTTTGAAAGAATTTGGTATTGAACCGCACGTATACGTACCGGAACGCGCTGAAGGGTACGGGCTTTCGGAAGAGGCGGTGGATCGCATTTTTGAAGAATGCAATCCCGAATTGTTCATCACGGTCGACTGCGGTATTTCTTGCGCAAAAGAGGCGCAATATATTTACGAGTTGGGCTCGGACGTCATTGTTACCGACCATCACGAATTGCCGGAAATTTTACCTGATTGTATCATCGTCAATCCAAAACTGAAAGACGATTATCCGTACGACAACCTTTGCGGCGCGGGGGTAGCCTTTAAGCTTGCCTGCGCATTGATTGGTGAGGCTGCGTATAAATATCTTGATTTTGCAACGCTTGCAACCGTCGCGGACAGTGTGCCCTTGCTTGGGGAAAACCGTGACATTGTAACGGAAGGCTTGAAAAGGTTTAACACCCGTATCCGTCCTTGTTTTTCTTTATTACTTGGGAAAAATTACGACGGAATCACGGCGCAAACCCTGGCGTTTAACATTGCGCCCCGCGTTAATGCGGCTGGTCGCATGGGGGATGCGCAGTCGGCGTTCCAACTGTTTATTTCTGAAAACGACGCAGAGATTTACGATTTAGCGACGAAGCTTTGTATGTACAATACCGAGCGGCAGAAATATTGTGACGAACTGTATACGTCGGCGAAGAAAAAACTGTTAAAAAAGGGTGCATACGACAACGTGATTATGTTGTCTGACGAGAGCTGGAATACGGGATTTATCGGGATTGTAGCCGCGCGGATTGCGGAAGAATACAACCGCCCGACCTTGTTGTTTGTGCATCACGGCGATATGCTGAAAGGCAGTGCGCGCAGTATTGAGAGTATCAACATTTTCAATGCCTTGAAAAACTGCTCGCAGTATATTGAAGAATTTGGCGGACATGCCCAAGCAGCGGGCATCAACATTCGATTTGACCAATTTGACGCATTGGAAAAGGCGTTAAACGAGGAAATCGGCAGGACGTATGCGCCTGCGGACTTTGAACAAGTCATCCCCATCAGCGAAGAAATCAGCGAACCGTTCTCGGAAAAATTCGCCCGTGAAATCGTGGCGATGGAGCCTTACGGCGTAGGACATCGACGCCCGTTATTTTCCATTTCGGCGGGGGCATGTACGGCTCGACCGGTAAAAGCGATGTCTCCTCACTTGATGGTGAAAAGCGATTGTATCGATCTTTTATACTTCTCGGGTGCGAAGAATTTACGGATCATTGAAAGCGACGTAAAGAAGAATTTTATTTTTGAGGTTAACCTGTCAAAATTTAAGGGCAGAGAATATATCAAGGGCTACGTACGCGATTTATTGTACGACGGCAGAACGGGATATACGGCGGCGGAAAGCATTTTTGCCAATTCGATTGCGCGTTTCTATGCGCCTTCGGTAGACGTAGAACCGATTGAAATGAGCACGGAAGAGATTAAGGCGTTGATCGCGCAAAAACAAGCGGAATGTCCCTATGGGCTTTGTTTGATTGCATCGGACAGAAGAACGCTGCGTTTTTATGAAGAATTGAAGGATATGGGTTGCGACCTGTTTTATCCTTCCTCGCGTAACCTCGCCAACGCTTTGGTAATTTCTCCCGCGCCCGATGCCGACTTGTCCGGGTTCCGTGATTTTATCTTCTTGGATACGCCCTCAGATTTTCATTTGGAGGCGATAGAGGGTAGGCAGGTATTTGTTAACCGTGAAATTTGCGGGTATAAAATGTTTGAAACTTTGGACGTTGCAAGGGAGAGCCTGTTAGAAATTTTCTCCGCTCTGCGCCGTGAGGTCAATAACCTTTACGGGGCGACGGTGGAAGAGCTGGCGTTATCTTGCGACGGATTGGGCTTTAATAAAAGAGAATTTATTTTCGCCCTCAACGTGTTTGAAGAGCTTGGCTTGGTTTCTTTTGGCGACGGCCGTTTGACGGTGTATCGCGGGGTAAAAGCGGAGCTTGGGGATTCCACTATTTATAGAAAGGTTTGTTTATTACAGCAGAATTGATTTGAGGAAAAGAGGATGTTGAAGATGGAACGTATCTTGGAAAAAATCAATCAAAATTACGCGCAAGCAGACGAGGAGATGTTGGTTAAGGCGTATCACTACGCCGAAGCGGCGCACGCCAATCAAAAACGCGCCTCAGGGGAGCCTTATTTTATTCACCCCTGCGAAGTAGCCGACATTCTGATCGATTTGGGCTTGGATGCCGCGACGATTGCCGCGGCGCTTTTGCACGACGTTATTGAGGATACCGAATCGACGGCGGAGGATATCCAACGGGAATTTGGGGACGAAGTTCTTGCGCTTGTCAGCAGTGTAACAAAGCTTGAAAAAATCGTCTTTAAGTCCAAAGAAGAAGAAAATGCGGAAAATTTTCGTAAAATTTTCGTGGCGATGGCAAAAGACGTGCGTGTTATTATCATCAAGCTTGCCGATCGTTTGCATAATATGCGCTCGCTGAATTTCCTCTCGCAAGAAAGACAGCAACGTATGGCCAGCGAAACGTTGGAAATTTACGCGCCGCTTGCCGGGCGTTTGGGTATTTCGCAGGTTAAGTGCGAATTGGAAGACCTTTGCTTGAAATATCTTGATCCCGAGGCGTATGAATATCTGTTGTATAACATCCGCGAACGTTTGTCGGAAAGAAAGGAATTTGTCAACAATATCGTGGAAGAAATCCGCGAATTGATGGATGGAGACGGTGTGCAAGGTGAGGTTTTTGGCCGACCTAAGCATTTCTACTCTATTTATAAAAAGATGAAAAACAAGGGCAAGACCCTTGATCAGATTTACGATTTGACGGCGGTGCGCGTCATCGTAAAGGACATCAAAGAATGTTACACGGTTTTGGGGCGTATCCACGAAAAGTGGAAACCGATTCCCGGGCGTATTAAGGATTATATTGCGACGCCCAAGCCGAATAAATATCAATCGTTGCACACGACGGTTATGACCCGCTTTGGTCAGCCTTTCGAAATTCAAATCCGTACAGAAGAAATGCACCGTATTGCCGAATTTGGTATCGCGGCGCACTGGAAGTATAAGGAAGGGAAGACGGAAGAGGAAAGCAATAACTTTGAAAACCGCCTTTCGTGGTTGCGCGAAGTAATGGAATGGGAAGGGGATTTAAAGGACTCGAAGGAGTTTATCAATGCCCTGAAAACAGAGTTGTACAGTCACGAACTGTTGGTGTTTACGCCTCGCGGTAAAGTTATTTCCTTGCCGCCCGAAGCGACGCCTATCGACTTTGCGTATGCCATTCACTCCGAGGTGGGCAACCGCTGTACGGGGGCGCGCGTCAATTCGAAAATCGTGCCTTTGACAACCACCTTAGAGGTGGGCGACGTGGTGGAAATTATTACCTCCCCCAACTCCAAAGGGCCGTCGCGCGATTGGCTGAAATTTATTAAATCCTCGTCGGCAAAGGCGAAGATTAGACAATTCTACAAAAACGAATTAAAAGAAGAAAATATCCGTATTGGGCAGATTAAGCTGGACGAAGAAGCCAAGAAAAAGGGGCTGTCTATGTCTACCTTGCTTACGCCTGAAAGCTTTAAGCGCATCTGCGAGCGTTTTTCCTTTAACGAAGTGGAAGAAATGTACGCGGCGGTTGGTTACGGTTCTATTTCCGTCAACCAAATTCTCTTTAAGCTGATTGACTTCTACCGTAAAGAAACCCCGATGGTATTCGAGGTGCGTGCAGGGGACGGCGGAAGGACGCCGGGGGGTGTATTGATCAATGGACAAGCAGGGATGCTGGTGCGCTTTGCCGGTTGCTGTTCTCCCGTGCCGGGCGACGATATCGTGGGGTATACTTCGCGTGGGCGCGGCGTGGTGATCCACCGCAGTGACTGTTCCAACGTGAAACACGTGGAGCAAATGCGTTTGCTGCCTGCGTCTTGGCAGATTGCGGCAGGCGCGAAGCAGCGTTATAACGCCAACATTTCCATCCGTGCGACCGATCAAGGCGCGGCGATGTCCGTTTTATCGCAGGTGGTGTCCGACCTGAAGTTGGCAATTACCGCTGTCAACGGCAGAATTGATAAAAACCACGATGCAATTTTAGAGGCGTCCATCTCTTTAGCGGACATTGCCGAGGTGGATTTGCTGATCAAAAAAATGCAAGCGGACAAGCGCATTTACGAGGTGCATCGTATCACTTCTCTTTCGTAAATAACGGAGGAACGTAACGGAGTTTTATGGAGATTATTACCATTTCGCCCCGTGGTTTCGGGGCAAATACCTACGCGCTGACGGAGGATGGCAAAACGGCAATTTTGATCGACCCTGCGCAGCCGCGTGTGGAAAGTGAATTGATTAAACGCGGGCTTTTGCCCGCGTACGTACTTTTAACCCATTGTCATTTTGACCACGTGGGCGGTGTTTCTGCGTTGCAAGCGAGTGGGGCAAAAGTGTTTTGCTCGGAGGCGGAAAAACCTTTGCTTGGTACGCAAGCGGACTTGTTTGATATGTTTGGAGCGCCTCGTTTGCCTTATCATATTGACGAGACGCTTACCGACGGTGAAGAGAAAAATCTTGGCGGGGTCCTTGTCAAAATGCTGTGGACGCCCGGTCATACGGCAGGCAGTGCGTGTTACCTGATCACGGCAAAGGATGGGGGCAGGTATTTGTTCACGGGGGATACGCTGTTTGAAGGAAGTATCGGCAGAACGGATTTTCCTACGGGAAATATCGGGGAAATGCGTGCTTCTTTAAAAAAGTTGGCGGCGCTAAAAGGGGATTATCCCGTGTATGCAGGGCATAACGATCCCACCACCTTGGATCACGAGAGAAAGACCAATCCCTTTATGCAGGAATAAGGAATATGACTTTTACAACCGATTGTGCATTTTTGGAAAATGAATTGTTAGACGTGGTCCGTTTGTTTAAACGCAGACCTGAAATTTTGACGCACTCTTTTCGTTTTGAGGAGGGCGTTTTTTTCAATACATTTTCAGTAGACGGGAACGAATATTCTTTTCAAGATAAGGGGCAGGTATGCGATGAATTGCAATTTAAGCGGTTAGAACGCCGTTTTGCAAAGCTGCGCTTGTATGAAATTTTAAGCAATCTATACGGTGAAAAAATGCCGTGGGGTGCATTGACGGGGATTCGCCCGACCAAGCTTGCCTATATGGAATTGGAGCAAGGCAAACCCTTTGAGGAATTGTTTCGACGTATGCAGGTGCGAGAAGATAATATCCGTTTGGTGGAAGAAATCCTTTGTGCGCAAGAGGGAATTTACGAAAAAAAGGACGGCAACACCGATTTATTTGTTTCCATTCCCTTTTGTCCGACGAAATGCGCCTACTGCTCGTTTATCACTGCGCCGATTGACAAGACCAAACATTTTTTACCCGCATATTTGGATGCGTTGGAAAAAGAGTTGGCGTCCGTTTCTGACAGCGTAGGCAATTTGCGAAGCGTTTATATCGGTGGAGGGACGCCGTTTGCTTTGGAAACAGAGGAGTTGGCTCGCGTCTTAAAAGCGATTGACCCCTTGTACCGCGCTTATAGCCCTGCAAGAGAATATACAGTGGAGGCGGGGCGCCCCGACGTGTTTACGGAGGATAAGCTGGCGCTTTTAAAAGATTACGGCGTGACGCGTATTTGCATCAATCCGCAAAGTTTTTCAGACGATACGTTGCAAAAAATCGGGCGTAAACATACCAGCGCGGACGTTTACCGCGCGTTTGAAATGTCGGCAAAGTACGGATTTGACGTCAACGTGGATTTGATTGCGGGGCTTGCTGATGAAACGCCTGCCGTTTTTGAAGAGAGTGTTCATAAAGCTGTGGAAACGGGGGCGGATAACATCACGGTGCATTGTCTTTCGTTGAAATCCGGGGCAAAACTGAAAGAGGAAACGGACTATCTTGAAAATGATTTCATCTCGACCATGGTGGCCTCGTCTCGCGAAATTTTGCCAAAAAACGAGTACGTACCGTATTATATGTACCGCCAGAAATATCAGGTGGGCAACAACGAAAACGTGGGCTGGACAAAGCCGAATAAGGCGTGTGTGTACAACGTGGATATTATGGAAGAAACGGCAGACAATTTGGCGGTGGGCGCGAATGCGGTTTCTAAGCGTGTGTTCACAGAAAAGGGGTTGATTACTCGCTTTGCTTCGCAAAAGGATTTGAAAACGTACATCGAGAACGTCGATAGCATCATTGAAAAAAGGCGAGAATTTTTTAAATAATTGCGAAAAATCATAAAAATCGCCTTATTTTTGATTTACATTCTTAAAAGAATGTGATAAAATAGGTGCAACGGCTGTCTGAGTGACCCGATTCTCCACGGTTGCCCGGCGGTACGCAAGTATAATTTCCATACAGGAGGATAAAAAAATGGAAAAGAACGAAATTATTGCTAAATTTGCAACCCACGAAGGCGACACCGGTTCGCCCGAAGTACAGATCGCGCTGCTCACGTATCGCATCAACCACCTCAACGAACACTTGAAGGCTAACAAGCAGGACAACCACTCCCGCCGCGGCCTTTTGAAGATGGTTGGTAAACGTCGTGGCCTTCTTGACTACTTAAAGGCAAAAGATATTGCAAGATACAGAGCGATTATCGAAGCGCTTGGTCTTAGAAAATAATGCAAGCACGAAAGGGCGGGTTATTTTAACTCGCTCTTTTTTGTGATAAGAAGGAGAATAGCAACATTGGCGTATGCCATAAAACGGACAAGCCTCGGCATAAGCTTGCGCGTTGGGTGTACGTCGGCCCCGTTTTCGTCGGGCGATGAATAACGGACAAGAACAAAAAAGAATTAAAGTATAAGGAGAATTTAACAATGCCAGATTTGAACAACAGCAAAGTATTTAAGACGAACTATGCAGGCAAAGAACTGATCGTAGAGATTGGTAAGTATGCCGAACAAGCAAACGGCGCATGCTTGGTGCGCTGCGGTGATACTGCGGTACACGTATCCGTATGTATGTCCGAAACGGCAAGAGAAGGTATGGACTTCTTCCCTTTGTCGGTTGACTTTGAAGAAAAGATGTTCGCTGTGGGTAAAATCCCCGGCGGTTTCAAAAAGCGTGAAGGCAGGGCGTCTGATAAGGCGATTTTGATCAGCCGTTTGATCGACCGTCCTATCCGTCCCTTGTTCCCTAAGGGGATTTTCAACGACGTAGTTGTAACGGCTACCGCATTGTCCGTTGATCCCGACATCGCACCCGAACCTATCGCAATGATCGGTTCCTCGATTGCGCTTTCCATTTCCGATATTCCCTGGGCTGGGCCTACGGGTTCGGTTATCGTAGGCTGCATCGACGGCCAATACCTCATCAACCCTACCGTTGCAGAAAAGGAAAAGAGTACGATCCACCTTTCCCTTGCAGGTACGAAGGATGCAATCTTGATGATCGAAGCAGGTGCGAAGGAAGTTACCGACGAAGAAATGGTCGGTGCAATTATGTACGGTCATGAAGAAATCAAAAAGATCTGCGCGTGGATTGAAGAAGAAATCGTTCCCGTGGCAGGCAAAGCAAAGAGAGAAATGGAATTGTACCATATCCCCGAAGATTTGGATGCAGCGGTAAAGGCTTACGGTTACGACAAGCTGTATGCGGCACTCGATACGTTTGACAGACAGGAACGCCAAGTTCGTCAGGCGGAAGCAGAGGCGGAAATCATCGAACATTTCTCTGAAATTTATCCCGATCAAATCCGTGAAGTGAAGGATTCCATTTACTATATTGTAAAAGGAATCGTGCGCGCGAAGATTTTCGAAGGCGTTCGTCCCGACGGTAGAAAATTGACGGAAGTTCGTCCTATCTGGTGCGAACACGGCATTTTGCCCAGAGTACACGGCTCGGCGGTATTCACCAGAGGCCAAACGCAAGCATTGACGACCTGTACCCTTGGTATGCTTGGTGAAGCTCAGCGCATGGAAGGGCTTGACGAAGAAGAAGAAAAGAGATATATGCACCAGTATAACTTCCCCGGCTATTCGACGGGTGAAGCAAAGGCGTTGAGAAGCCCTGGCCGTCGTGAAATCGGTCACGGTGCGTTGGCAGAACGTGCGTTGGTACCCGTTATCCCCGCACCCGATCAGTTCCCTTATGCAATCCGTGTCGTATCCGACATTCTTTCCTCTAACGGTTCGTCCTCGATGGCTTCCGTTTGCGGTTCGACCATGGCGTTGATGGACGCAGGCGTTCCCATTAAGGCGCCCGTAGCAGGCTGTGCAATGGGTCTTGTTAAGGATCCCGAAACGGGTAAATACGTTATTATGACGGATATTCAGGGTCTTGAAGACTTCCTTGGCGATATGGACTTTAAGGTGGCAGGTACCGATCAGGGTATCACTGCAATCCAGATGGATATCAAGATTAAAGGTATTTCGAAGGAAATTATGTTGGACGCAATTGCGCAAGCGCAAGAAGCAAGAAAGTATATTTTGGGTAAAATGCTCGAATGCGTTCCTGCTGTTGCGGAAGAACTTTCTCCCTATGCGCCCAAGATTGTTACCTTCAAGATCAACCCTGAAAAGATTGGTGACGTTGTCGGTAAGCAGGGTAAAGTCATCAACAAGATTATCGAACAGACCGGTACGAAGATCGATATCGAAGAAGACGGTACCGTTTGCATCGCTTGCTATGGCGATATTGCAAATGCAAAACGTGCACAGGCGATTGTGGAATCGATTGCACACGATCCCGAAATCGGCGATATGTTCGTTGGCGTAGTTGTTCGTATTCTTTCCAAAGTAGGCGCGTTTGTTGAATTTGCACCTGGCAAGGATGGTATGGTACACATTTCCAAATTGTCCGAACAGAGAGTAAATCAAGTGGAAGATGTGTTGAATATCGGAGATAAAGTAAAGGTTGAGATCATCAAGATCGGTGAAAAGGGTATCGATCTGAAGCTGTTGGAAAAGCTGAACTAAGCTTTTGGTGTAAGCAGTAAACGCCCCGACGGCATTGCCGTTGGGGCGCTTCAAATTTATTAAACAGGGGAAAAGTATGGCGAAATATTCGATTATTGTACCTGCATACAACGAGGAAAAAGCATTACAATTTTTTTACGATGCGGTAACGCCTTTGATGCGGAGTTTGCAAGAAGAATACGAGATAATTTTTATAAATGACGGCAGCAGGGATGCAACGAAAGAGATTTTACGCGGTCTTGCGGATTTGGATAAACGGGTAAAGGTGTGCAATTTTTCCCGCAATTTCGGTCAGCAAGCGGCTCTTTTGTGCGGTATGGAGATGGCAAGCGGCGACGCAGTAATTGCGATGGACGCCGACCTTCAAGACCCTCCCGAGGTTGCGCTTGAGATGATTGCGAAATGGAAAGAAGGGTACGACGTGGTGCACGGCAGACGCAAAAAACGTAAAGGGGAAACGGTTTTTAAGCGTGCGACAGCGTACGTTTATTATCGCTTTATGCGCAAGATTACAAAAATGGAAATGCCTGCGGACGTGGGAGATTTTAAATTGTACGATCGCAAAGTGGTAAATGCCTTGCTTTCTATGGGAGAACACGACCGTTTGCTTCGTGCGCAAACGGCTTGGGTCGGATTTAAGCAGACCTTTGTTGAGTTTGACCGTCCCGAACGGGTTGCGGGCGAAACGCATTATACCTTAAAAAAGATGGTGAAATTGGCAGAAGCGGGGGTGTTGCCCAACACGGATTACCATTTGACTTTCCCGATAAAATTGGGTTTTTTGTTGAGTATTGCCAGTGTGTTATGCTTTATCACGTTTATCGTCTTGTCTTGCATTGGGGTTAACTTTGGCGGATTGGTCGCCTGGCTGTTCCCGTCGATTGCTTTCCTTGGCGGAATTATTTTGGTTTGTCAGGGCTTTGCAAATTTGCATACGAGTATGATTTATAAAGAAGTGCAAAACCGTCCTAAATATATCATCGCGGAAAAATATAATTTTGATGAATGAAAATAATCAATGCAATTGCCTGCCTCTTTGATAAAATCAAGGGGGCAGGTATGCGTTTAACAGTATTTGTAGGAGAAAGTAAGGGCGGAAAATAGGGGATGAAGATTGTGGCGAAACCCCTTGAAAAACCTAAAAATTTTCAATATAAAAAATTCTGTAAAAATTTGCTTTTTTTTCTAAAAAACTATTGACATAGAAATAGTAGTGTGTTATAATATATGAAAATAAATATTGATTTTTTTCAATGGAGGAACGGAAAATTATGAAATGTCCGAACTGTGGTAAAAAAATGAAGAAAGCTTTCTGCACAAAGTGCGGATACAACCCTGAAGGGAACAAGTTGCCGAACGGCTCGAAGGTGAACTACTACACCTACAGCGCTAACAACCCCAACGTTGTATACCCTCTTACTGTATCTGGTGTTGCACAAGTTAGCCCTAATGCAGTTGCTCCTATCAGCAAGAAAGAAGCAAAACTCGCAAAGAAGAAAGCAAAGCTTGATATGAAAGCAATGCCTAGAAAGCAAAGAAAGATCGCAAAGAAAGCTGCTAAGAGAGAAACGAAGCTTGCTGCATCGGTAATCCCTTCCAGCAACATTCTTAGCCGTTTGTTCGGTTTGGTTTTGGCTGTTGTTGGCGTACTTGCATTGGCAGCATTGTCTTTCGAGGCAGTTGTTTCGGTTGTTAATGTAAATGCAACTGATGGTACCAATGGTGTTTATAGAGTTGCCGACATTCAATCCTTGAGCTTACTCAACATCTTGATGGCAATGGTTGACTCGGATGCAGTTATGTTTAGTTTCCTTCCTTCGATGAACATCATTGGCGATGTCAGTGTTGCATACAACCTTGCGATTTATGCATTCTTGGTGTGTGCGATTGTTGCAACGATTACCGCATTGGGTGCGTTGTTCTCGAAAGAAAAGGCTCCCGCACGTATTCGCAAAGCATTGTTGATTCTTGGCCTGGGCGCGTTGGCTTACTCGGTTGTCTTCGCAATCACGATTGATTCGACGATGATCGATGCTCCCGCTAGCGCGTTGGCTCTTGCAGGGTTCTACTTCGACAAGACCAGTTTGGTACTCGGCGCTGGCTGTTTGGTACTTTGCTTGTTGTTGAAAATCTTCAAAAAGAAGAGCAAATAATCCATTGAATACATAAGATAAATAACCTGCCTTGCAAAAACGCAAGGCAGGTTTTATTTCTTAACAAAGATGGATAGAATGGATTGACTTTTAGGCTTTCGTGTGTTATAATATCAAATGTCGTTAGAAAAAAAGGAGGCGGGGATATGATTCTTTGCGCAGAATGCGGAAAAAAGAATAAAGACGATGCAACCGTTTGTAAGCATTGCGGATATAACCCTGGCGCTTTACAAAGCACAGCGGCGTGGAGTTATCAAAACGCCAATTACACGAGCGTTCCTTATCAAACTGCGTCATCTGCTTATTATTACGACGCCAACGGAAAAGCTTACAACGTAAAGTACGATTGCGTGGCAACCCCCGTAGGGGAAGAAGTGCAAGGCGATTACGATGAGGGGCAAACGGAAAATCAGCAGGTATTGCTGTATCCGTATAACCCTGCAACGGTGCAACAAAACGTGTCTACACAACCCAAGAAACAACAGAAAAATACAATGGCGTGGATTGGGTATTTCTTAGCGATGTTCATTGATATTCTGGCTTGGCCCTTCTGTTTGATCGGGTTGTCGATTGCTAACAAGCGGGGAGGCGCAAAAAAAGAATTGTGCGAAGGTGGGATGTCGTTTACCTTGCTGCGCTTGGTTTCCGTATTGTTTTTATTTTTGGTTTGGTTGGGTGTCAGTTCTTTTTGGCCTGCATTTTTTGCAGAGTATGCGGCTTGGAAAGGCGGACTGATCAAGATTATTTTGTTTGGTTGGCCGATTGCGGTAGGTTCGATGTTTTACCAATTTTCCGCGGAGGGCAGCGGCTTAGAAGCGGCAGGCAGAGGTTATTTCTATTTCTCAATTGCCGTGGCGGTCGTGGGGATATTCCTCTTAGACGTTTCCCAATTACCTATATTTTAATTGTAAAGAAAAACTCTCGTGATTTTCACGAGAGTTTTTGTTTGTCATTTTGTGTTGCTAACCATACCATCAGGACGGAAACGTCTGCGGGGTTGACCCCTGAGATTCGACCTGCTTGTCCAAGATTGAAAGGGCGGATACGGTTTAATTTTTCCTGTGCTTCAAGGCGCAAACCTTTGATTTTGGTATAATCGATATCGGCAGGCAACAATTTTGATTCCAAGCGTTTTGCTTTTTCGATTAAATCAAAGCCCTGTTTAAGGTAGCCTTCATATTTGACAGTGATTTCCGCCGTTTCTAAAACGTCTTTTGAATATTCGGAAAATACCTGATATTCGGCCATAATATCCTTTAAAGGGACCGAGCGTTTGATCATATCCGCGTAAGAAACGCTGGTAGAGGGCTCGCTGTAACCGTAACGTGCCAAGAAGGGCGCAGCCTCTTTTTGAGGTACCCGTGTCTGCAACGAAAGCAATAATTGCTCGTATTTTTCCTTACGCGTGAGGTAGCGATTATACCGTTCTTCGGTGACCAGTCCCACCTCTTTCCCTTTTTCCGTTAAACGAAAATCGGCATTATCCTGACGTAAACAAATACGGTGTTCAGCGCGAGAAGTCATCATACGGTACGGCTCGTCCGTGCCTTTGGTGACCAAATCGTCGATCAATACGCCGATATAGGCTTCGTCGCGACGCAGGGTAAACGGGGGCAGCCCGCGCAATTTCAAGGAGGCGTTTAAACCTGCCATCAGTCCTTGCGCAGCAGCTTCTTCATAACCGGAAGTGCCGTTGATTTGACCTGCCGTATAAATGCCTTCCACTTTTTTAAATTCAAGGGTGGGTAAAACGTCTAAGGTATCGATGCAATCGTATTCGATGGCGTAGCCGTAACGCATAATATCTGCGTGTTCCAAGCCGGCTACGGAGGCGTACATTTTACGCTGTACGTCGTGGGGCATTGAAGTGGACATCCCTTGCACGTACATTTCGTGGGTATCCGCGCCCTCTGGCTCGATAAAAATTTGATGACGTTCTTTGTCTTTAAAGCGCACGACTTTCGTTTCGATGGACGGGCAATATCGAGGGCCTGTGGATAAGATCGTGCCGTCATAAAGAGGGGAACGGTCCAGATTATCGTTAATAATTTGATGTGTGGTCAAGTTTGTATAGGTCAAATAGCAGGGCAGCTTATTCTCGGGCGGCGTATCGTGCATAAAGGAGAAAGGATAGATATCCGTATCGCCGTTTTGCACTTCGCATTTGGAAAAATCCACCGTTCTGCGATCCACACGAGCGGGCGTACCCGTCTTAAAACGTCGAATCGTAAAGCCCAATTTTGCAAGGCTGTCCGTTAATTTGTTTGCGGGTGCAAATCCGTTTGGCCCGGATTTTTGTACGACGTGTCCGGTAATGGTTTCCCCATTGAGATAAACCCCCGTACAGAGAACGACGGCTTTACAGGTAATAATGCCGCCGTATTGTGTTTTCACCCCCGTGCATTTGCCGTTTTCGGTCAAAATTTCCGTTGCTTCCGCCTGAATAATGCGAAGATTTTCGGTGTTTTCAAGCACGCGTTTCATTTCGCGGTGATAAGCGTTTTTATCCGATTGTGCGCGAAGGGATTGCACCGCTGCGCCTTTGCCGACGTTGAGCATACGGATTTGGAGCGCCGTATCGTCTGCAACAATCCCCATTTCACCGCCGAGTGCGTCGATTTCACGGACCAAATGTCCTTTCGCCGTGCCGCCGATAGAGGGATTGCAAGGTAAAAATGCGATACTGTCGAGGTTGAGCGTCAAAAGGGCAGTGTTGATGCCCGTGCGCGCCAAAGCCAGGGCAGCTTCGCATCCTGCGTGCCCTGCGCCTACAACCACCGCGTCTGCGGCATATTCAAGAAAAGTTTTTTCTTTATTCGACATATATTTACCCTAGTGGTTTAAATGAAGTTATGGACCTTGTATAGAGTGTTATCACTCTTTTTTATATGTTCCCGCATATCACATTGAATGCGCGAAGCTATCTATCAAAAACGCACGAAAAGACACCTTACTGCGTCCAACGTCAGGCTGGGGAATGCACGAAGCTCCCTACAAAAACGCACGAAAAGACACCTTACTGCGTCCAACGTCAGGTTGGCTATTTTTTGAGGACGATGTTTTTGATATCGTCAATTTCTTTTGCAATACGATCGTTCAGCGATGCCAATTTTTCCATTTTATCGCGTGCGTACATAATCGTCGTATGGTCCCTTCCGCCAAGGATATGCCCAATCGCAACCAAGGGCAAGGACAACATATCACACAACAAATATGCGCAAATCTGACGTGCCTTTACCAAGTCCGCGCGTTTCCCTTTCCCGATTAAATCCTCGCGTTTTTGCTTAAAATACGTACAAACCGCATTCACAATCGCGTCAGGTGTAATATCCTCCTGCTCTTCCGATTCACTTACCGATTCGTTCAAAGCTTTTTTTGCCAATGCCAACGTAATGGGTTCCTCATGCAATTTACTTGCAAAAATAACCTTCGTCAAGCGTCCTTCCAACGTACGTACATCGTGACCGGAATCACGTGCCAAAAATTCTAATACGTCGTCCGCGATGATATATTTTTTATCTTCCGCTTTTTTCTTCAAAATCGCAATTTTGGTTTCAGGATCGGGGGGTTGAATATCCGCGATCATCCCGCCCTCAAAGCGGGTGCGCAAACGTTCTTCCAACGTTGCAATTTCCTTCGGGGGGCGGTCGGACGTCAAGACAATTTGCTTGTTTTGTGCGGACAATTCGTTAAAGGTATGGAAAAATTCTTCCTGCACCTGCGTTTTGTTGCGTAAAAATTGTACGTCGTCGATCATCAAAACGTCTACGTTGCGGTAATGGAAACGGAACTTTGCGCTGCTCTTTTGCGCGATGGAATCAATAAACTCGTTCAAGAAATTTTCGCAAGTGGTATACAGTACCTTTTTCTCAGGGTACAAGCGCATAATTTCGTTTGCGATCGCGTGCATAAGGTGCGTTTTTCCCAAACCCGATTCCCCGTAGATAAAGAGGGGGTTAAAGGTTTCGCCGGGTGCTTCCGCAACCGCTTTTGCAGCGGCGTAAACAAATTTACTGTTTGCGCCTGCGACGAAGGACTCGAAGGTGAAGTTTTTATTGATAGGGGAGATTTGGAAATTATCGGACGCGTCTTCCTCTTGGTCAAGCGAATATTCTTCGCTGCCGTCAACCACCAAACGAAAATCCTTTACGCCCAGATCGCATTTGGACATAGCGTCACGGATTTTTTCCGCGTGCTTTTTCATAATCGTATTTGCGCCGAGCGGCGTGGTTGCTTTCAGTACGAGTATACGCCCGAGGATGTCCACGGGTTCTAACGTTTTTATATACGTATTGTAGGAAATGGGCGAAATCAGGTTTTCCAACCGTTCGCTGATTTGTTTCCAGATAAATTGAAGCTGTGAAAATTCTGCCATATTTCTTCCCCTGTTAAAATTATTTACACTTACCCGTTCGTAAACTTGTCTTTTTCAAAATTATTTGATATAATTATAATACAAATCGAAAGGAAAAGAAAGCGATTTCGGCGGGTTTTTTGAGGATTATGAAAATAAAAAAATTATTCCTTCAAAATTTCAGAAACTACGAAAACGAAAACTTCACGTTTTCGGAGGGACTTAACGTTCTTTTTGGAAAGAATGGGCAAGGCAAAACCAATTGTGCCGAGGCTGTCTTTTATCTTTGTACGGGCGCATCTTTGCGTATCCGTCACGACAAACAGCTGATCCGTATCGGTGCGGAGTCTGCGCGGATCGTTGCGGAAGCGGAAAACCGTTACGGCAGCGTCACAATCGAGGCGGATATCTACGAAAATAAGCGTGAAATCCGCGTCAACGGCAGTAAAATTGCCAAAAACGCCGATCTGATGGGGCATATCAACAGCGTATTTTTCTCCCCGGGAGAGCTGCGCTTGATCCAAGACGGCCCGGATGAACGGCGGCGGTTTATGAATATTTCCATCTCGCAGACGTCACCGGCGTATTACACGGCGTTGTTGCGGTATAATAAAATTCTTGACCAGCGCAACACGTTATTAAAAAACCATGACGTTTCTTTGGTACTGGATACCTTGCCGATTTGGGACGAGCAGTTGT
Organism: Clostridia bacterium; assembly: GCA_017507585.1. Taxonomy (GTDB): domain Bacteria; phylum Bacillota; class Clostridia; order Christensenellales; family Borkfalkiaceae; genus Scatosoma. The sequence continues at coordinate 28,127 of JAFWAN010000071.1, forward strand.
GCCAATACGCGGCGGTCATCATAGAAAAACGCGCGGAATTCGTGGAGAAATTGGCGCCGCACGCCAAAGAATTTCACTCGTTTTTAACGGACGGAAAAGAAGAATTGGTCATTAAGCCTGAATGGAAATATGACGGTGGGGAGGAAATTATAAAGACCTTACGCCGCCGCTTGGAAAACAATTACGAAAGGGATTTGCGGCTTGGTTTTACGACGGTGGGACCGCACCGTGACGATTTGGACGTGTTGATCAACGGTGTGGACGCAAAGACGTACGCTTCCCAAGGTCAGACCCGTACCGCGGCGCTTGCCTTGAAGTTGGCAGAGGTGCAAATTTTTAAAATTCTTTCAGGCGAATATCCCATTTTAGTGCTTGACGATGTCATGAGCGAGTTGGATTTGCCCCGCAGAAAGAAGCTGCTGAAATGTATCGCAGAAATGCAAACGATCCTAACCTGTACCCACGCCGAGCGCGTTTTGTACGGCGCGGATTGTTCCAAGATCCGTATCGAGAACGGAAAAATAAAGAAATGAACATAATCCCCAAGAAAAACGCACAAGCTGTAGAAAGGCAAGGAAGTACCCAGGTACGCGTTGAAAGGGGTGTAGAGATGAAAATAGGTAGAAAAAACACAACGGCGCTGTTTCTTGCAGGCGCCGTTTTTCTTTGGTTGGGCAGTGTGTGGAAAAATGGGGACGAAAGGTGCGTTTGCGATGCAGAAACGGCGCAGAATACACCCTATGGGTGGGATAAAATTTCTTCGTACACCACCTATTACAACGCAAAGGATGAGGGCAGGTGTGAGAATATTACCATCGCGGCGGAATTGATCGACGGCGCGACGGTGCAACCGTACGGAGAATTTTCTTTCAATAAAACGGTGGGCAGACGAACGGCGGAGGCAGGGTTTCGTCAGGCAAAAATCATCGTAAATGGAGAATATGTTTTGGGGGTAGGCGGCGGCGTTTGTCAGGTCAGTACGACGTTGTATAACGCTGCCCTCAAAAGCGGATTGGAGGTGTTGGAATATCATCCGCATTCTTTACAAATACCCTACGTGGCGCCATCTCGGGACGCGATGGTGTCTAGTGAGTGCGATTTGCAGCTGTACAACGCACACGCCTATCCCGTGTGTTTGACGGCGGAGGTGTTTTCAGGTGGACTTCGGGTGTCTGTTTATGGACGAAACGAGGGGGACAGGTATGAGATGATTTCTCGTACGATTGAAGAAATTCCACCGCCTGCGCCCATTGTCAAGATGGGTGAAAAGGAAGAAATTATCCGTTCGCCCAAAAATGGGGTGCGCAGCGAATTATATCTGGAACGCTACCGCGGCAACGTTTTACTTTCCCGTAAACGCATTCGGGTGGACGAATATCGTCCAACACAAGGCATTATTGCCAAAAAAGTAGTGGAAACGACAAACAAAATGGTTTTCAACGCTTGTCTTTTTCAGGAAAAACTGTTATAATAGTAAGGTAAACGAACAATGGGAAAGTGTCGAAAGACGAAAAAAGACTTTTCCGTAGGAAAAAAGGCAGGTTATTATGGAAAGAATCCAGCTGAAAGCACTTAATTCAGAGTATACGCAATACGACGGTAAAACGGTTACCGTGGCAGGTTGGGCAAAGACCATCCGCGACTCGAAAGCGTTTGGTTTTATCGAGCTGAACGACGGCAGCTGCTTTAAAAATACACAGATTGTATTTGAACGCGCTACCCTTGATAATTATGACGAAATCGCAAAAGAAAACGTCGGTTGTGCGTTGATTGTGACGGGTATTGTGGTGGTTACCCCCGAAAACAAGCAGCCCTATGAAATCAAGGCGACGGAAATCAAGGTCGAGGGCGAATCTACCCCCGATTATCCCTTGCAGAAAAAACGCCACTCGGTAGAATTTTTGCGTGAGATCGCATATCTTCGTCCCCGTACCAACTTATTTGGGGCGGCGTTCCGTATCCGCAGTGAAGCGGCGATTGCCATCCACAAATTCTTCAACGATAGGGGCTTTGTTTACGTGCATACCCCCATCATTACGGGCAGCGACTGCGAAGGTGCAGGCGCGATGTTCCAGGTAACGACGTTCGATCTTGACGAAGTGGCGAAAAAGGGCAAGCCCGTCGATTACAAGGAAGACTTCTTCGGTACCCGCGCGGCATTGACCGTTTCGGGACAGTTGAGCGCGGAAACCTACGCGATGGCATTTGGCAACGTATATACGTTTGGACCTACCTTCCGCGCGGAACATTCGAACACGGCGCGTCACGCAGCAGAGTTTTGGATGATCGAGCCTGAAATGGCGTTCTGCGATTTGGCAGGGGATATGGACGTTGCGGAAGCGATGGTAAAATACGTCATCGATTACGTCAGTGAAACCTGCAAAGACGAGCTGAATTTCCTCAACCAATTTGTAGATAAGGGCTTGTTAGAACGTTTGAAAAACGTATCTGAAAATGCGTTTGTTCGCTTGACTTATACCGAAGCGATTGAAATTTTGAAGCAGAATGCGGATAAATTTGACGATAAAAACATTTTCTGGGGCAAGGATTTGCAGAGCGAACACGAACGCTTCTTGACCGAACAAGTATACAAAAAACCCGTATTTTTGACCGATTATCCCAAGGAAATCAAGGCGTTCTATATGAAACAAAACCCCGACGGCAAAACGGTTGCGGCGGCGGATTTGTTGGTGCCTGGGATTGGGGAATTGGTCGGCGGCTCGCAAAGAGAAGACGATTACGACAAGTTGGTGAACCGTATTAAGGAGTTGGGGATGAACCCCGAAGATTATTCTTGGTATCTGGATTTGCGTCGTTACGGCGGTACTACGCACGCAGGGTTCGGGCTTGGGTTTGAACGTATGGTTATGTACTTGACGGGTATCGCGAACATCCGCGACGTTGTACCTTATCCCCGTACGTTTGGCGATCTGAAATACTAAGCAAGTCCGGGGCTAACGCAATAAACGGAGGATACGATGGTAAAAATAGCGATTGACGCAATGGGGGGCGATTTTGCCCCGAAACAGCAGGTATTGGGCGCAGTTGAGGCGTTGAGAAAGGATAAGGATTTATCCGTAATTCTCTGCGGCGACGAAACGCAAATCAAAGAGATTTTATCCGAATGTAAATACGATGCAGGCCGTTTGGAGATCGTACATACAACGGAAGTGATTACGATGGAAGAGGTTCCGACAAAAGCGGTAAAGACGAAGAAGGATTCGTCCACGGTTGTCGCGTTCCGTCTTTTGAAGGAGGGAAAGGCTGACGGTTTGGTATCGTCTGGTTCTACGGGCGCGGTCTTGACGGCGGGCGTGTTGGTGCTTGGCAGATTGAAAGGGGTTTCTCGTCCTGCGCTTTGTCCCATTATACCCAACTACCGCGGGAGCGGCACGTTTATTTGCGATTGTGGGGCGAATCTCGAATGTAAGCCGATCAACTTGGTGCATTTTGCGATTATGGCGTCCACCTACGCGCAAGCGGCATACGGCATCGAAAACCCGAAGGTCGGGCTTTTGAACAACGGTACGGAAGATCATAAAGGGCTTGCTTTGCAGCAGGAAGTGAACGCGCTGCTCAAAGAAACGCAGTCCATCAACTACGTGGGCAACGTAGAGGGGCGTGATTTAATGTACGGTGAAATTGACGTTATGGTATCGGACGGTTTTACGGGCAATATCGCGACGAAAGCGGTCGAGGGCTGCGGTAAAGCGGTCAGCACGATTATGAAAAGAGAATTCAAGCGCAATCTTTGGACGAAGCTTCGCGCGCTCCTTTGCGGAGATATCATTAAGAAAATCCGTGGTGGATTGGATTATGAAGCGGTTGGTGGCGCGATGTTCTTGGGTTTGAAAAAGGCAGTGGTAAAGGGCCACGGCAATTCGAAAGCGCGCGGCTTTGCGGTTTGCATTGAACAAGCGGCAAACGCAGTACGCGGACAGATGGTTGAAAAAATTGCGGGCATCTTAGAAAACGCGATGGCGACCGAAGAAAAAACGGAAACGGCGGAATAATGAAATTCCCTTTTACAGAAATAGAAAACAAAATCGGGTACGTTTTTCGTGAGAAAGCATTGTTACAGGAAGCGTTTACCCATTCCACCTACGCGCACGCGCACGGTGGGAAAGATAACGAGCGTATGGAATACCTCGGCGACGCGGTGTTGCAGTTGGTGGTTACCGATTGGCAGTACCGCCGCGACGAACGCGCGGAAGAAGGGCGTTTGACGTTTGAGCGGCAGAAGTACGTTTGTGAAGACGCCTTGGATAAGGCGGTGCGCGATTTGGGTTTACAAAAATATCTCCTGATCGAGGGCGGCCGTTCCAACGTTGGGAAAAAGACGGTTTCCAGCCTGTTTGAAACGGTGATTGCCGCCATTTATTTGGACGGCGGTTACGCACCTGCAAGAGAATTTATCCTCGCGCACGGCAATTTGGAAACGCAAGAAAAGTCGGTCAATTACAAAGGCGCCTTGCAAGAATTTTTACAAGGAAATGGAGAACAGCCCCCCGTTTATGAAACGGAGAAGTCGGGCAAAGACAACGCCCCGATATTTTTTGCCAAAGCGAGCGCCAAGGGTATGTTTGCAAACGGCGAGGGCAGCAGTAAAAAGGAAGCGGAACAGCAAGCGGCAAAATTGCTGTTAGAAACGCTGAAAAAAACAAGGAAAAAATAAACGGATATATCGATATATCATAAGGAGTAGGTTTTGGATTTAAAAGAGATACAACTTGTCGGTTTCAAATCCTTTGCGGATAAAACGACCATTCGTTTTGAAGAAGGTGTTACCTGTATCGTGGGTCCTAACGGATGCGGTAAGAGTAACGTTGCGGACGCAGTACGCTGGGTGCTTGGGGAGCAGTCGGCAAAAACGTTGCGCGGTTCAAATATGCAAGACGTTATTTTCGGCGGTACTTTGGAAAGAAAACCGCAATCGTTTTGTGAAGTAACCCTCGTTTTCGACAACGAAAAGAAAATTTTCCCGACGATGGAAACGTCGGAGGTTGCAATGACCCGCCGTCTGTACCGTACGGGGGAAAGTAAGTACTTGATCAACAACCAAACCAGCCGTTTGAAGGACATCGTTACTTTGTTCCACGGCATCGGCTTGGGTAAAGAGGGGTATTCTATCATCGGTCAGGGTAAGGTAGAACAGATTATGAACGCCCGCCCCGAAGACAGACGTTTGATCTTCGAAGAAGCGATGGGCTTGATGGTGTACAAGCAGAGAAAGACGGAGATCGAAAGAAAAATCGAGGACGCCAACGACAACCTGTTTATTTACCGTCAGCGTATCGACGAAGTGGAACGCCGTTTGCCCCATATGAAAAAGCAGGCGGAAGCCGCGCGTGAATACAACGAATACTCCAACTCGTTGAAAATCAACGAGGCAAACACCTACATATATCGTTATGAGAATGCGGAAAACGAAAAGAGCAAGTTCAAAAAGGACATTGCGGCGATTTCCGATAAAATCATTTCGCTCAACACGCAAATCGAACGCATCAACCGCAAGCTGGAAGAAAACCGTGATAAAATCAATCGTGCAGACGCACGTTTGACCGTTTTGAACGACCGACGTGTAGAATTGTCCGTCGGCAACGAAAGAAAGGACGGCGAATTGCGTTTGGCGCAGGAACGTATCAAGACCTACCGTTCGCAAATCGAAGCGGCGGTGGATATGTTGGCTGCCAATAAAATCCGCATTGGCGAAATTGACGATGAAATCGCTTTGACGGGCAAAAAGAACAACGAAGGGCACAAACGTGTAACCGAGTTGGAAACGCAAATTGAAGTATTGCGTGCCGCGGTCAACGCTCTGGACAAGAAAATCGAGGTTTTTGAAAAGCTTTCGGACGAAAGCCGCCTTTCGCAGCTTTCCGACGCAGATGAAATTGCGGAAATGAAGAAAAATCTCGGGACCCTTGCGGCTCGTATGGAAGCGACGAAGGATCGTTTGAATGAATTGAACGCCGCTTTGACCAAGGCAATCGAAAGAAAGGAGCGCTTGGTAGACGAATTGGCATCCGTGCGCAAGGATATGAAGAATTTGAGAGATTTCAGCTCTTCGGGTATTCGTGAATTGGAAGAAAAGCAGGAAGAAGCGCGCGAAATGCAACTCACCGTCAACGATTTTAACCAGGAACTGTTCAATGCGAACGGTCAGTTGGCGTCCTTGCGTGAAAATTTGGAAATGTACATCAGCCTGAAAAACCGCTTTGAAGGGTATAAAGAATCGGTTAAGAGATTGCTTTCCATCTCCAAGACAAATCCTGATTTGTCCAAGCATTTACACGGTGCATTGGCGGACATCGTCACCACCGATCAAAGATATGAAACGGCAATTGAAACGGCGTTTGGCGGCGCGATGCAAAACGTAGTTACGCCTACGGCGGACGATGCAAGATACCTCATCGAATATTTGAAGCGTACCAACGGCGGTATCGTAACCTTCTTGCCCGTTGCAAGCATGAGGGCGCGTCCCGATTCGAGAGAAATCCGCCGCGCGTTGGACGAACGCGGCGCGATGGGGCTTGCGACGGAATTGGTACAGTTTGACGATTATTACTACAACGTCGTAAGCAACCTTTTGGGCAACACCTTGATTTGTGATAACATTGCCAACGCAACGGCGATCGCGAAGAAGTACGGTAACTTGTTCAAGATCGTTACCTTGGACGGGGATACCGTTTCGACCAGCGGTGCCATGACGGGCGGTAGCCGTGGCAGAAATGCAGGCTCGTTGATGTCGAACGAACGTAAAATTCAAGAATGCAAGGACAATATCGCGCGCAAGCAGAAATTGATTGAAAAACTGAAAGCAGCGATTGCCAACAGCGAACGCGAAAGAAAAGAAGCGGAAGAAGCGGTGGACAAGCTGCGTGAAAAATATCAAGGCGCAAGCAGTGAAATTGCAGGGCTTGTACAGCGTGAAACCGCGCTTTCTCAACAGCTTACCGAGGCGGAAAGCGATATCGTTACCTATCAGGAAGCGTTGGACGAGTTGAACAGAAAGTTGAAAGAATTGCAGGATGAAGAGGCGAACTCTTCGCTCAGCGAAGAGCAGCTTGCTTCGCGTAGAAAGAGCGCGGAAGAGGAAATGGAAAGTCAGCGCAGCCAGTGCGACCGCTTCAAGGAAGAACGCGCGGAAAAGAGCAAGACCTTGCGCGAGCTGGAAATGGAATATACCACGCTCACCTCGCAATTGGAAAAACAGAAAGAAAACGTCGAACGTTTGACCGCGGAAAAGGAAGAAATCGTCAAGCGTATTTTGGATATGGAATACGAAAAGACGGACGCGGAAACCAAACTGAAAGGCTTAGAAGCGGAAGCGGCAAGCAAGGAGCTGACGGAAGAAGAAAAAGCGGCTGTTCAGGAAATTATGGACGAAATCAGCGTGGTTACGCGCGATAAGGAAACGGTCAACGCCGAACAGCTCAGTCTTGAAGAGGAAAAAACGGGCTTGCAAGAAGCCTTGACCAAGAGCTCGGACAAGCGTTACAAGGCAGAAATTGAAATCAGTAAAATCGACACCACGTTGGAAAACAGCCGTCAGCGTATGGAAGAAGCGTACGAGTTGGATTATGAAGGCTGTCTTGCCTTCCGCGTGGAGAACTTTAACGTGGAAGAAGCGGCAAGCTTGATCTCTGCATTAAAGCGTAAAATCACCATGCTCGGCGCGGTCAATCCCCACGCGGTGGAAGAATACGACGAAGAACGTCAGCGTTGCGACGAAATGGTCGGTCAGCGTGACGACTTACAAAAAGCCATCGACGATTTGCAGGCGGCTCTCGACCAGATCCGTGAAGAAATGCTGCGCATCTTCAACGCAGGCTTCTATGACTTTAACGAGAACTTTAAGGTGACGTTTAAAGAATTATTCGGCGGCGGTAAAGCGGAATTGCAGATCGACTACGAAGGGGTGGAAGATCCCCTTGCGGCGGGCGTAGAAATCGTTGCTTGCCCTCCCGGGAAGAAGCTGACGAAAATTTCGCTGCTTTCGGGTGGTGAAAGAGCGTTGACCGCGATTGCGATTTTGTTTGCAATCTTGAAATCCAAGCCGATGCCCTTCTGTATTTTGGACGAAATCGAAGCGGCGTTGGACGATGCAAACGTGGATAGATTTGCGTCCTACTTGAAGAACTTTGCGCAGGATACGCAGTTCATCGTTATTACCCACAGAAAACCGACCATGAACCAGGCGGATACGCTGTTCGGGGTTACGATGCAGGAAAAGGGCGTATCGAAGATCGTTTCCGTTAAATTGGCAGAAGTGGAAACGAAATTGGGCGCAGGTACGGTAGAGTAAACATAAGACGGCGTACGTACGCGTTTCGCGGGTACGCCGTTTTCTAAATAAGAGGTAGATATATGGGATTATTCGGAAAATTTTTCGGCGCGTTGAGAAAGACGAAAGACAACCTTTCGGAAAAGCTTCGCGTGCTGTTTTCCAAAAATAAATTAGGCGATGATTTTTACGACGAATTGGAGGAATTGTTGATTTCCTCCGACGTATCGGTAACGACTGCGGAAGAAGTGGTGGAACGCGTAAAAAGCCAAGCCATTGAAGAAAAATTGCGTGATGCGGAATACGTTACGGAGTTGCTTCGCGGTATTTTGACGGATATTTTAGAGGAAGCGGAGGTGGAACCGCCCGAATATCCTTGCGTCATTATGTTGGTAGGGGTGAACGGCGTTGGGAAAACCACGACCGTAGGGAAATTGGCGCATTACTTTCTCACCCAGAAAAAAACGGTGACCGTAGCGGCGGCGGATACTTTCCGTGCGGCGGCAAGCGAGCAGCTTTCCATTTGGGCAGAGCGCGCGAAGGTGCGTATTGTAAAGCACGAGGAAGGCAGTGACCCGTCTGCGGTTATTTATGACGCGGTATCTTCCGCAAAAGCAAAGGGCACGGACGTCGTTATCGTGGATACCGCAGGCAGATTGCACGTCAAGGAAAATTTGATGAACGAGCTTCGTAAAATGGATCGCGTGGTCACGCGTGAATATCCCGAAGCGGATTTCTTAAAATTGTTGGTTTTGGATGCTACTACGGGGCAAAACGCTGTGAACCAAGCGCGCGTCTTTGACGAGGCGGTGGAACTCGATGGGATCGTGTTGACAAAGCTGGACGGTACGGCAAAGGGAGGTTTCGTCTTCTCGTTGGCACAGGAATTGGGGTTGCCCGTTCTGTTTGCAGGCGTGGGCGAAAAAATGGATGATTTAGACTTTTTCGACTCGAAAAGTTTTGTGGAAGCAATTTTATAAGGGTTGCAATATAGCGAAAATAAGGGCGGCAGGTACGCGTTGAATGATGAAAATTGACATTTTGACCTTATTTCCCGAAATGTTTACCGCGATGACGGAAAGTATCATCGGCAGGGCGCAAAAATCGGGAAAAATACAAATCAATATTGTAAACATCCGCGATTATACAACGGACAAGCATCTCAAATGCGACGATTATCCGTTTGGCGGCGGCGCAGGGATGGTGATGATGGCGCCTCCGATCGGCAACGCCATCGAGGCGATCGACCCCAATCATAAAGCACGCCGTATTTATATGTCCCCCAAAGGGCAGGTGTTCAAGCAGCAAAAAGTGTTCGAGTTGTTAGAATACGAACATTTGATTTTGCTTTGTGGACATTATGAGGGGGTGGATCAACGTGTGTTGGATTTATTCATCGACGAGGAGATTTCGATAGGCGATTACGTGTTGACGGGCGGTGAATTGCCTGCTATGGTTGTGGCGGATTGCGTTTCTCGTTACGTGGACGGTGTCATCAGCAATTCTTCTTTGGTGGACGAGAGCTTTTCGGAAAACCTGTTAGAATATCCCCAGTATACTCGCCCGCAGGAATATAAGGGGCTTGCGGTGCCGGAGGTACTTCGAAGCGGCGACCACGCCAAGGTGGACGCTTGGCGTAGAGAGCAGGCGCTTGCCATCACCAAGAAAAATCGCCCCGATTTATTGAGGTAATTATGAAGACGATACAATGGTTTCCCGGGCATATGACGAAAGCTATGCGCGATATGGAGGCAAAACGTGATCTTTGCGACGGCGTCATCTGCGTGTTAGACGCGCGCGCGCCGATTGCTACGGTCAATAAAAACTTGAAAAAGATTTTCGGTGAAAAGCCGATTTTATACGTGTTAAACAAAGCGGATCTTGCCGATCCCAATAAAGTCGATGGGTTCTTGAAAATGTTCGAGAGTAGGGGCAGGTATGCGGTGAAATGCGATTCTACCAATATTTCCACAAAGCGTATCTTGATCCAAAAGCTGAATGCAATTACGGAAGAAAAGCGTGCGCGCGCGCAGGCAAAAGGGTTAAACCGTACATTCCGCTTTATGGTTGCAGGGATCCCGAACACGGGTAAGAGTACGATTGTTAATTTGCTCAGCGGACAAAAGCGAGCAAAGACGGGGGATAAAGCGGGCGTTACCCGCGACGTGCGTTGGCTTAAATGCGGGGCGTTTGATTTGTTGGATACGCCGGGAACGATGCCCCCTTCCTTTGACAATCAATACCACGCCCGTCATTTGGCGTATATCGGCAGTATCAACGATGATATTTTGGATATGGACGACATCGCGTTAGAGCTTTTGGGCGAGCTTGCGGAAACCTATCCGCAGTGCTTGACAGACCGATACGGCATCACCGATTTTTCGGAAAAGTTGGGGATGTACGAGGCGGTATGCAAGCGCAGAGGGTTTATCTTCCGCGGTGGCGAATACGATTACGAACGCGGCGCAAAGGCAATCGTGGACGATTTCCGCAAGGGCAGGATTGGTCGGATATGTTTGGAAAATCCTGCGGATTATACCGATTTTGAGTTTTAAATTATGAAAAAAGTTTGGAATGCAGAAGAAAAATTACAATACGAACACGCTTTGCAGGCGAAGGGTTACCGCTATATCGTTGGCGTAGACGAGGTGGGCAGAGGACCTTTGGCGGGACCAGTGGTCTGTGCGGCGGTGGTGATGCCCTTAGAGGAAAACGATTTGATCGTGGGCGTAGACGACAGTAAAAAGGTGTCCATCAAAAAGCGTGAAATCTTCTCCGAGGAAATCAAAAAGAAAGCAATTGCCTATACCATAGTTGAGGTGAGTGAGAAAATTATCGACGAAATCAACATTTTGGAAGCAACGAAATTGGGTATGAAGCAAGCGGTAGAAGGCTTGGTTTTACCGGATGGGGCAAAGCCTGAAATCGTTTTGACGGACGGCAATATGACGTTGGATATCGAGCTGCCTCAATTTAGCGTGATACACGGCGACGCACTTTCTTATTCGATCGGTGCGGCAAGCATTATTGCGAAGGTTTACCGTGACGCGAAGATGGACGATTATGCAAAGGAATACCCGCACTATGGCTTTGAACAAAACAAAGGCTATGGTACGGCGGCACACATTCAAGGGATTAAGGAGTACGGATTATGCCCGATTCACCGCAGGACCTTCACAAAAAAATTTTAGGACGCAAGGGGGAAAAGCTGGTAGAAAAGCACCTCAAAAAGCAGGGCTGTAAAATCCTCGAACGCAATTACCGTACGCCGTTTGGCGAGGCGGATTTGATTGTACAGGACGGGGATGAAATTGCTTTTGTCGAGGTAAAAACCCGCGAATCGTTTGCGTATGGAACCCCTGCCGAGGCGGTCACGGCGGAAAAGCAAAAACGCTACGTGCAGATTGCGAAATTTTATTGGATGCGTACGGGTGAGGAGCCGAATGCTCGTTTTGACGTTGCGGAAGTGTACGGCGACGGACGTATCGAATATATAAAATATGCTTTTTGAAGAGAAAATCGAATATACAAGAAAAACACCTTTTCGACAAAAGGTGTTTTTATTTTAGGCTTTTACCCTGATATACTTTTATCGAGGTGGCGTATGGAAATTTATATCGAATACGCGTTGATGGAAAATTTTCTATACGACGGCGTGTTGTTATGGCTTGCTTACCGCGCCGCTAAGGTAAAAACGAGGGCGTGGAAACTATGTTTATCCGCAGGGATAGGGGCGGTTTTTGCGGTGGTCTATCCCTTGCTTACTTTGCCGTGTTGGGCAGGGATATTATGTAAAATCGCGCTCGGCGCATTGCTGTGCTTGTTGCCTTTCCCAACCTTGCGCGCACGCGGACAAATGAAACGCTATCTTTTCACGGCGGCGCTATTTTTTACCCTTTCATTTGGGTTTGGTGGCGCGCTATTGGGGGTTTATGGTCAGCTATCGTCGGGTAAGAAAATCCCAAGCTTATGGGTGTGGATCGGATTCACGCTGTTGACGGCAGGGGGTATGTACTTAATCAAAACGCTGTACGCAAAGCGCAGCATACACAGCGCGTGTTACGATTGTACGTTATATGTAAAACAACGTAACATATCGGCGTTGGGCTTTTACGACAGTGGGAATTTGGCAACCTACAAAGACGCCCCGATTTGCTTTATTTCGCCAGCCCTTTTATATGATTTGCTTGGGGATGAAATATGGGAAGATGAGAGGCAGGTATGCGATGAAACAGTGATTTCCACCTTAAACGGAGATAAAAAAGTGCGATTGTACAGCGGAAAAATCGAGGTAAAAGCAGGCAAAGAACACGTTTGCGCGAAGGCATATTTTGCGCCGAATAAGAATATGATAGGGAGAGAATATGCGGTGTTGATCCACGCGCGGATATTAGAAGGACGGGCGGAACATAATGCGATTGATTGAATTTGTAAAACGGTTTTTAAACCAGGTATGCACGGAAGAAATGACGGTGGATTATATATGCGGCAACGGCGAGGCGTTGCCGTTGCCTCTATCGGTGGAAGAGGAAGGGGAGCTGGTTCGACTTTTGGCGGAGGAAGCGGAAAAGGAACGCGCGAAAACTGCACTCATACAACACAATTTGCGTTTGGTGGTATACATCGCGAGAAAATTTGAAAATACGGGCGTGGATAATGACGATTTGGTGTCGATTGGTACGATTGGGTTGATTAAGGCGATCAACTCCTTTCGGGTGGATAAAAATATCAAGCTGGCGACCTATGCGTCGCGGTGTATTGAAAATGAAATTTTGATGTATTTGCGCCGTACTGCGCGGTTAAAGAGTGAAGTATCTTTCGACGAACCGTTAAACACCGATTTTGAGGGAAACGAGTTGCTTCTTTCCGACGTGTTGGGTACTTCGGCGGACGCGGTGTACGGGGATATTGAAGCCAATGCGGAAAAAGAGCAGTTAAAGGAAGCATTGAAGAAACTCTCCGAGCGGGAACGAAAAATTATGTTTTTGCGGTTTGGCTTGGGCGGCGGTGAGGAAATGACCCAAAAGGACGTTGCGGACCTTTTGGGGATTTCACAAAGCTACATATCCCGTTTGGAAAAGAAAATTATATTGCGTTTGAAAAAGGAAATTGCAAAGATGGAATAACCTCGGTACGCTTGCATAAGGTATAAAAATCTCCTATTTGGAACATACTCATCTCGACCCTGGGTGCCCTCTACATACAAAAAGGAGGCAAAAGAGTATGCAAAAAGTGGAGATCTGTGGGGTCGATACGTCAGGGCTTCCAAAGCTGACGGCGAAAGAAAATGAAGAATTGATGATCCGTTTAAAGCAGGGGGATAAGCAGGCGCGCGATAAATTTATCGTCGGCAATATGCGGCTGGTTTTGTCGTTGGTCAAGCGTTTTCGCATCAAAAATTTGGGTGCGGACGACGTTTTTCAGGCAGGCTGCGTGGGGCTGATTAAGGCGATCGACGGTTTTGACATCAGCGTGGGGGTAAAGTTTTCCACCTACGCGGTACCAATGATCATTGGGGAGATTAAGCGGTACCTTCGCGACGGAAACTCTTTACGGGTATCACGGAGTATTCGCGATATGGCATATCGGGTTTTAAAGACGCGTGAAATGTTGGAGGAAAAGGATGAAGAAGCAACGATTGCGCGTATCGCCGCCGAATTAAAGGTCGCCGAACGTGAGGTGGTGTACGCCTTAGACGCCATTTCCGATCCTATTTCGATTTACGAGCCGGTTTACAATAAATCGGGCGATACTTTATTGCTTATGGACCAACTTTGCGATGAGAAGAACACGGACGAGGTGTGGACGGAGCACGTCGCTTTGAGCGAGGCTTTGGGAAAATTGGGCGAAAGAGAAAAGAAAATTCTGTTTTTACGCTACTACGAGGGGAAAACGCAGACCGAAATATCGGAAGAGGTCGGCATTTCGCAGGCGCAGGTATCGAGGTTGGAGAAAAACGCCCTGCAAAATATTCGCCTTAATATTTCGTAAACAGTCACAAAACCCTTTGCGTCTTGCATATAGTATATAGTAGACATTGACGTGGAGGGGAGGGTATGGAATTTAGTTTTTCCGAACTTCGCACGAAAGAAGTGATCAATACGCAGGACGGCAGGAAGCTTGGCAGGGTTTGCGACGTGGTGTTGTGCTATCCTGAAAATAGATGGATCGGCTTGGTGGTGCCAGGGGGGAAGGGGTTTTCTCGTAAGCAGGAATTGTTTTTGCAACTGCAAAATATCGTCAAAATCGGTGAGGACGTCATTTTGGTCAACGTAGGCTTCCCGCGTGCGCAAAAATGCAATAAACGCGGACACGGTGCCTGCGTTTCTCCGACTCCTCCGCCTAATCACACGCAGCAGGCGCGTAATTTTGAAGAGTATGAATAAGGAAAACGGGGTAAAAAGCCCCGTTTTTACGTATTGGTAAGCTTGGCGTGCGCGCCACAAAGGAAAGCGGTATCAAACAATAAAAAGGCAAGTCGGTTTTTTTCGACTTGCCTTGACTTTTTTTCTAAGATATGATATACTATTTATAGAAAAAACTTTTAATGTAAATATTGGGCGTGAAAAAATAAATTTCACCAATTTTTCACCTCGAATTGCCTTAAAGTTAACAAAATTTGGGTATAGTATATGTAAGGTAGAAAAAATTCCCTATCAGCGTATGCGGCGCAATCGGCTGTCAAAGACGTCACGTCTTATTGCCTTTCGCTATGCGTCAAAAAAGGAGATAGTATATGAAAATTTTAATCGTAGACGATGAAGAAATGATCCGCGCAGTTTTGCGTGAGTACGTAGAGTTTGAAGGAAACGAGGCGTTTGAAGCCGCCGATGGTATGGAGGCGGTAAAGCTTTGCCGAGAAAACGAATACGATCTTGTGCTGATGGACGTGATGATGCCGCATTTGGACGGCTTTTCTGCGGTGAAAGAAATTAAGAAAACGAAGGATATCCCCGTGATTATGCTGTCTGCGCGCGGGGAAGAATATGACAAGCTGTTTGCTTTCGAGATCGGCGTGGACGATTACGTGACCAAGCCTTTCTCGCCCAAGGAAGTGATGGCGCGTATCAATGCCGTGACCAAACGCCGCGCGGTAAAAGTCAGCGGTAACGAAATACTCAAATTTGAGGGTTTGGAAATCGATATGGCGGGCAGAAACGTTTATGTGGACGGTGAAAAGGCGGAGTTGACCCCGAAGGAATACGAGCTGCTGTTTTACTTGGTCCGTAATAAAGGGATTGCGCTGACGCGTGAAAAGCTCCTTTACGACGTGTGGGGATTTGATTTCTACGGGGATGACCGTACCGTGGATACCCACATTAAGATGTTGCGCAGCAATCTGAAAGAATATCGCAAGTTTGTCGTGACCTTGCGTGGTTTAGGGTATAAGTTCGAGGAATAATGAAACCATCTACGTCGCCGAAAAAGCAAAAGCAGATCAAACCGCCCAGCCCGCGTAGGGTGCGGTTTGGGGAGAAATTGCGCAATACGCAACGCACCACCAGTATTTATTTTTTACTGTGGGCGATTTTTACCGCGCTTTCTTTGGTGATCGTGCTGATGGCGGCGATTTCGCAAAAGGTTGTTTTGACCCAAACCTATAAAGAGCAAGCGGCGCAAGAGGTCGCAAGCACGGGGCGCAAAGTAGAAACTTTGACGTTAAAAGAACCCGATTGGGCAGGGGACAATTACAGTGGATATTTGCGTATGCTTGCCCATACGCACGACGTGCAAATTTATATTTTAGACGAGAACGGGCAGGTATTATTTCCGCGGGAACCGCATATGGACGAAAGTGCGCCCGAGGTGGAAGAACAGTTGGATTTTTCTGAAGAATTGAAAGTTTTATTAGATGAAATTGGAAAATCTGACAATACTTATGCCTTGTACGAATCGGATGGCGAATACGTTTACGCATCGAAAATTGAAAAATATAAGGGCGTTACCAGTTATCTTTACGTAGGAAAATCTTTACAGTTTATCGAATCGGTTTCCGCCCGTATGAGTACGCGTGTGGTGCTGATTTCTATCTTCGTGTTTATGCTGTCCTTTGCGGTGACCAGCTTGGTGGCGGGATGGTTTACCAATCCCATCACGGAAATGACGAAAAAGGCGCGGCGATTGGCGCAAGGCAGATTTGACGTTGATTTCCGCGGACAGAATTACGGAAAGGAAATGATAGAACTTGCCGAGGCATTGAACCATGCGCGGGACGAGCTGTCAAAGACAGACCGTATGCAAAAGGAATTGATTGCCAACGTTTCGCACGATTTTAAGACACCTTTGACTATGATTAAGGGATACGCGTCGATGATTATGGAAATATCGGGAGATATTCCTGAAAAGAGAAATAAGCACGCACAGGTCATCGTGGAGGAAACCGATCGCTTGGCGTCCTTGGTGAACGACGTGTTGGATTTGTCGAAAATCAGTTCAGGGATAGAAGCCTTGAAAGAAACCACGTTTGATATGTCCGCCTATTTGGACGAGATATTGGACCGCTTTGCTTATCTCAAAGAAACGAAAGGCTACCGCTTTGTCACAGAGATTGAAGATGGATTGTTTACCCGCGGCGATGAAATGAAGCTGGGACAAGTCTTATATAATTTGATTGGAAACGCCGTCAATTATACGGGGGAAGATCAAACGGTGTACGTGCGGTTAAAGCGGGAAAAGGACTCGTTCCGCTTTTCAGTAACCGATACGGGGAAGGGGATTAAAGCAGAGGAAATCCCTGAAATTTGGAACCGTTACTACCGTTCTTCGGAAACGCATAAACGCCCTGTTCGCGGTACGGGGTTGGGCTTGTCGATTGTGAAAACGATTTTGGAAAGACATGGTTTTGTCTTTGGCGTGGAAAGCGAAGTTGGGAAGGGCAGTACCTTCTACGTGGTATTTCCGCTTGTAAAAGAGGAGTAAAGCTCCTCTTTTTTGCTTGACAGCATAAGAAAGAAACTATATAATATAAGAAAAGACTGTGACAGTTAAAAATAGAGCTTTGGGGCGAGGTGAAATTCCTCACCGGCAGTAGAGTCTGCGAAGAACGGCGGTTGCCGTTCCCGAATCGGTGTAATTCCGATACCGACGGTATAGTCCGGATGGAAAAAGTTGTTAATGTCGTCTTTTAAGGCGAGATTTTGATTTGTATTTGTGCGCCCCGAGAAATCGGGGCGTTATTCATTGGAGGTAGGCAGGTATGCGATTAAAATGGAAAAATCGGTTTACAGCAAAGCGTTTGGCGTTGATGGCGATCTTCGTTGCACTCAGTTATGCGGTCAG
>JAFWAN010000006.1 GCA_017507585.1 Clostridia bacterium
GGATTTTTACCTTTGACAATTTCTTTGACTAAGGTGGATTTTCCCGTGCCGTTGTCGCCCACGACGGCGCATTTTTCACCGCGCATCAGGGAGAAAGAGGCGTTTTCGAGCAAGGTTTTTTCGCCTGCGTTTAAGCAAAGGTTTTCCACCTCCAACACTCTCTCGTACGGTTTGTCCGTATAGGTGAAAACGAAACGAGGCGGCGTAGGAGGCAGGGCGGGCTTTTCCACAAGCTCCATTTTTTCCAACGCCAGTCTGCGCGATTGCGCCATTTTCGTGGTGGAGGCGCGGACGAGGTTTCTGTCCACGTATTCTTGCATACGCGCCCGCTCTTCCTGCTGCTTTTCGTATTCTTTGAGGAGGTGAGCGACTTTTTCTGCTTTTAACAGTTTATATTTGCTGTAATTGCCCTTGAATATAGACAATTTTTTGTTTTCGATTTCATAGATCGAGGATACCAGTTTATCGAGGAAGTATCGATCGTGCGAGACAGTCAAAATGGCACCTTTATAGGACGCGAGATAATCTTCCAACCAAAACAGTGTTTTCATATCCAAGTGGTTGGTTGGCTCGTCTAAAATGAGAAGCTCGGGGTCTTCCAACAGCAATCGACATAATTTCAATCTCGTTTTTTCTCCGCCCGACATTGTGTGGATGGGCTGATCGTAAACGTGCTCAAAGCCCATACCGTTGAGGACGGTGCGGATGCGGACTTCGTATTGGTAGCTGTCGCGCGCGGCGATTTGCTTGTGCAGATAATCGTATTTTGCCGCCAAAGCCCGATATTCGTCCGTGCCCTCGGCGGCGTGTGCAAATTTTTCTTCCGTTTCGCGCAAAGCGTCCATTGCGCGGATGTCTTCTGAAAAAATTTCACGCATTTCTTCAAACACGGTGTTGTAAGAATCATATCCGCCCGTCTGTGCCAGATACCCGATGCGGATGCCGTTTTTGCGAAAGAGAGTACCGCTTTCTGCGTCCAATTCGCCTAAAATCAAGCGGATTAAAGTGGTCTTACCCTCGCCGTTTGCGCCAATCAACCCGACCCTGTCCCCCTCGTTTAGAGAAAAACAGAGATTTTCGAGCAGCGAACCGCCGTTAAAACCAAAAGATAAATTGTCCGCGGAAAGCAACATACGCGTACCTCGTCAAGTATAAAATTTGCGCAATCGCGCAAGGTAAATATGATGGAAAAACGTGAAAAATTGTATCGAAAATTACGCCGATGCGAACGGGAAATATTGACTGCGTCGCCGCCCGTTGCGGCAAAATTGACCGTAAAAATCAACAAATGGAAGGAAAAGGTATCCGATTTTTAAAAATCCCATTCGGGGATATACTTTTCCCCGCTGGAATCACGCTGTTGGGCAAACAAACGGTCGCCCAAGCCCAATTCTAACGCCGTATCCAAAACGGCGGAATATTCTCTTGCCGTGATTGGTCTAGACAGCTCTTTCATGCCCTCGACGTTTCCAAATGGAGTGTACTGACTCATCAAACTGAGATAAGATGAAGGGGGCAGGTACGCGTTGAACCATTTAATCAACGCTTTACTGTCGCTTGTGCAAAGGGGCATCACCAGGTGGCGTACGATACAACCTGACAACATTTTACCCTCGCTTGTCATCTGCAAAGGCTTACTGTTTGCCATAAAAGAGATAGCCGCGCTTGCGACGTCGAAGTAATTTTCTTTCCCCAAATACCGTTTGGAAAGGGCGGGGGAGTAGAATTTCATATCGGGCAGATAAATATCCACGTAGGGATCGATTTGTTTTAACGTATCGACCTTTTCGTAGCTGCCCGTATTGTACACAAGCGGGATTTTCGGTTTGTAAATTTCCAACGCCTCCACCAGATACGGCGTTAAATGCGAGGGGGTGACAAGGGAAACGTTATCCGCGCCCATGTCTTCCAATTCTTTAAAGATATCCGCAAGCTGTAAAGGGGTAATCGCTTTGCCTCGTTTTGCACGCGACACTTCGTAATTTTGACAGAATGCGCACCGCAAGTTGCACCCTGCAAAAAAGATTGTACCGCTGCCCTTATCAAAGGAAATGCAGGGTTCTTCAAAAGGGTGCAGATAATATTTGGCAATCCGCAATCCGTCCACCCCGCACGCGCCTATCGATTTTGCGCGGTTTGCGCCGCATTCCACTGGACAAAGTGTGCAATTTTCCATCCCAAAACCGTTCATAGGCATATTATAGCACGAATGAATTTTTTTTGCAAGCAATAATTGGTTGACAAAGCGAGCGAAAGGGTGTTATAATATCGTGAACGAAAATGCGAAAGAGGATTGTAGAATGAAGAAATTTTTTACGAGCGAGAGTGTGACGGAAGGGCATCCCGATAAGGTGTGCGACAATATTTCCGACGGGATTTTGGACGCTATTTTGGCGGCGGACCCCAATGCTCGCGCGGCGGTGGAATGCGCGGCGGCGTTTGACACGTTGCTGATTATGGGAGAAGTAACGACCACGGCGCAGATTGATTATGAGGCGAAGGCGCGTGAAATCATCAAAGAGATCGGTTATGATTTTGGTACGTTTGCGTACGATAAATGCAAAGTTATGGTTGCAATCCATACACAGTCTCCCGATATTGCCATGGGCGTAAACGCGTCCTTGGAAAGAAAGACGGAAGGCGGTGACGAGGCAGATCAGCTCGGTGCAGGCGATCAGGGTATGATGTTCGGCTATGCTTGCCGTGAAACGAAAGAATTGATGCCCCTGACCTTGTCTTTATCTCACCGTTTGGCAAAACGCTTGACGGACGTTAGAAAGGATGGCACCTTGTCTTATCTGCGCCCCGACGGTAAAACGCAGGTAACGGTCGAATACGTAGACGGCGTTGCAAAGCGCGTAGATACGGTGGTGGTTTCCACGCAACACGACGCAGTCGTTTCGCAGGAACAGATCCGTGCGGATATGAAAAAATACGTCATCGAGGCAATTATTCCTGCAAACTTAATGGACGAAAATACCAAAATTTACGTAAACCCCACGGGCAGATTTGAAATCGGCGGTCCCGAAGGCGACAGCGGTTTGACGGGTAGAAAAATCATCGTAGATACCTATGGTGGCAGATGTGCGCACGGCGGCGGCGCGTTCTCGGGTAAGGATCCCACGAAGGTGGACAGAAGCGCGGCGTATTACTGTCGTTATATCGCAAAGAATATGGTTGCGGCAGGCTTGGCGGACGAATTGGAAATTCAGGTTGCTTATGCAATCGGGGTGGCAAAGCCCGTTTCGGTGTTTGTGGACAGCCACGGCACGGGGAAATTGGACGACGAAGCCCTTGCGGAAGTTGTCAAAAAAGAATTTGACCTGCGTCCTTATGCCATCATCCGTGACTTGGATTTACGCAAGCCCGTATTTAAGAAAACGGCGGCTTACGGACACTTTGGATACAAAGGTTTTTCGTGGGAACAGACCGATAGAGTGGACGCGCTGAAGAAGTATTTATAATAACAAATGCAGAGGGCATGTACGCGATGAAATTAAAAAACGGAGAGTGAGATACTCTCCGTTTTTTGTTGTGCATTTGAAGAAAGGATAAAAAATCTTATGGTCATTTTGGACTGAAAGGATAGAATCTCATAAGATTTTGGAAAGATTCTATCACTGCGCCTGCGGCTGCGTTCCAGAATGACGATTTTGGCAAAAAAGTGAAATTATTCTTGAATCATTGTCTTATACATAAAATATCATTGGCATCCAAATCAAGGAAGCGACAAAGATTGGCGAGTGTTTCAATTTGAGGGGTTTTGCTCTTGTTAAGATAACAAGAGATTGTTTGCTGTGATACGCCTATTGCCTCTGCGATTTCCATTTGAGTGTAGCCGCAATATTTGATTGCATTGCTCAGTTTTTCTTTAATTTGTTCAACGTCTATCATATAAGCCTCTTTTTTTATAATTATACAACTTTTGGGTGTAAAATACTTGACTTACACCCAACGGGTGTGATAATATTCTATTATAGTATATAGCATTATCTATATAATTTAGAAAAATAGGAGTTGTTATGGAAAGATATTCGGCGATTTTAGAAATGCACAGAGGTAACAGAGGAGACGGTCAAAAAATACAATATGGAGAAGAGTATTGGAAACGCTTACACGAATATGCGACGCTCGCGGAAGCGTTTCAAGAGAAATTGAAAAAGTTTCCCGATTTGTTGAAAGAATGGGAGACGTGCGAATGGGCGTCTATGGGAACGGAAGCGGCGGCGGAAGAAGAACAATACCGTGAGGGGTTCAGTTTCGGCTTATTGATGGGGTTGGAGATAGGCATGTACGCGATGAAATTAAAAAACGGAGAGTGAGATACTCTCCGTTTTGTATTTTTTGTCGAATTTTTACAGCAACACGATACCGTTTTCTTTGCAGATTTTTTTGGTTTCTTCATCCCAAAGAGAAACCTGCACCTCGCCGATGTGCGCCTTATC
Organism: Clostridia bacterium; assembly: GCA_017507585.1. GTDB lineage: Bacteria > Bacillota > Clostridia > Christensenellales > Borkfalkiaceae > Scatosoma. Next base: position 4,446 of record JAFWAN010000006.1, read on the forward strand.
AAGTAGCAGCATCGAGAGTCTCGATTGACCGATACCTCCGCCCATTGTCAAAGGCAATTCACCTGCCAACAAGGCTTTGTGGAAGGGGAGCTTTCTGCGTTCGTCTGCGTTGGCCTTTTTCAACTGCTCATCCAAGGATTTCTCGTCTACGCGGATACCCATAGAAGAAATTTCAAAGGCGCAGCCCAAGAGCTCGTTCCAGAACAGAATGTCGCCGTTTAACGTCCAATCGTCGTAGTCGGGCGCGCGGGAATCGTGCGGCTTGCCCGATTTCAGCTTGTCCCCGATCTGCATAATGAATACGGTTTTATGTTCTTTCGTGATGGCGTTTTCACGTTCTTTACCCGTCATATTGGGGTACAAGTCCTCTAACTGCTGTGCGGTCACAAAGGTAACGGTGCGGCAGAGGTTGACGTTGATTTGAGGATAGCGGCATTTGAGATAATCGAGGGTGTCGCAAATGGCGCCGACGATGCCTTGTACCACTTTTTTCAAATAATCTTCCGTGCGCGTTTCGCGCGTGATGATTTTTTCCCAATCCCATTGATCGGTGTAAACCGAGTGAAGATTGTCCATTTCTTCATCGCGGCGAATGGCGTTCATATCCGTGTACAAGCCCTCGCCTTCCGAAAAACCGTACGCGGCAAGCGCCATACGCTTCCATTTCGCCAACGAATGGACGACCACCGCGTCCTTTCCCGTTTCTTTCAGGTCGAATCTTACGGGGCGTTCCACGCCGCTTAAATCATCGTTTAAACCCGTTGCAGGATCCACGAAGAGGGGGGCAGATACGCGTTTAAGGTTGAGGGCGAGGCATAAACGCTCTTCAAAAGTGCGCTTTAAAAGCCCGATCGCCGTCTGCGTATCATACATACCCAAAACGGAACGATACCCTTTGGGAATAATCACTTTGCTCATATTCTATCACCTCGTTTAAGAGATTATTTAGGACAGTATATCATAAAAAGCGTCGCTCTGTCAACGCTTTTTTCTATTGTGACCGCATATAAAATCGAAAAAATCAATCGTATATTATCACGAGAAAGAAAAAATGGGTTAAGAGTTTGCAATTTGGCTGTGTCAAACGGGGAGAAAGTGGGTATAAATACATAGTATTTAGAATATTTTTTTCTGGAAAGGGTGTGAAAACGCTTTGCTTTTGGACGGAAATATTGTACAATATAAAATGACGGTAAAATGCCAAGTTGCGGCTTGTTCAAAAGCTGCGCTTGTCAACGGTTAAATCAGTAAAATAAATCTATCTGGAGTTTTTCTAATGGGATTGATCAAATATTTAATGAACGGCGACGGCAGAAAGAGTTTGGCGAAGCTGGACAAAATGGCAAATCAGGTGGAGGCATTAGAGCCGAAGTACGAGGTGATGGACGACGAAACCTTGAAAGCGCAAACGCAGGTTTTAAAAGACCGTTTGCAGGCGGGCGAAACGCTGGATGATATTCTCTTCGACGCATTTGCGGCGTTGAGAGAGGCAAGTAAGCGTGTTTTGGGTATGCGCCATTTCCACGTGCAGATTATCGGCGGTATCTGTTTGCACCAAGGCCGTATTGCAGAAATGCGTACCGGTGAAGGGAAAACGTTGGTTTCGACGCTGCCTGCGTACTTGAACGCATTGTCGGGTAAGAGCGTACACGTCGTTACGGTCAACGACTATCTTGCAAAACGTGACGCTGAATGGATGGGGAAGGTCCACAAATTTATGGGACTTACCGTAGGCGTTGTCGTGCCCGGTATGGAAGACGATGAAAAGCGTGAAGCGTACAAATGCGACATCGTATACGGTACCAATAACGAATTTGGTTTCGATTATTTGCGTGACAACCTCAAAACCGATCTTTCCCGTATGGTGCAGCGTGATTTGACGTTTGCGATCGTGGACGAAGTCGACTCGATTTTGATCGACGAAGCGCGTACGCCTTTGATTATTTCGGGTAAGGGTGAAAAATCCTCCGATCTTTACGTGCAGGTAGACAAATTGGTCCGCACCTTCTCGGGTGGCTTCGACGACGAGTTAAAGGAAGAGGAAGACGCCAAATTGGAGGCTCTGCGCGAGGATAAGAAGAATAAGAAAAAGAATAAAAATAAGAAAAAGGACGTGGAGGACGTAGAAGACGAGGAAGAAGAATTTGTCGACTACACCAAGATGACCTTGGAAGAACAAGCGAACTACGAAGCAGAATTGGAAGAAAAGCGCGCGGCGGCATTGGCAGCAACGCCCGAAGGCAAACGTTCGTTGGCGGCTGCAAAGGATTGGGATTATATCATCAACCGTAAAGAAAAGACGGTAGAATTGACGGACAGCGGCGCAAGAAAGGCAGAACGTTTCTTCCGCATCGATAACATTGCGGAGATTGAACACGCGGATCTCAACCATCACATTCAGCAGGCGTTGAAAGCACATAAACTGTTCAAATTGGACGAAGATTATATCGTGCAGGACGATGAAGTTATCATCGTTGACGAATTTACCGGTCGTTTGATGAACGGTCGTCGTTATTCGGACGGCTTACACCAAGCCATCGAAGCAAAGGAAGGGGTGGAGGTGCGCAGTGAAAACAAGACCTACGCAACCGTAACCTTCCAAAATTACTTCCGTTTGTATGCAAAGCTGTCGGGGATGACGGGTACGGCTAAGACGGAAGAAGCGGAATTTAGAACCATCTATTCGTTGGACGTTGTAGAAATCCCTACCAACCGTCCCATTAAGCGTGTGGATTTGCCCGACGTTATTTACAAGACGGTGGACGGTAAAAAGCGCGCGATCGTAGAAGAAATTATGCAACGCCACGAAAGCGGTCAGCCCATCTTGGTGGGTACTTCCTCCGTCGATAAATCGGAAGAAATCTCCCGTTTGTTGAAGAGAAACGGCGTAAAACATAACATTTTGAACGCAAAGAACCACGAACGCGAAGCAGAAATTGTTGCGCAGGCAGGCCGTTTCGGCGCGGTAACCATTTCCACCAATATGGCGGGGCGTGGTACTGACATCTTGCTTGGCGGTAACGCAGAATATCTTGCAAAAAAACGTCTTCGCGAAGAGGGCGCGGCGCACGAAGATATCGAGTTGGCAACCAGTATGTACATCACCGAGGTCAGCGATGAAATTATGGCTTTGCGTGAAAGATACAAAAAGGTTTACGAGCATTACAAGAAAGAAACGGATGCGGAAAAGGAAAAGGTCATCGAGGTAGGCGGTCTTTGTATCATCGGTACCGAGCGTCACGAATCTCGCCGTATCGACAACCAGCTCCGCGGCCGTGCAGGTCGTCAGGGGGACATTGGTTTGTCCATTTTCTTCCTTTCGTTGGAAGACGAGTTAGTGCTTCGTTTCGGCGGCGAACGTATGAAAGCGGTGTATAATTTCTTCGGGATTGACGAAGATACCAGCTTGCAATCGAAGATGCTGTCCCGCGGTATTGAAAACGCACAAAAGAATATCGAAGGCAGAAACTTTGGTATCCGTAAAAACGTATTGCAATACGACGACGTTATGAACAAACAGCGTTTGGTTATGTACGGAGAACGTATGAACGTGCTTCGCGGCGCAGACGTACACGAACAGGTATTGAAGTATATCCCCGACTACGTTGCGGAAACGTTGTCGGCGGCGGTCAACGTGGAAGATATGCCCGAGCTTTGGAACGAGGAAGAATTGAACCGCGCGCTTGAACAAAAGGTATTGCCTGAAGGGACCAACTACGTCACGCGTGAACGCTTGATGAAGTGGGATTACGAATTGGCGTTGAAGAAGATATCCAACAAGGTTGCCAAGGAATACGAAAAGAAAATTGAAGAATTGAAGGAGCTGGGCATTGACTTTGGCACGGTAGAACGCCGTGTCTTGTTGATGACGGTAGATAGAAACTGGATCGACCATATTGACGCGATGGATCAGCTGAGAAAGGGGATTTCCTTGCGTGCTTACGGCCAAGTCGACCCTGTCATTTCTTACAAGCAAGAAGGCTTTGATATGTTCGATGAAATGGTGGCTCGTATTCAGCGTACGACGATCAGCACGTTGTTGAAGGTAAGGGTAGAGGCTCGTCCTGCACCCGTACAGCCTGCACCTGCGGCACCTGCGCCTAAGGCAGCGCCTGCACCCGTGCGTCCTTTCCGTCGTCAAATGCCAGAGCCTATCACCAATATGGCGTCTTTTAAGGCGGCAATGGAAGCGGCAAAAGCGCAGCAAGCGGCTCAAAACAAAAAAGAAGATAAATAAGGATTGTATATGTTCAAAGCTGACGATTACAGATTAAAAATTCAAGGGATGCGCGAGGTGTTGAAGGAAGCGGAATACGCTTTGGATATCGAACACCTGCGCCCCCGCCTTGCGGAGTTGGAAAAGGAACAGGAAAGCCCTGACGTTTGGCAGGATTTGGAAAAATCCACCAAAATCGGCAGAGAAATTTCTGCAATCCGCAACAAAATTGTGGCGTATGAAAAGGGTGCGACGGCATTGACCGACGCGGAAGACGTCGTGGACTTGATTGAGGAAACGGAAGACGAGAGCTTGATTGCTGAATTGGACGAGATGCTTTCCGTGGCGGATAAAGACATTGAAGATATGCGCATTCGTGCCATTTTGAAAGGGCCTTACGACAGTCACAACGCAATGCTGACTTTGCACGCAGGCGCGGGTGGTACCGAGGCTTGCGACTGGTGTCAAATGCTGTACCGTATGTACTGCCGTTATTGCGAAAAGATGGGGTTTAAGGTGTCCGAACTTGACCGTGAAGCTGGTGACGGCGCAGGGTTTAAGAGCGTGGATTTCCGCGTAGAAGGGGAAAATGCCTACGGCTTTTTGAAGGCGGAAATGGGTGTGCATCGTTTGGTGCGTATTTCACCGTTTGACGCAAATAAACGCCGTCAAACCTCTTTCTGCTCGTTGGAGGTTATGCCCGAGGTTGAAGAGGACGACGAAGTAGAAATCAACGATGACGATATCCGTATCGACATTTACCATTCTGGCGGGGCAGGCGGACAAAACGTAAACAAGGTTGCCTCTGCGGTGCGTATCACGCACTTCCCGACGGGAATCGTGGTACAGTGTCAAAACGAGCGTTCGCAGCTGCAAAATAAAGCGATGTGTTTTAATATGTTGCGTTCGAAGCTGTTGGAAAAGAAGATCGAGCAGCGTCAAGCGGAAGCAGCGGCAATGAAAGGCGACGTGAAGAAAATCGAATGGGGCGCGCAGATCCGTTCCTACGTATTCTGTCCGTATACCTTGGCGAAAGATCACCGCACCGGTTATGAAAAGGGTGATATTCAGGCGGTTATGGACGGGGATATTCACGGCTTTGTCATCGATTATTTGAAGAAATCATAAATAGAGTAAACACAGGGGCGGGCATCCGCCCTTGTTTGACCATATTCAGGGGATTTTATGTACAAACCTTTTGAAACGACGGATACAACGAAAGCGGAACCCATCATCCTTGGGATTGAAACCTCTTGCGATGAAACGGCGGCGGCAGTGATCAAGGGAAGAAAAATTCTTTCCGACGAAATTGCTTCCTCTGCGACCATTCAAGCGGAGTTTGGTGGGGTAGTTCCTGAAATTGCATCGCGTGTGCATACGGATGAAATTGCACGCGTGGTGGAACGCGCCGTAAAAAATGCAGGCATTACCTATCAGGATATTGACGCCGTAGCGGTTACCTACGGGGCGGGGCTTTTGGGCGCGTTGTTGGTTGGCGTCTCCTTTGCAAAGGCGTTTGCTTTTTCCTTGGGGAAGCCCTTGATTGCGGTCAATCATATCCGCGGACATCTTGCCGCGGCGTATTTGGATTGTCCTACTTTACAGCCACCCTTTGTAACTTTGTTGGCAAGCGGCGGGCATACCGCAGTTTTATATGCAAAATCGGAAGGGGAGTTTGAAATCCTCGGCGCGACCTTAGACGATGCCGCAGGGGAAGCGTTTGACAAGGTGGCAAGGGTACTTGGGTTAAAATACCCCGGCGGGCCCAATATCGAACGCTGTGCATTGGAGGGAGAGGCGAACGTGCCGATGCCAAAAATGTTGAAAGGCGGCGGTGGGTATAACTTCTCTTACAGCGGTTTAAAGACGGCGGTGATCAATTACTGCCATACGAAAGACCAAAAGGGAGAAACTTATTCCAAAGCGGACGTGGCGTGTTCTTTCCAGCGCGCAGCAGTGGACGTTTTGGTGGAGAAAACGGTGGCGGCGGCTCTGGAAAAAGGAGTAGACACCGTGACCGCAGGCGGCGGCGTGGCAGCAAACGGGTATTTGAGAAGAAGTCTGCAAGAGGCTTGCGATCAAAACGGCTTGCGTTTGGTGTTGCCTGAAAAGAGATATTGTACGGACAATGCGGCGATGATTGCGTCCGAGGGCTTGGTGCAATTCCGTTTGGGAAATTTTGCCAATATGGACTTAACGGCGAAAGCTTCTATCCCTTTGGCGGCGACCTTGGAAACGGTGCAAAGCCGCGCAAAGAGGTGCGATCATGATTAAGGACGTGCCTAAATTTTTGTTGCACGCGCTGGAAGACACCCTTCCGTTGTTGCCTTGGGTTTTGTTGATTTATATGCTGATCGAGCTGTTGGAAAGCAAGGCGGATCTTCGTCGAATCAACCGTTTTGGCAATAAGATGGGACCTTTGATCGGCTCGGCAACGGGGTTAATACCGCAATGCGGTTTCTCCGTAATGGCGGCGAAGCTGTTCGAACAGAAATATATCACGCTCGGCACCTTGCTTGCCATCTTTATGGCGACCAGCGACGAGGCGTTTATCATTATGCTCTCCTCGGGTGAGGGGGCGGTTTGGGTGTTGCCGATGTTGGGTGCAAAAATCCTTATCGGCGTTACCGTTGGGTACGCTGCGGATTTGTTTATGCGCCTCATAGGACGGGGGCAGGTATGCGTTGAAATGCCTACCGCCTATGAAGAAGCTCCGCAAACAACTCACGAAATTTTTATCCGCAATTATTTAGCGGAAAAGGACGTAGACGTGAAATGCGCTTGCGGCCGTTCGCACACGACGGATTCCGTTTGGAAAAAATACGTATTGTATCCGCTTTGGCATACCTTGCAGGTCGCTTTCTTCATTTTCTTGGTGAACTTTGTTTTGACCGCCGTCGTGCATACGGTCGGTGAACCTAAGTTTGAAGCGTTTATGCACAGCAATCGTTTTGTGCAGCCGTTTTTGACCTGCGCCATCGGCTTGATCCCCAACTGCGCGTCCAGCGTAGTCATCACGGAAACCTTTTTATCACACGGTATTACCTTTGGCTCGTGCGTGGCAGGATTATGCGCAAACGCAGGGATGGGCTTTGTCGTGCTCTTAAAGAACACCAAAAAGTGGAAACGCAACCTCGCCTTGATCGGTGCGTCCTACGTCATATCCGTTGCGGTGGGGTTACTGTTTAACATATTTGCATAAAAAAATACCGCAAAACTGTTTGGTTGCATACGGTCTTGCGGTATATATATAGTAGAAGTATTTTTTCTTTTTAGGAGGAAACTTATGGAAGAATTAAAGGTTGTCGGTTTAGAAAACGGTGCGTTGCGCATTGTTTTGTCGGGGGATATTGACCTTGGAAATGCAGAGGCTTTCTATACGGAAACGATTGCCGCGTATACGGAAAACCCTGCAAACGTCGTGTTTGATTGCGCGGCGCTTAACTTTATCGACAGTACGACGCTGGGAACGTTTGTCAAGATTTTAAAGACCTTAAAGGGGAATGGACACAGCGTACGTTTGGTGGATTTGCAACCGAAAATCAAGAAGCTGTTTTTGATTTGTTCTTTGGATAAAATTATGGAGATTGCGTAATATGGAAAAATTTTCTGTTACGTTGCCCTTGACGGGAGAATATCTGACGACGGTACGTTTGACGACGGGCGGGCTTTGCTCTCTCGTTGGTTTTGACGTGGATTTTGCAGAGGATTTTAAGGTTTGCGTCACGGAGAGCTTGCTGATTTTAAAGCGAAACGGATATAAGAGTGCGACCATCGAATATACGATAGGAGAAGCGCTTGGATGTCAGGTAACGGGGCAAGATCACAGCGGCGAAAAAGAGGATTCGGTAGAGGACGAGATCTCGCGCGCACTGCTTTCGGCATTGCTTGGCGAGGTTGCATTTTACACGGATGAAAACGGCGAGGTTTGCGAAATTCGATTTGAAGGTTGATTATGGCGGACGAGACGGTAAACGAACTGCTTAGGCGGTACAAGGAGACGGGCGATATTGCGATTCGCAATCAAATCGCCGAAAAATATCTCTACATAGCCGACATTCTCGCGAAGAAGTTTGTGGGGCGCGGCGTCGAATACGACGACCTGAAACAGGTCGCCGCGTTTGCGCTTTTACGAGGGATCGATCGTTTCGACCCCGAGCTTGGTATGCAATTTACCACCTTCATTACCCCGACGATTACGGGGGAAATTAAAAATTATTTCCGCGATAAATCCCGTATGGTAAAAATCCCCAGACGATTGAGCGAAATCAGTCTTGCGGTGAAAAATTTTGCCGTACAGTACGAGGCGGAAAACGGTATCAAACCGAGTGTTCGGACGATTGCGCAGACGTTGAAGCTGTCGGAAGAAGAGGTCGTGCAGGCATTGGAAGTCGGCGGGACACTCTCCTTGGATAGTATGGCGGGCGGCGAGGATAATGAAGAAAAATCTTTGTACGCGCTGCTTGCAGACGACGATGATCAATATGAAAGCTTTGAAACCAAAGAGGCTTTGCGCGCGGCAATGCAGGATTTTTCCGATACGGAAAAGAAGCTGATTAAATTTCGCTACGTGGATGAACTGTCACAAAGCGAAACGGCAAAACGTTTGGGCGTTTCGCAGATGTTTGTATCCCGTATGGAGCGAAGATTGCTGTTGAAGTTGAAAGAGAATTTGCAGGGGTGAGCGGTATGCAGATGAGGATAAAAGATTACGCCACTCTGCAAGCGGCGGTGAAAAATTTAACGGAACACCTCGCGACGTACGGTGTGGAAAAAGAAAAGGTTTTCGATTGCAAATTGGTTGCGTGTGAATTGCTGGGCAACGTATTAAAGCACGGCAACGGTGAAGGGGCGCTGTATACGGAAATAGAGAACGGCTTCGTTTTGATCAGGGTTACCTCGGAAAACGGATTTATTTTGCCAAAAGAAATCACGTGCTCGGATTTGTTGTCGGAACACGGTAGGGGGCTGTATCTCGTCCAAACTCTTTGTGAAGGGGAAATATATTCGGGCGAGGACGGTATTTCGGTAAGAATAAGAATAAAGAAATAACGCAGTGCGGGAGAGCAACTGCGTTATTTTTATATAATATAAGAAATAATACGCGCCGACCCAATAAGGTCGGCGCGTGGTTATCATAGAGAGTTTTGTTTAGATTTTCATTGAGAATTGATACATCTTCGTGAGAAGGTTTTGAGGAATTCTATCTCTGTACAAGCCAAGGTAAATGAAGACTTTACGGAAGAATTCTTTATTGTTGCCGCCAACTTCGTAATCGGGAAGTTCGGGCATCGTACCCTTAAATTTCAAGATGAAAATTTCAGTAAATGCATTTCTTTCTTCCGCATCCAAAGAAGCGATGAAGGGATCGAAAGATTTGCAGTTGTAGAAATCGTACCCAGCGGTATTTACGTGGGGTTCGTGTTTCAAGTGTGCAGGGTTTACTTCTTCTGCCATCAAAACGCCGGAAACGGGGCCGCCTTCGTATGCGTATGCCTCTGCGTATTCTTCCATATGGAAACCAGCCGTAGCGGCTTCTGTTGCATCTTCAGCAGCCTGTTGAACAGCTTTCTTGTTCGTTTTTACCATCCAAATAATAACGATGACGATTTGAAGAGTAGCAACCACTGCTGCCAAAACGGGCCACAAAACAACGTCCTTCGCTGCGAAGATTACCAACAACGCGGACAACAAGACAATGATGAAGCGAACCAAGTCTGCTACCATACCGCCTTCGCGCGTCATACGTGCCAAGGCAACGATGGTATTTACGTATACAACCACAAGCCCAAGATACAAAGCGATCATAGGAAGGGTGTTCAACGTTTCCGCCGTAAGGGCAGGGCTAACCGCGAGGGGTCTGCTCAACAATACGACGAACGCAACGGACAATATAAACTGTAAGAAATGCAACCAAGCAAGCTTACCGATCTTAACCAATGCCAAAATCAAATAAAGCACTGCGCCAACCAATGCGATCACAAGGCTGAACATATCGAAGACAAGGCTTGCACCGTCGAGGTTGTAGTACATCGTTACTGCCAAATTGTAGGAAATGGTATAAACCAATGCGCCGATGGTCAAAATGCATACCGACGTGCGAGCCAAACCGCCTTTGCCTGCGAAGACACCGATTAAAGCGATGACTGCCGCAACGGCAAGACAAGCCGCAAATACGTAAATGGACAGGTTGTATACCGTGCCAACGGCACCGTTTAATGCAAATGCGGGGATAATCCCAAACATCTTATTGCCACCGTTCACTGCTTCCATAATCAAGTCAAGAAGAGTAACGCCAAGCATTTTTCCCTCTGCCGTTGCATTAGCAATTGCGTCGAAGGGAATCACCACAACTGCCAAGACAGAGAGGGCAAGCGCTAAAATTGCAACAAAGCGGTAACCCCAGCTTGCATTAGAATTGTTGTTCTGCTGATTCATAACAAAAACTCCTGAATTTTTTTGGTTGGTTTTAAGGGAAATTTACTTTTAGTAAAAGCCCAAAAATATGCTTCCCCAAAATGAAACCATATATTTTACAGTATTATAACACTTTTAAAATGAGATGTCAATACATAAGGGTAAAGAATTTGCAAATTTTCTTGAAAAAAGTGCATTTTTTTCTTCTTAGAAATTCTTTTAAAGGAAACTTTCTCTTATAAGACGGGAAAAGTTTCCCAAAAACTCTTGAAAAAAAAGGCAAGTTGCGGTATAATGTTATTATGGGTAGTGTGTGGTATGATAAAAAATACACGGTTTACCCCTTTACGACGTGTAGGAGAAAAGTTATGTTCGACCTTAAAAAAATCAGAGATGAAATTCAAACGACCATGGGGCTGTCGTTGGCGTTTTATGCGGAAAATACCCGACCGGATGGGGTGCGTGTATGCGAAAAGCATTTTGAACGCGTAACGGACGACGGCGAATATACGTATTTCCGCTTTTTATACAAAAACGTAGGGTATATTGGGATTTTGGAAGGGGTCGGTAAAGAAACCACTCGCTATGCGTTGTTATTACCCTCTTTCATTGAGAGCTTTGCCGAACGGGATTTAGAATTGTCTAAAACCGACCACTTAAAGCGTATATTAAAAGGTGAAAGCTCCTCTATGGCAATTTACAAGTACGCAACGAAATACTCTGTCCGTGATAGGGCGTGTTTCGTCATAGCCTTGCATATTGAAAAACACGTAAACGAGGCGTTGAGCTTATTAGAACAATACGGCGGCAATACCTTAGATACGGTTTTGCAGATCAGCGACGATACCTGCGTTTTGGTGCGATTCGTCGATGAGGAAGCGGACGAGGGGCATTCTTCTATGGATTACGCCGATTTTTTGGTGCAATCTTTGAAAGAGGAATTGGGTTTAGACGTGCAGGCAGGGGTTGGACCGACGGTTAAAGAATTAAAAGACGTCGCAATCTCTTATGCGGGCGCAGAAAACGCATTGCGCTATGCGGACGTGTTTAATCAGCGCGGAAACGTGCATTCGTACAGAGAATTTATCTTGGTCAAAATGCTGGAGGGGATACCTGAAAGCAAATTGTCCGAATATTTAACCGAGCTGTCGGAATCGCACGTGAAAGAGATTTTTGAGGACGAGGAAATTTTGGACACAGCCGAGTGTTTTTTACAAAACAGTTTAAACGTCAGCGAAACGGCGCGCAATTTATATATGCACCGCAACACGCTCTTGTATCGGTTGGATAAAATTGAAAAAACGACGGGCTTAAATATTCGTTCCTTTTCCGACGCGGTTTCTTTCCGCGTGTTGACGATTTTGCATAGATTGTTGTGTCAGTAGATTGAAACACGATCAGAAAGGGAATACTAACGTAGATGGGAGAGCAGAGAAAAAAGATGGAAGATTTGTTTGATTGCGAACCGCCGAAGGAGGGGCAAGAAAAGGAACCTCAAACGGAGGTAAATGCGGACGTTCCTCCCTCTAATCGCAAAAGGCGTAGATTAAAAAACACCTTTCTTGCGGTAGGGTTGGCGGTGATTTTCTTCGTGTTGGGCGGTTTTACCGTGTGGTTTTCATTGGACAAAGACTTGCGTATGCTGATGAAACTCAAGACCGCGATACAGAAGCATTATTATGAGGAAATAGACGACGACGCGTTTTACGATACGTTGTTTCAAGCGGTCAATCACGACCTCTTAGACGCTTATTCACAATATATGACGGCGGATGAATACCGTGCCAACAAAGATAGCTTGGCGGGGAAACACATCGGGATTGGGATTGTGTTTTCCACCGTTAACGAAAAAAACCAGCCTCAAATGCTGGTAACCCGCGTCAGCGGTAATTCTCCTGCGGAAGCGGCAGGGGTGAAAGCGGGGGATTATTTGACGGCGTTTGGCAAAACGCAATCGGAAATGACGGAAAGTGAAAAATTTGACGACTTTGTCAAGTTCTTAAACGGATTGAAAGAGGGAGAAGAATTTTTTGCGCGTGTGCGCACGGGGCAGGAGGATCGAATTGTGTCAATGTCTCGTCAGGCGTACGTGGAAAATTATTTATTTTACCGCACTTCGACCTCGGCGTACGTTTTCTCGGGAAAAAACGCAGACGAGCTGACGCAGCAAGACAATCCTTTATCCTGTTTAAAGGAAGATACGGCGTATATTCGCTTGGTGCAATTTGCAGGCGAGGTCACGAAACGCTTTGAGGATTTGATGAAACTGTTCAAGCAGCAAGGCAAAAAGAACCTCGTGTTGGATCTTAGGGATAACGGCGGCGGATATTTGGATATCGTGCAAAATTTAGCGCAATATTTCTGTAAAACTGCCACAGAGAAAAAACCGTTGGCGGTCGTTGCGGATTATGGGGAAGAAAAAGAATATTTCCACGCGTCGGGAAACGTGTATTACGATTATTTTTCAGAGGAAAGCCGTATTTACGTGCTGGCGGATAACGGTACGGCGTCTGCGTCAGAGTGTTTGATCGGCTGTCTTGTCGATTATGGGGCGACGAAGTTTTCGGATATTTGTTTGATTGAGCGCGACGGCGTTGCGAAAACGTACGGCAAGGGAATTATGCAAACGACTTATTACTTGGGGGCGCAGGGCGATGCCGTGAAGTTGACGACGGCGCAAATTCGTTGGCCCGTGTCCAATCGTAGTATACACGACAGAGGTGTGTTGCCTGAGGATGGTGCCAAGAGTGTAAAAGCCAATCTTTACGGCGATGCGGAAATTGTTTCGGCGATGGAGAAATTGATGGGTTAAAATCCATAATGAATAGGGCAGGTACGAGATGAATTGCTAAAATGGTGAAAAATGGAACCGCGCGGCTTGTGGAAAGCCGCGCGGTTCACCGTTATTATGGAGGTGTTCTATCAAACGAAACGTTGGGGGACGTTTCAATTTGAATGGAAACGGATAAGTTATTTTGTATACATAGTATACTTGAGATTTGCGTAAATTGCGTTGTAGAAATGTGATAATTTGTTGAAAAAATAAACGGAAGGCAATTTATCTGCCTTCCGTTTTACCATTTGGTCAAGCTTTACGCTTTTGCCGATTCGATGGATTGCAATGCTTTTTCTACCACGTTTTCGACCGTGAAGCCGTAATGGGGGAACAATACGCTGGGCGAACCGCAAGCCCCGAACGAGTTCATCGCAATGATTTCACCGCAATCGCCTGCATATTTGTACCAACTGTGCGGCGTACCTGCTTCTACACAAACCCTTGCTTTGACGTTCTTGGGCAGGATGTTGTCTTTATACGCTTGATTTTGTGCGTCGAATACCTCTAAGCAGGGCATAGAAACTACGCGCGCTTGAACGCCCTTGTCTGCCAAGGCTGCTTTTGCTTTTACGCAAATTTCCACCTCTGAACCCGAAGCAATCAACAATACGTCTGCGTCCCCCTCGCAATCTTCAAGGACGTAGCCGCCTTTCAGCGCGGATCTTCCGCTGCCTTCATATTGAGGTAAGGATTGGCGTGAAAGAACGATTGCCGTAGGTTGGTTGCCGCGCAAGGAGGATACCCAAGCTGCCGCCGTTTCTTTACCGTCTGCGGGGCGGAATACCTTCATACCAGGGATGGAACGAAGGGAAATTAACTGTTCAATCGGCTGATGAGTGGGACCGTCTTCGCCAACCCCGATCGAATCGTGGGTTAAGATATACGTGACGGGCAAATTCATCATTGCAGCCAAACGCATTGCGGGCTTACAGTAGTCGGAGAATACGAAGAAGGTCGAGCAATATGCATGGATACCGCCGTGCAGCTGCATACCGTTTGCCATTGCCGCCATAGCGTGTTCACGGATCCCGAAATGGACGTTTCTTCCCGCGAAATTATCTGCGGAGAAATCCCCGTAGGTAATTGTATCCGTGTCTTTCATATTGGAAAGATTGGAGGGAGCAAGGTCAGCGGAGCCGCCCATCAATTGAGGAACGTGCGCCGCAATCTTGTTTAATACTTGCGCGGAGGTTTGACGGGTTGCCATCGGTTTTGCAAATTCGTACAAACCATCTATATCATCCCAATTAAGCATTTCTCCTGCCATTACTTTCTTATATTCTGCTGCCAATTCGGGATAGGTTGCCTCATATTCGAGCATCATTTTCTTCCACTGCATTTCCGCTTGCGCGCCTGCGCGAGCCGCAATACTGCAATGCTCGTATATTTCTTCGGGACATTCGAAAGGAGGATATTCCCAACCCAATTTTTCTTTCATCATTTGCAGATTTTCTTCGCCGAGGGGGGTGCCGTGGCATTTTGCCGTATCCTGCCAAGGTGAACCGAAGCCGATGTTCGTTTTACAAATGATGATCGAGGGTTTGTCGGTGCGTGCTTTTGCCGCTTCCAAAGCGTTGGAGAGCGCCACCACGTCGCAGTTCGCGTCGCCCGTGAGATCCACGTGCAATACCTGCCAATTTTGCGCCGCGAAACGTGCGCCTACGTTTTCCTTGAAGGTGATATCCGTATTGCCTTCGATCGTGATATCGTTGTCGTCGTACAGGAGAATTAATTTCCCCAAACCGTGGGTACCTGCAAACGAGCAAGCTTCGTAAGAAATCCCTTCTTCCAAGCAGCCGTCGCCGCAGAGTACGTAGGTGTAATGATCTACTACCTTATATCCAGGGCGGTTATAGGTGGCGGCAAGATGCGCTTCCGCAAGCGCCATACCAACGCCGTTTGCAACGCCTTGCCCCAAAGGGCCAGTGGTTGTTTCTACGCCTTCCGTGTGGCCGTATTCAGGGTGTGCAGGGGTGAGGGAACCGAATTGGCGCAACTGCTTCAAATCGTCCATCGTAATACCCCATCCATAGAGATGGAATAAAGAATAATCCAACATAGAACCGTGGCCGGCAGATAAAATAAATCTGTCGCGGTTTTCCCATTTCAGATTTGCGGGATTAGCTTTTAAAAAGTATTGAAACAGCGTGTACCCAATCGGCGCGGTACCCATAGGGAAACCGGGGTGACCCGATTTGGCTTTGTTGACGGCTTCTGCGGATAAAATTCTCACAGCGTTGATGGTGTTTTTCTGTACGTCCATATACATATTCTCCTTGTATTTATACATTTTGTTCGGTTGAGGGGGGCTCAGCGGCGTCCGCAACGGCTTCTGCAGACGGGCTGACGGGCTCCGCTACGACGTCCGTGTCGGGGATGGATTTGTTTAAATCTTCCGTAGAAACGGCAAGATCTTCCGACTGAATAATGGTTTTTGGACCAAAGATAAAGGAAAGGTATGCCGCACTGCTGTAAAAATCTGCTTTGATGTTATTGATCAAACGTTGTCTTTCTTGATCGATGCATTCTTTTAACGGGGTTACGTCCAAATAGGGGAAAGTCCGCAGGAAATAATAGAGGTCTTTCGCCATTTTGATCGCGCCGTGTTCGCTTGCGCTTTCAATCAATACGAGGACGCCGTCTTTATGCGAACTTGTACGGAGCATAGCCCAGCCGTTGCCGTGTTTTTCATCATAATTTACCCGACAGCCTTCGTGGTTATTCTCCGCAGGCGTCGTGTAAGGGGTACGCAAAGCGTACGCTTCGTATTCGCAAATAGCGCGGATAGCATTCAGAGCTGCGCTTGTTTCGTCGGGGATAAGAATGCGCGCTTCTAAGGTTTGCGCGGGCTGTTCTAAATCCGCGATTAAATCGGATAAAGTTTGCTTATTTTTTGCCGCAGCAACGTAAGCAATCAACAATCGAGCGAGAAGATAGGTACTGTCGTTGTGGAAATCGTTTTCCAACATTGCCGCGAGTCCGCTGGTTTCAATGGCAAGAGGCGCGTATTCGCCCCAGCCGTTTAAACGGCGCGCTTCGTCGATTACCTTTTGGTAACCGCGCATAAAGCGATGATGCTTTCCGCCGCGGGAGTTGATGAATTTCGTTACGCCGTCCGACGTGATTGAATCGGTAACGATGGTGCCGGGCTTTTCCGCCAATACGATTGCCGACATCAAGGCAACGAAGCGGTTGCGGTTGATTACGCTTCCGTCCTGGTCAACCAGACCGATGCGTTCGCCGTCTGCACTAAACAAGATACCGAGATCTGCCTGCGCATCAAGAACTGCTTTAGAAAGGGAAAGGATGAGTTCACCGTTTTCAGGGTCGGGTACGTAGTGAGGGAAGGTCCCGTCAGGTTCTAAGTATTGCGATCCAACAGTGTCTGCGCCGAGCGGAATCAGCACTTTATCCACGAAAAATCCGCCGACGCCGTTGCCAGCGTCTACGACGATTTTTTTATTCAATAAAGGAAGCTCTTCCTGGGTTGCGTTGCGTATCATAGCGACGAAACGTTCTGCATAAGCGTCCATATAGGACGTTTCTATGCGTTGTCCGCTTGTAGGCGGTTCCGTGTAATGGTAGGTATCCGCGAAAGCGAGCATAGATTCGACTGCCTCGGCGGTCAAGCTGCCGTCGCCGAAGAAGAATTTAAAGCCGTTGTATTCGGCGGGGAGATTGCCGCCCGTAATCATTATGGCGCCGTCACAAGGATATTGCGTCTTCCAAGCGTCGTCTTGCAGTAATACCGACATGGAAGGCGCGGTGGATAAATCTGTGACGATGACGTCGTGGCCGATGGACAAAATGGCGGACGCCGCCGCTTCGCAAAGGATAGGGGAGGATAAGCGGGCATCGTACCCAATGGCCACACTGACTTTAATTTTACCCGTGCGGGATACCAGCCATACGCAAAAGGCTTTTGCAATATTAGAGGCGACCTCTTCCGTCAAATCGATTGATTGGTCTTCCGTCAATGCCGTGGCTATTCCGCGTACGTTTGCGCCGTGTCTCAGTTCAAGATAATCCACCGTTGTCATGATTTTGCTCCTTTATACATACTATCTATAATACGCATATAATCGTATACGCATTTATTATACATTTTTTCTATATGTTTTTCAAGTCTTTTGAGAAAAAAAGTTGTATTTTTTATTATAAAGATAAAAAATATGGATTTATGAAAAAGTTTTTTTGCAGTAAAGTGTTTGACAATGATGAAAAGAAATGCTACAATATGAAATGGAAGGAGCGTAGAAAAAGATGAAAATGTTTGACGTTTCCAGCGACTCTACCTGCGATATTCAGCGAGGGGAGAGAGAGGAAAAACAGATTTGGTTCGTTCCGCTTACCTTTACAATGGAAAAAGATGGGACGTTGGAAGAAAATATAGACGATTTTGCAACGCAAGAGGAGTACGTACGTTTTTACGAACGGGTTTCCGCAGGGGAATTTCCTCGTACGGCGAAGCTGAATTATGATGCGCATATGGCGCATTTTACCAAAATGGCAGAGGCGGGGGTCAAAGAAGTGATCCACTTTATGATCTCGTCGGGGCTTGCCAACACGATTGAAATTACCCGCCAAGCTGCGGAGGATATCAAAAAGCTGTACCCCGATTTCCGCGTTTATGCGTTGGACCCTTTATCTGCAACGGTCGGGCAAGGCATGTTGGTGCGTTTGGCGGCGGATTGCCGCGATAAAGGTTGGACGGCGGAACAGACCTATGAATACTTATTGGAGGTTCGCAACCGCGTACAGCATTGTATCATCCCCAACGACTTGTTTTACTTAAAGAAGGGCGGTCGGGTTTCCGCAACGTCCGCGGTGGTGGGGACTGTATTACATATCAAACCGTTGATCGTGTTTGACGAGCAGGGTAAACTGAACGTTACGGAAAAAAATAAAGGGATGAAAAAAGCCTTTGCGCGCGTATTGGAACATTTGGCAAAGGCACCCATGGACGAGTTGAAGGCTCTTACAGTAGTACACACCAACAATTTCAGCGGCGCAGCGGAATTGGCGGATTTGATTGAGAAAAAGACGGGTGTAAAGCCCTCGGTTACCATTATGGGACCCGTTATTGGCGCGCACGTTGGTCCAGGATCGGTTTCCTGCTGTTGGATATCCACCAAAACACGCGCGCAGCTGCATAGCGAATTGTATAGCGAATAAAAAAGAATACGAACAGACGGTACCCTTTTGTAGGAAGGGGTTTAATAGGGAAGAGGGAAACCGCCCCAAAGCGGGTTGCCCCACTGCCTCCGCAACCGTACGAACGTCTTGCCTCTTTTCACTGCATTTTGTGGGAAGGATAGGGGCAGGTATGCGTTGAAACGTATACAAGGCGTTGTAAGTCGGGAGACCTGCCGTGCGTTTTAGACACCGAGTTTCTGCGGAGAGGCGGAAAGGACGTAAAGGCGGTCGTTTTGTAAAACGGCGGTTTTGCTTTATCTTTTACCCGAACTCTTTGACGGAGTTCGGGCTTTTCATTTTGACATTTAGGAGGGTGTTATGTTTAAGAAGATTTTATCAGCATTGATTGCGATGGTTTCTCTTGTGGCTTGTTCTGCTTGTACGTTGCCTTTTCTTAATACGCAAGAAAGCGTTTCCGTCAGTCATACGGAAGAGATAAAAATTGCTGGTATAGAGAAAAAGACAGCGGAGATGTTGGCGATCCGTGTGTTGGAAGATACGGACGTCAAGCTGTTGAGTGTTATGCAAGATTTACAGGCGGACGGATTGCTGACGTTTACGAAAGATATGCAGGGAATGATTATCGCGATCAACGGACAAGAGAATGCCGCGGATTGGAGTGCGTGTTGGATGCTGTATACTTCGGATACAGAGCTTTCTTCTACGGCGTGGGGCGGCTACGAATATAACGGAAACACTTTGGGCAGTGCAAGCTTCGGCGCAAGCGATATGCCCGTAAAAAAGGGCGAGGTTTACGTCTGGGCATACGTTGCATTTTAGTAGACGAGCAGGGCAGGTATTTGATGAACGACAAAAAGCAGCAAAATGTGACAGCAAAAAAGACGCGCGCAATCGGTAAGGATTGCGCGTATATTGCCGTGTTTGTTGCTTTAACGATTGCAGCGCAGTTTTGCTTAGCCGCTATCCCTGGCGTGGAGCTTGTAACCGTGTTGTTTGCTGCCTTTTCCTTTGCATTTGGCTGTCGGCGGGGGATGATCGCCGCGACTGTATTTTCCCTTCTGCGTCAGCTTGTATTTGGGTTTTCTCCTGCGGTATTGATTCTATATCTCCTCTATTACAATTTATTCACCCTTTTATTTGGATTTTTGGGACAGTATTTGACGTTAAAGGTGAAGGTAGTCCCTATTTTAACGATCATTGCTTGCGTTTGTACAGTAGGATTTTCAATGCTGGATAACGTAATCACTCCTCTTTTTATGGGGCTTAGGGAAAACCGCTTGCGATGTATTTTTGGGCGTCGTTTTCCTTTATGATCCCGCAGGTGATTTGCGCCGCCGTCAGCGTTGGCGTGCTGTTTTTTCCGCTTGCGAAATTTTTTAAAAAGTTATAAAGAAACCGTTGTCGTTGACAACGGTTTTTGCTTTGTTAAGGCGAGGGTTGATGCATATCTTCGATGAAATATTGCGTATCCATTACACGGATATTGCAACCGTAATATCGATACGGCGGGCCGCCTGTGATTTGTTCCACTTCACCGTCGCGGCAAAAATTTTCGCCGAAAGTGGCGGTTAATTTTTCCGCCAAGGCTTCTTCGATAAAGCCCAACACGCGGTTTAAGGTGATGCTGTATACAGACACGCAATAGGGATGATCCTCAGAGGGTGTGGACACGACGAGTAGCTTATCGCCGACGCGGCTTTGTACGATGGCGCCCTGATGATCGGGGGATTTAACGGCGTACACTTTACAAAAGATAGGGAAAAGCATCTCTTCTTTGTTCGTCTTCTTAGGATTTGATTTGCGTTTTTGAAATAATGTAGATATGCGCATATATGCAGTATAGCATATTTATACGTGTTTGTAAAGGAAAGAATATCAAATAAAACAGAAAGAATTTTACAAAAATTCTTAGGGAAAAGTATTGCAATTCTCTTATGGATTTGCTACAATATATGAGATATAAAAAAGGAGAGATTGTGTATGACCTACGAACAGGCGAAAGCATTATTGACTGAAAAAAAACAATTACAACTCTTGAAATATTACGACGAATTGGATGAAGCGGGTAAAAAAACGCTGTTGGACGGCATTGCAAACATTGATTGGAGCTTTGAAGATGCGTTGGCAAACCCCGTGGATATGAGCGGCGCGGATCGCGACCTGCAACCGATTGACGGTTTCCGCCGCGCGGATATCGAAAAAAGATTGCCCGAATTTGAGGCTGCCGGTATCGAGGCGATCAAAGCGGGCAAAGTGGCTGCTGTGTTGCTTGCAGGCGGTATGGGGACCCGTCTTGGCGTAGACGGACCTAAGGGTGCGTACGACATCGGTATCACCAAGCCCTTGTATATTTTTGAACAGCAGATGAGAAATCTGATGGAAGTAACGGAAAAATGCGGCGTAACCGTACCTTTGTACATTATGACCAGCGATAAAAACCACGAACAAACCACGTCTTTTTGGAAGGAACACGGCTATTTCGGTTATCCGGAATCGGAGGTGAAATTCTTCAAGCAGGATATGGCGCCTGCGGTGGATTTTGACGGTAAAATTATTTTGGAACGCAAGGATACGCCTGCGTTGTCACCCAACGGCAACGGCGGTTGGTTCAGTTCGTTACAGCGCGCGGGACTTTGCGAGGACCTGCATAAGCGTGGGGTGGAATGGTTGAATATTTACGCGGTGGACAACGTGTTGCAGCGTATCGCTGATCCCGTATTTGTCGGCGCGACCATCGTGAGCGGGGTGAACTGCGGTGCGAAAGCGATTTGTAAGACCGAGCCTTATGAAAAGGTAGGGGTGCTTTGCAAGGACGGCAACCAGCCTGACATCATCGAGTATTACGAATTGACGGATGAAATGGCAAATATGCGCGACGAAAATGGCAATCTCGTATATTGCTACGGCGTGATTATGAATTATTTGTTCCGTTTGTCTCGCTTGGAAGAAATCGTGGATAAGAAAATCCCCGTGCATATTGTACAGAAAAAGATCGAATGCCTTTGCGAAGACGGTGTAACGAGAAAACCCGAAAAGGAAAACGGTAAAAAGTTTGAAACCCTTGCGGTCGATTTGATCAAGCCTATGGGTAGCGTGTTGCCTTTTGAGGTTGTACGTGAAAAAGAATTTGCGCCCATCAAAAATAAAACGGGCGTTGACAGCGTGGATTCCGCGCGTGAGTTATTGAAGGGTAACGGGGTGATTTTGTAATGGCTACTGAATTGGAAGGAAACGAAAAGCTGCAACGTTTTATTCGATTGCTTGCAGATTTGAACCACGAGACGGTAGAGATGATCCGTTCGGGCAATATGGAATTGCTGTATGCAATGAACGACACCATTGAAGAAATGTATTCGATTCAGCACGACGGCACGGAAGACGCCTATACGGCGATTGATGAGGACGCGCAAATTATTTACAAAAATTTCAACGCGATGGTTACGATGATTCGC
The DNA here is from genome assembly GCA_017507585.1 of Clostridia bacterium. Lineage (GTDB taxonomy): Bacteria > Bacillota > Clostridia > Christensenellales > Borkfalkiaceae > Scatosoma. The sequence continues at coordinate 26,524 of JAFWAN010000006.1, forward strand.
AGCAATGAAAAGGAAGAAATGGACGCGGCAACCAACGAGGCGGTTAAGAAATTTTTGCATAATATTTTCGACGCAAACGTCCGTATCGTCATCGCTTACGGTTTGGCGTAATATAGCATAAAATAAAAAAGAGGCACCCATGTACGCAATGAGTGCCTTTTTTATTGCAATAAACCAGTGGCTTAAAAAATATTGCCCCACCTTAAGGTATATCCAAGCGGTACGTTTTCAGACAACCCTAAGATAACCTCGATTTTGGGCATAGCGGCTGCGTAGTCTTCCACGTATAAGAAGCCGATGGCTTCGTCCAATTGATAATCGATCTCCGCCAAGGCGTTGTGGGGGACCCAAACGTGTAAAACTTGTTTTTTGGTGTCCCAATACGAGCGCACGGCAAGTCCATCCGTATAGGTGGCTTTGCCAAGCTCTGTTTTTTGTTTGAGTGCGCGCAGTTCTGTATGAAATAAGTCGAACGTCGCTTGTACGTAATTGATTTCGTAGAGGGATATCCCGATGATAAGCGCAAGCGTGATGATTGCGCTGATGATTGTGCGGATCATTTTTTCGCCTCCTTTACCATAATTTTTCCGACCAATCCAACTGAAAGGTTTTATATTTTTTGCCTCGTTCTTGTAGATACGATTTTCCATTTCCGTCCACCGTCAAAACAAGGACGTTTTTTAATTCGTCGCAGCCATGCCCCCTTAAAACGTCTAAATAATAGGCAGGCGTTTTCATGGTCAATTCGACGTTATGCTTGACAAATTTCCCCTCATCCACAACGATAACAGGTAGGGAGGATTGCAACGCCTCGTAATTTTTTTTAGGCAGAGCGGAAAAGGTTCCCTCCGATTCGTACAACGCATAATCGACTGCGTCCAAGGAAAAATAACCTTCAACGCGCAGGCTTTCGATTAGGTCGGATACGTCTAAATTGTTTTTCTTCAACTGCGTATCGTCGATGCCGTTTTTATTCAAGACTACGCTCGGTTCTCCGCTCAGTACGCTTTTCGCGCCTTGAAGCTTTAAATCGATGATACAAACGATTTGGTGTAAAAGGTAAACGGTGAGTATGGCAATGATCCCGTATAAAAGGGGTATGGATGGATCACCCATTGGGATGCAGGCAAGCTCGGATATGATGAGGGTAATGACCAGCTCGTAGGGCTGCATCTCTCCGATTTGTCGTTTGCCCATCAAACGCATTACAATGAACAAAGTTACGAAAATGATCGAAGTGCGGATAAAAATAAGTGCCATATTTTTATTTTGCGTTAGGCTTGGAAAAATATGCAAAAGCATGCGCAAACGCTTGCCTTTTTATCGACAAACGGTTATAATATTTTTTAGAAAGTAAGAGTAGCTTTGGTGCGTAAAGTGCCATCGAACGGGACGTTGTCGATGGACGAAAGGGTTTTCTCTGCGGTGCCAAGGCGCGTCCGCTACAAAATGAAGCACCCAGGTATGCGTTGAAATCATAATTTACCAAAAAACGGTGCAGTTGCGGACCTCTCGAACGGGAGGTTTTTATTATGTCAAAAACAAAAGATGCAAAACGGCTGTGGTTTGCAGGCGCGGCGTATGGAAAGCGAAAGAGTTACGTTGTTGCCTACATTGGGGTGTTGGCGGCACTGAACGTAGCGGTAAACGCCTTTTCCATTCCTTTAGGCTTTACGGCACTTTCCCTAACGATCTTTTCCTCGGTGTTGACAGGGATATTGATTGGTCCGCTGTATGGGTTTACCACGTGTTTTATCGGGGATACCTTGGGGTATATGATTGCCAATACGGGGGCAAACGGTTGGACACCGTGGATTGGATTGGCGACCGCGACGATGGCGTTGATTGGCGGATTGATTTTTAACGGCGTTGCTTGGAAAGGTAAGTACGGTTGGGCGGTGAAATTGTGCTTGATTTGCTTTACGACCTTTTTGATTTGTACCGTGGCGATCAATACCACCGCGATGTATTTGTTGTGGGGCAAGACAACGTTTGATTCTTGGTGGTTATTTTTCACCATGCGGATGCTTTCGCCTGTGCAGATATTTAACAGCCTAATCAATTATGGCTTGCTGTTTTTTGCTTTGCCTGCCTTGGCAAAGGTGAAACCGCTCAGGATAAAAATCAGCGAAAAGTGATATTTAGATAAAAAATAAAAAAAGTCGTCGGCTAAGCCTTGACGGCTTTTTATTATTATGCTATAATAATAAAGTGCGAACAATCAAAATTTCGCTTAGGAGAAAAAATATGGCACTCTCTCAACTTATGGCAAAATATTTCACCGTCTTTGGATTAAAAATCCATTGGTACGCGGTGATTATCGTGTGTGGTATGTTGGCGGCGTTTTTCGTGATTTCGCTGTTGTTTCAGCGCAGAAATATGTCGGCCGATTTATTTTTAACCTTTTTTGTAATCTGCTTACCGATTGCCATTGTGACCACCCGCGTGTTTTACTGTATTACGGATGGGATTCCGTTTAAAGATTGGTGGCGCATTCAAGACGGCGGGCTGGCGATCACGGGCGGTATCATTGGCGGCTTGCTTAGCGTAATCGGCGTTTGCTATTTTAAGAAGGTAAATTTCTTCCGCGCGGGCGATTGTATCGTAGTCGGCTTGTTGCTGGCGCAGTCGATTGGGCGCTGGGGGAACTTTGTCAATCAAGAAGTTTTCGGTAGATTGGTTACCAACGAAGCGTTGCGTTTTTTCCCGATTGCGGTATATATTACCGATTCTTACGTGGCGCCCGACGGTTGGTATTACGCGTTCTTCTTTTATGAAAGTATGGTTACCCTGACGGCGGCGATACTGATGTTTATTCACGCGTGGGTAAATCCGAAAAAACCCAACGGAATCAATACGGCGTGCTACTTTATCGTATACGGCTTGACCCGTTCGATTATGGAGCCCTTGCGCTATCAAGAATTTATCCTCAGCGAAGGCTCGATCCCTTGGTCGTTCGTCTTCTCGATTTTGTTGTTTGTGTTCGGCGTTGCAATGTTGACGTACGTGTTAATGACCAACCTGAAAAAGGAAGGGAAACTGCTCGGTTCGGCAAACGGCGATCCTTACGGCATCACGAAATTTATCGGCGATACCAAGGACGAAGTGGCATATTTTAACAAAGTCAACGTGATGTGTACGATTTATCCCGAAAACTTTGCGGTGAAAGGGAAAGAAAAAAAAGAAAATTCTAACAAACAGGAAGGCGAAGAAACGGAAAATATCTCTAAAAGCAAGGAAAATATGGAGGACGAACAATGAGAAATTTGACCCTTTTGACCGACCTTTATCAATTGACGATGGGCTACGGTTTCTATAAAAACGGAAAACACGAAGAAACAGTTACATTCGATTTGTTTTTTAGACGGAGAGAATTGATCAGCTATTCGATTGCCGCAGGGTTAGAGCAGGCAATGGATTATCTGTTGAATTGGCATTTTGACGACGAGGATATTGCATACCTTCGTTCGTTAAATCTTTTCGACGAGGGTTTCCTCGAATACTTAAAAAATATGCGATTCACGGGGGACGTGTACGCGGTGAAAGAGGGGGAACCCGTTTTTCCCAGCGAACCCATTTTGACCGTGAAAGCGCCTTTGATCCAAGCGCAATTTGCGGAAACCGCGCTTTTGAACATCATCAATCATCAAACGTTGATTGCGACCAAATCGTCAAAAATTTGCCGTGCAACGGCAGGGAAAGGCGTGGTGATGGAGTTTGGTTTGCGTAGGGCGCAAGGTCCCGACGCAGGGATTTACGGCGCGCGCGCGGCGATTATCGGCGGTTGCGCATCTACCTCTAACGTGATTGCAGGGCAAATGTTCAACGTACCCGTTGCAGGGACGATGGCGCACAGTTTCGTGATGGATTATCCTACGGAATACGACGCTTTCCGCGCGTATGCGAACGCGTACCCTGACAGCTGTATGCTGTTGGTGGACACGTACGATACCTTGCGCAGCGGCGTACCCAACGCCATTAAGGTTTTTGAAGAATTGAAGGCGGCGGGGCATAAACCCAAAGGGATCCGTTTGGACAGCGGCGACCTTGCCTACCTGTCTAAAAAAGCGCGTAAAATGTTGGACGATGCAGGGTTCCCTGAGGCAATCATTTGCGTATCGGGGGATTTGGACGAGCGGTTGATAACCTCCCTCTTGCATCAAGGGGCAAAAATCGACAGTTGGGGGATCGGCACCAAGTTGATTACTTCCGAGGATTTGCCCTCCCTTGGCGGGGTATATAAGCTCTCCTCGGTCATTGATAAAAATGGTGTGGCTACCCCGAAAATTAAACTGTCGGATAACCATATCAAAATTACCAACCCTGGATTTAAGAAGCTGTATCGCTTGTACGACCGTGAAAACAATATGGCGATCGCCGATTTGATCACTTTGCACGACGAAGAAATTGACGATACCAAGCCTTTGACCATCTTCCACCCCGTAGAAACGTGGAAGCAGCACGAAGTGGAAAACTTTTACGCGGAGCCGTTACAGCATACCATCGTCAAGGATGGTAAGTTGGTGTACGAATTCCCTCCCCTTCAAGAGGTGCAGGCTTTTTCCAAGTCTCAGCTCTCGAAATTTTGGGAAGAATATTTGCGCTTGGATTTGCCGCAATTTTACAAGGTGGACTTGTCGACCAAGTTGCACGCGTTAAAGAGCGGGATGATCGATAACATTCGCCAGAAAAATAAAAAGGAAAAGAAACATTGATGGGTGCAGTAGAAAAGAAAAAAAATACGTGGCTTGGCGGTGCGTTGCTGCTGGTGATTTTGTTGTTGATCGACATGGTTACGAAGATCATAGCGGACGCACATTATGACGTAGGGGATCCGTTTTTTAAAATTATCCCTGGATATTTAGAATGGGGTCTTGCCTACAACAGAGGGATTTCATTTAGTATGGGTTCGGATGCGCCGATCCCTGCAAAAATTGCATTGGTCGCAGCCACGGGTGTGTTGTTTGTTGTGTTTGCGATCTATTATCTGAAGCTGGATCCCCGCCGTAAATGGGTGCGCGTAGCGCTAGTCTTTATCGTTGCGGGCGGTATCGGAAACCTTATCGACCGTGTGTATTATCAGGTGTGGGAACCGTTTTCGGTCAACGACCCTTCGACTTGGGACGGCGTGCGCGATATGGTGCGTTTGAAAATTTTCACCTTCGATTTCGGGGTGTGTAATTTTGCCGATTTCTTTATTGTCGGCGGCGCGATTGCGTTGATCGTTGCCATTCTGTTTTTCGACGCAGGCGCAATCTTCCCTTTGACAAAGAAGTATAAAGCACTCTCGAAAGAATATGAAGAATTAGAAGCGCAAAAGCAACAGAAAAAGAGTGAAAAGGCGCAGGCGTACGCTTTGAAAAAAGCAGAGGAACGCAAAGCAGGAAAGAAGGAAGAATAAAGCATGGATCAGCGATTGTTCGTGGCGGAAGAAAATTGCAAACGGCTGGACGTTTTTTTAAGCGACCAGACGGAAGATTTCACGCGCTCGCGATTAAAAAAGCTGATTGAAGAGGGGCAGGTATGCGTCAACGGCGCCGTCGTGAAAAAAGCGGGGGCGGAAATTAAGGCGGGAGACAGCGTTACAATGGCTGTTCCCGACGCGGTGGAATATGCCGTGCAGCCTGAAAATATCCCCATCGATATTGTGTATGAGGACGGTGATTTTGCCGTTATAAACAAGCCGCAGGGTATGACCGTGCACGTAGGCAACGGCAACGAAAGCGGTACGCTTGTAAACGCGTTGTTGTATGCGCTGGATTCGCTCAGCGGTATCGGCGGCGTGCTGCGCCCGGGGATTGTGCACCGCATAGATAAGGATACCACGGGCTTGTTGGTGGTGGCAAAAAACGACAAGGCGCACGTGTCCTTGGCGGGACAGATTGCGGAAAAGACTTGCCACCGCACTTACTATGCCCTATTGGAAGGCAATTTGAAAGAGGAAAGCGGTCGGGTAGTAACCGATATCGGCAGACATCCCACCGATCGATTGAAGATGGCGGTACTGCCCGACGGAAAGGGAAAGATCGCCATCACCGATTTTGAAACGGTGGCGCATTTTGGTAACGATTTTACCTTGTGTAAATTTGAGTTGCAAACGGGCAGAACGCATCAAATCCGCGTGCACGCCAAGCATCTTGGCCATCCTGTTGCGGGGGATCCCGTATACGGATATAAAAAGCAAAAAATCAAGGCAGACGGGCAGCTGTTGCACGCGTGGCAATTACAGCTTACGCATCCAACGACGGGGGAAAGAATGACCTTCAACGCGCCCCTGCCACCTGCATTTCAAGAAATTTTGGACAAACTTTGTAAGCAGTACGGCGTGGAAAAGATTGCGCTGTAAAGGATAGACTATGTTGAAAATCACGAAAGTAAAACGCGGTTCCCTTGCCAAGACGCTTGGGTTAGAGGTCGGAGACGAAATCATCGCCTTCGACGGTTTTGCTTGCGAGGACGAGCTGGATTATCTTTACTACTGCGAGCAGTCGAGCTTTACCTTGACCGTACGAGACAAGCGTGGCAAAGGGGAAAACGTTATCGAGGTGGAAAAGGACGAAGGGGAAGATTTGGGTTTGGAATTTGCCAAAAACACAGAGATTCGCACTTGCCACAACCGTTGCGTGTTTTGTTTCGTGGATCAGATGCCCAAAGGGATGCGGGATAGCTTATACGTCAAAGACGACGATTATGGGATGAGTTTTTCTTGCGGTAACTTCGTTACCCTGACCAATCTTTCTGACGAGGGATTAGAAAGGATTATTCGATTGCAGCTTTCTCCCTTGTACGTGTCCGTACATACGATGAACCCCGACCTGCGCGTAAAGCTGTTGCGCAACCGTTTTGCGGGTAAAATCGTGGAACAGATCGACCGTTTGGCGAAGGGCTGTATCGAAATGCACTGTCAAGCGGTGCTTGTACCAGGGGAAAACGACGGGGAAGAATTGGCGTATACCGCGCGGAAGCTCTTTTCCTATTATCCTACGGTGCGTTCGCTTGCCTGCGTGCCGACGGGGATTACGAAATATCGCGAGGGCTTATACCCAATCGCGGACGTGGATCGGGCGTACAGTGAAAGGCTGTTGGATTTGGTGGATGCGCTCAATACAGAATTTGGCGTGGATTTCCTTTTGCCTGCGGACGAATATTTTGTAAAGGCAGGACGTTCGTTCAAGCCTGCACAATTTTACGGGGAATTTGAACAGATCGAAAACGGAATCGGTATGACGGCGAAATTTTTGTCGGAAGCGCACGCCGCGCTTTGTGATTTGCCCGATGGGTTTACGTTGGCAAAGCCGAAAAAGAGCTTGCTGATCAGCGGCGTCAGCGCGGAAAATATCAACCGTGAAACCTTGAAAAAAGCCTGCCAAGCGATTGGCAATTTAGAGGCGGACGTCTTGCCCGTTGTCAACGATTTTTTCGGTTCAACGGTTACCTGTACCGGCCTTTTGACGGGAAAGGACATTTTGGCGGCGGTGGAAAATTACCGCAAAACGGGTGGAACGTTTGACGAAATCGTTCTGCCGGGGAATACGCTGAGAGAATTTGAAGACGTCTTTTTATGCGGAATGACGTTGAAGGCATTGAAGAAACAATTAAAATTTGACAACGTTCGCATCAACCGTGAGGGCGGATACGGCTTGGTAAGAATTTTAACCACCGCGCGTTGATGAAGATAGAATTTGGGAGGTAGGATATGGCAAATCCCTTGGTGGCGTTGGTCGGCAGACCGAACGTAGGGAAAAGTACGTTTTTCAATAGAGTAGCGGGTAGAAAAATTTCTATCACGGAAGATAGGCCGGGCGTAACGCGCGACCGCCTTTACACGGACGCGGTATGGCGCGGTAAAAATTTTACGATGGTCGATACGGGCGGTATCGAGTTAAAATCGGAAGACGTTATGTGGAAGGAAATTGCATAACAAGCGGACGTAGCGATTGAAACGGCGGACGTTATTTTGTTTTTCACAGACGGAAAGGAAGGTTTGCATCCGTCCGATTACGACGTGGCGGATATTTTGCGGCGCAGTAAAAAGCCCGTCATTTTGGTCGTGAATAAAATCGACAATTATTCGCCCGATAAGATCTTCGAATTTTACTCGTTAGGGCTTGGGGAGCCGTTTGCAATCTCAGCGGAACATTCGCAAGGGATCGGCGACGTCTTGGACGAGGCGATGGTGTATTTCCCCGATGAAACGGAAGAAAAAGTGCCTTCGCTTAAAATTGCCGTGGTCGGGAAACCCAATGCGGGCAAATCGAGCTTGGTCAACAAAATTTTGGGACACGAACGCAGCATCGTTACCCCGATGGCAGGTACGACGCGCGACGCGATTGATACCTTGTTTTTCCGCGGTGAAAAGGCGTATACCATCATTGATACGGCGGGGATCAGAAAGAAAAAGAACGTGGACGACGACGTGGAATATTACAGCAATATGCGTGCCTTTGACGCCGTAAGACGAAGCGACGTCTGCCTTTTGGTGGTAGACAGCGCAGAGGGCTTGACCGAGCAGGACGTCAAGATTATCGGGTACGTACACGAGCAGGGGAAACCTTCCGTCATCGTTATGAACAAGTGGGACTTGATTGAAAAGGACACCCACACCGTCAACCGCTTTGAGGAACAGTTAAAAGAGGATTTGAAGTTTATGGATTACTTCAAGTCGATTTATATTTCCGCAAAGACGGGGCAGCGCGTGGAAAAGATTTTGGCGGCGGCGGAAGAGGTTTACGCCCACGCGAATTTCCGTGTGCCTACGGGGGAATTGAACGATTTAATCGGGGACGCGGTGCGTTTGCAAGAACCGCCTTCCTATCAAGGGCGCCGTATGCGTGTGTTCTTCTCGTCGCAGGTGGCGGTGTGTCCGCCTGTTTTCGTGTTGCACGTCAATGACGAAGGCTTGCTGCATTTCTCCTACCAAAGATATTTGGAAAACACCATTCGCCGCGCGTATGATTTTACGGGTACGCCGATTAAGGTTACCGTACGTGAAAAGAAAGAAGAAGATTGACGGTAAAGCAGGGTAAGATATGACAGAATTTTCATTGAAAGAGAATTGGTGGCAATTCGTATTGATTGCGGCATTGTGTTATTTGATCGGCAGTATCAATTTTGCTTGGATCATTTCCCGCATTATGCACAAGGATATTACGAAAATGGGCAGCGGAAACCCTGGTACGATGAACGTAACACGAGAGTTGGGTTTGGCGGCAGGGATCGCAACCTTTTTGGGAGATGCTTTAAAGGGTGTGGTGCCGATGCTGATTTGCTTTTTTATCTACCGTAAGTACCGCTTTGAAAATACGACGGTTATGGTCACGGATTTTATACGATATTTTACCGCCGTGTTTGTGGTCTTTGGGCATATTTTTCCGTTGTCCAGACATTATAAAGGTGGTAAGGGGATCGCGTCGACGTTAGGCATTTTCTGGTGCGGTTTGGCGTTGGAAAACGCTTGGTGGATCCTTGGCGGCTTTGGGGTTGCGGCGATTATTATCACGTTTATCCGTGTGACGCATTGGGGGTCGCTTGGATCTCTATTGGGTGTATCGGGATGTAGCATTATACAGTTGGTGATCTTTTTCAACCGCTACGTAAACGTGACGTTTTTCACCTTAAACGCGTACCTGGTATGCTTGTTTTTATTTATTTTGATTTTGGATATCCTGACGTGGGGGGCGCATTATAAAAACGTAAGACGCTTATTTTCGGGGGAAGAACACCGCACGTCGATCAAGAAAAAACATAGAAATCCGTGATTTGGAGGTTGGGATATGAAGATTGTTATCATTGGCTGCAGTAGGGTGGGGAACAGCCTTGCAGAAAAATTGTGCGCTGACGGAAATACCGTTACCGTAGTAGATACGCAGGCGTCGAAGGTGGAAACAATCACCAATCGTTGTGACGTTATGGGGGTGGTTGGTAACGGCGCGACGCATACGGTACAACGCGAAGCTGGCGTAGCTGCTGCGGATCTTTTAATTGCGGTTACGGATTCGGATGAATTGAATTTGCTTTGCTGCGTGATTGCAAAGAAGGAAGGTAAGTGTCAAACCATCGCGCGTGTGAAAAATCCTGAATATAGCAAGGAAACGGCATATTTGAAGGAACAGATGGGGCTTGCGATGGTCATCAATCCCGAATATGCGGCGGCGGAAGAAATTGCGCGCGTCCTTCGTTTCCCTGCGGCAAGCAAAATCGAACCCTTTGCCAAGGGTAAGGTGGAATTGGTCAAATTCAAACTGGCGCAAGGCAGTAAATTGGCGGGTATGTCCATCAAGGAAATGGCGATGAAATATCACCCCGACGTATTGGTTTGTACCATCGAACGAGGGGATGAGGCGCATATCGCAAGCGGGGATTTCGTCTTCGAGGAAAAAGACGTGGTATCCATCGTCGGTACCCCGAAGCACGCCAACGAGTTCTTCCAGAAAATTCAGTACGCCGGCAATACCATCAAAAATGCTCTGGTGGTTGGCGGCGGCGTCATTACCCATTACCTTTGCGAGCTTTTGGAACACTCCAACATTTCTCTCAAGGTCATCGAAAAAGATTATAAAACGTGTGAGGAGCTGTGTACCCGTTGGCAGAAAACGGACGTAATCCACGGCGATCCATTTGACCGTGAGTTGTTGCAGGAGGAAGGGATCAAGAAGGCAGGGGCCTTCGTTGCGTTGTCCAACGTAGACGAAGAAAATATTTTGTTATCCTTATTCGCGCAGGAATTCCACAGCGGTAAACTGATCACCAAAATTAACCGTGACGATTATGACAGCGTTGTGAACCGTCTGGATTTGGAAACGGTCATTTGTCCGATCAATATCACGGCGGACAGCATCTTGCGTCTTGTTCGCGCGACCAGAAACGCCAAGGGAAGCAACGTGGAAACGTTGTACAATATGATACCCGGCGAAGTCGAAGCGGCAGAATTTATCATTAAAGAAAAATCTCCGATCGCAGGCAGACCTTTAAGTGAATTAAAATTTAAGAAGGGCGTGTTGATTGCCAGCATATCCCGTGGTGGCGAAGTCATTATCCCTCGCGGGCAGGATGTGATTATGGCAGGGGATACCGTCGTTATCGTATCCAAGCATTTAAGATTGGAAGACGCAACGGATATTTTGAGGTAATCGAGGGGCGCGTTATGAATTATTCTATCATCAAAAGAACCCTCGGATGGTTACTGATTTTCGAGGCGGTATTTATGTTGGTGCCTACGCTGACTGCGGTGGTATACAGCGAATGGGATACCCTTTGGGGGATCCTTGCCAGCATTGGTGCGTGCCTTTTGGTTGGGGTGCTGTTTTTGATCGGTAAAACAGACAACGTTTCCGTATATGCCAAGGAAGGTATGGTCATCGTAGTAAGCAGTTGGGTAATACTCAGTCTTTTCGGCGCATTACCGTTTTGGCTCACGCGTGAAATTCCGTCTTATATAGACGCATTGTTTGAGGCGGTTTCTGGTTTTACAACCACGGGCGCAACGATTTTTGTGGGCGGCAGCACGGCGGACGGATATTTGGATTTGCCAAAATCCCTTTTGATGTGGCGCAGCTTTACCCACTGGGTAGGCGGGATGGGCGTATTGGTGTTTATTATGGCGTTTTTGCCGTTAAGCGGCGCGCGTAATATGCACATTATGAAAGCGGAAAGTCCTGGACCTATCGTAGGGAAACTGGTACCCAAGGTTCGTACTACGGCGAAAATTTTATATGCCATTTATTTTGGATTGACCGTATTAGAATTTATTTTTCTCGTGTGCGGAAAAATGCCTGCGTTCGACGCGCTCAACACGGCGTTTGCAACGGCGGGTACGGGCGGTTTTTCCATTAAGGTGGACGGTTTTGCGGGATATTCGCCTTATCTTCAGTGGGTCGTAACGATTTTTATGTTGTTGTTTTCCATCAACTTCAACTCTTATTTCCTAATCTTATGTAAAAAAGTCAAGGACGCGTTTAATCTGGAAGTACGCACGTTTTTAGGGATTGTGACAGCGGCGATCGTGATGATAACGATCAACGTGTACGTGACCGCTTGCGCCGCGTACGAATACACCTTTTCGGAAGCTTTGCGGCACAGTGCGTTTTCGGTGGCGTCCGTCATTTCCACAACGGGTTTTGTGACGGAAAATTTTGATTTATGGCCGACTTTTTCCAGAACGATTTTGGTGATGATTATGTTCATCGGCGCCTGCGCGGGCAGTACGGGCGGCGGGATAAAGGTGTCGCGCGTAATCGTTTTATATAAGGGCGCAAAGCACGAAATGAAACGAGTTTTACACCCCAAGCAGATCAAGAAAATTTCTATGGACGGGCATATTGTAGAACACGAAGTGGTGCGCAACACCACTGCCTATTTGGTGACGTTTATTATTTTGTTCGTGGTATCCTTATTGGTGGTGTCGTTGGACCCTGCCGTTTTAGGGGCAAGCAACAATGCGATTGTGACCAACTTTACGGCGGTGGCTGCAACGATTAACAATATCGGGCCAGGCTTGGACGCGGTAGGACCTGTGGGAAATTTTGCGTTTTACAGCTGGTGGTCAAAGCTGGTGTTTATCTTTGATATGTTGGCTGGACGATTGGAACTGTTCCCGATGTTGGTATTGTTCTCACCTACGACGTGGAGAAAAAATTGATAAAAAACCCGCCCCGAAAATTCGGGGCGGGTTGATTTTTTACCAAAAATTATTTTGTGCCAAAAAGACGATCGCCTGCGTCGCCTAAGCCGGGTAAAATATACCCGTTTTCATTCAACTGTCTATCCTGCGTGGAAACGTAAATGCTGACGTCGGGGTGCGCTTCGGCTACTTTGGAGATGCCTTCGGGCGCGCCGATGATTGCCATAAATTTGATATTTTTACAGCCGCGCTTTTTCAAAAGGTCAATGGCGTCGCACGCGCTGCCGCCCGTTGCCAACATAGGATCGACCAGCAGTACCAATTTGTTTTCAATACCGTCGGGGAGTTTACAGTAATATTCTTTCGGCTCCAACGTTTCCTCGTCGCGGTACATACCGATATGACCAACCCTTGCGCTGGGGAAGAGGACGTGGATCCCATTGACCATACCCAAGCCTGCGCGCAGAATGGGCACAATGGCAATGGCGTTGTCTGCGACTACCGTTTGTTGACAGGTTTCCAAAGGCGTTGTGACCGTCTTTTCAACGGTGGGGACGCCTTCCTTTAAAGCTTCGTACGTCATCAACGTGGTAATTTCCTCGATAAGCTCGCGAAATTCCTTCATAGACGTTTTTTCATCGCGTAAAATCGCGATTTTATGATTGATCAAGGGATGATTGAAAATAACGACGTTGTTGTAATTTTTCATATTTCTTACCTCGGTAGGAATATATTTTCCTTATTATAACATCTTTTACGTGAAATTGCAAGGTTTCAAAGAAAAATAAAACGCCCAAAGGGCGTTTTTCGTTACTTTTCCAAGGGTTGGATAGGAGGGGCTTGCTTTCTGGGCTTGAAATGCTGCATAATTACCAATACCACGACAATACCCAAAATCGGGAAAATCGAGGTCGCCAGCATCCCTGCTTTTAATCCAATCTGTTCACTGGTAAGGTTGAGGGTGGAGCCCAATTCTTGGGCAAGCGCGCTGGCGGAAACCTTGTCTACGACGATCCCCAACAGTTGCGGCGCAATGGCCGCGCCAAAATCGCCGCCTGCTGCCATCAAGGCGTATGCCGCTACGCCGGGGGAAGGAATATTTTCCTCCATCATAATCAGGGTGCCCGGCCACAGCATCGCGGTAAAGACGCCCGTTAATACGCAAGCGATAAAGGCGGGAATGATGCCAGGGGCAAGCCCTACCACCAAGTAACACGCCGTTGCGCCGATCATACCAATCAACAGCACCCACATAATTTTTTTACCGAACTTTGCATAACCGATACGGGCAAAACCAAGCAAAATTGCAAAACCAGCCATACCCAAAAGATCCCCGACAGCCTTATCGATTTGTAGGGATTTTTCCAAGTAGCTGGAAATCCAGTTGGACATTGCGTTTTCTGCGCAACTGCCGAAAAAGATACAGGCAACGCAAAGAAAGAGCCCCACAGCGCGGCGTTTGGTATTTTCCACGCTGACGGCTGCGGAAGCGTCGCCCATATCAGGCAGAGGGGAAAGCATAAACAATACCGCGGCGATGATGGGCAGCAAAGCGAAAAATATGGTCAAGTACATCCAATTTTCCGCGCGGAAAATTTTCAAAAATACGGTGGTAATAATGGCAACCGTAAACACGCCGAAGGCGTACAGCGAATGCAAAAGGCTCATATCCCGTTGCGGGTTTTCCGAGGGGATTGCGGCGATGGTGGGGCTGAGCATAACCTCGCTAAGACCTGCGGCAACCGAGAAAATGACGGTACCGCTCAGCAAGCCGACGTAAGCGGCGTCAGGAAAAAACGTAGGCACCAAAGCGTAAATAAACAGCCCCAAGGAAGTGATAAGGGGCATTACCTTGACGATTTTTTGAAAATTGAATTTCTTTGAAAAGACGGTAAAAACCAAATCGATTGCAAGCTGCGTAAAGAAATTGACCAATACCAACGTTCCTAACAGGGTATAGGAAATATCATACATCGTTTGCAGCGTTACGAACAGCAACGGCGGCAAACAAAAGACGGAAGACATTGTAAAATACGCGGCGTAGCACGCGAACTTCGTGCGTTTGAAAGAAGGGACGGACATAAAAAACTCCTTCAAAGTGTCATTAGTGCAATCATAGCAAAAAACGTTTGAAAAAGCAAGCGATTGTATGCTCAAATGGAAAATCGCACATAAATAATTGCAAGCGGTGAGATTTTTATTTCCTACAGTTGACTTTTTTTTACAGAATATATTATAATAAGGAAGGAAACAAAAATTTAAGGAGAGAATGATATGTTTACGGGAGAAGAAATCCTACAACTGATCCAAAACCTAATCTGGTTGCTTGCAGGCGTAGGGATATTCATCGTAGGGATGAACTTCATGAGCGACGCCTTGGAAAAGAGCGCGGGCAGCGGTATGAAAAAAATGCTTGGAACCATCAGCAACAACCGTTTTTCGGGGGTTGGGATCGGCGCAGCGGTAACGGCAATCATACAAAGCTCGTCTGCGACGTCCGTCATGGTGATTGGTTTGGTAAACGCCGGGGTTATGACCTTGGTGCAGGCAACGCCGATCATTATGGGCGCGAATATCGGTACGACCATCACGGGCGTATTGGTGGCGTTGAAAAATGATTACTTTAACATGGCGATGTACCTGCTTGCTTTTGCAGGGGTTATGATGGGATTTTTCAAAAAGGAGAAAATCAAGATCGCGGGCAGTCTTTGCTGCGGTTTGGGTTTAATCTTCGTAGGCTTGAACGTTATGAGCAGCGAGCAGGCGTTTGGAAACGTTTTGGTAGAAAGACTGTTCACCAATATTTTCGAGGCGATTGATTTCCCGTTGCTGTTGATTTTTGTTGGGATTATCTTTACGGCGCTGCTTCAAAGCTCGTCGGCGGCAACCGGTGTCGTCATTACGATGGTCGGTACGGGGGTTATGCCCTTGGAATTGGCATTGTTCATTATCCTTGGTGCCAATATCGGTACCTGCGTAACGGCATTGCTTGCGTCGGTGGGGGCAAATGCAAACTCGAAACGCGTAGCGTTGATTCACTTCACCTTTAACGTGATTGGCACAGCACTGTTTACGGCAATCATTTGGATATTTAAGGGTTGGGTAGTAGAGGCGTTGACCTCTTTCTTCCCCGGCAATGATACAATGTCCTTGCAGATGCGAGTATCTGCATTCCACGTAATCTTCAACGTTTCTACAACCTTGCTTTTGTTACCGTTTGTGAAACAGTTGGTAAAATTCTCCCATGTCGTTATCAAAGATAAAAAAGATCCCGTGGAAACGAGAACGCTTAAATTTGTGGATGACCGTTTGCTTGCGATGCCTCCCGTTGCATTGATGCAGGTTAAGAAAGAAATTGATTATATGCTGAGCTTGGTAGAAATCAACACGATACATTCGTTTACGTCTATAGAAACGGGCTCGGAAGAATTTGCCGATTCGATTGTGGAAAACGAAGCGATTATCGACTTTACCAACAGCGCATTGACAAAGTTCTTGATCAAGCTGTCTGCTGAGGTAGGCGGGAAAAACGAAAAGATTATAGGCGCGTATTTCCACGTGTTAAACGACCTTGAACGTATCGGCGACCACGCGGAAAACTTCCATGAGATCGGTGTGGAAATGAAGGCGAAAGGCTTGCAATTCTCTGATACGGCGAAGGCGGAAATCTCGAAGATGCGCGAAAGCGTTATGAAAATGTTGGCAATCGCAAAAGAGGCGTTTGAGACCTTGCGAAAGGACGGCTTGCCCGATTTGACCGCATTGGAAAACACAGTGGACGATATGAAGAAAGAGTTGACGGCAAATCATTTTGCGCGTTTGGCAGAGGGTACCTGCCGTGTAGAACTCAGTCCTTATTATTCGTCGACGGTTGCAGGGCTTGAACGTGTAGCCGACCACATCGTCAACGTAGGGTACAGTATTTTGAACCCGACCGGTTCGCAATCGGAAGAAAATTTATAAGGTGTCAATAAAGCCGCCCGTTACACGCGTGTAACGGGCGGTTTTTTGCGACAAAACGTCGCTTGGATGATAATTCAAGAACAGCAATTAAAGCGGTAAATGCGCAGATTTTAGAGTGTAAAAATATCCCCCGATTTGGAGAAATCGGGGGATAAAGTTTTTATGCTGTTAAGGAAGCATTAGCCTTGGTAGTGTACGTTGTAGAACAACGCAATACCTACTTGACCCAAGCCGCTAACTTCGACAGGCATCATAATGTACTGATGCGTGGTGTCTTGACCGCTGGTAGGAAGGTTAGCCACTGTGGTGATACCGCCGGGGATGTCTGCGGGATAGGTAACCTGAGAGGTGTTAGGCGTGCCGGTAGCGATTTGATGGAAGAGAAGGGCTACGAAACAGAACTGATCGTTGCTGTTTTTGATGTGACCGATCTTATTCGCATCATTGATACCTGCAACTACACCGGCAACGATTTCCGCAACTTTGTTGCCCATAAGGGTATAATTCTGGAAATATCTGGTGTCGGTTGCGCCGTGCCAGTTTGCATCACCGTCCAACTTACCTTCCAAGGTAATCGTTTGATTTTGATTTTCGTTAACGCCTGCCTTGTCGCAAAGCTCAGGAGCAAATTCGATACCCGATGCGCCGCATGCGCCAAGCGTAATGTCTTTCAGGGTAAGGATGGACGAACGGCATACGATACCGTCGATGTAGCAGTTGCCTACGGTGATATTTTCTACGAGACCGCTGACAACGTGCGTCATATTCAAACCGTGGCAGAAGCCTTCGATGCGGATATTTCTAATATCAACGTTATATTTGGTCTTGGTGAAATCGTGCGTGACGTTTCCAAGAGAATCCTTAATCGTATCACTAGCACCCATACCGATACCGTTGAGGTGTACGCCGATGGGTTTCGCGCTGCCGTCTACGATGTCGCCAGCAAAGTCAACGGGGACGTTGCCCACAATTGCCAAATTGTACAATTTTACGTCATACGTATTGCTGTCAAACGATCTAACAGGCAGACTGATCAAAGCGCCGGTGAAGTAATCGGAATCGGGTGCTTTCCCTAATGCTCTATGACCAGCCTCAACTTCTTCCTTGGTAAGTGCGCGCAGCTTAGAAACGTCGATGGGGTGATGGTTCCCGTTGACGTAGAGGCCCTTGCCTTCAACTTCA
>JAFWAN010000072.1 GCA_017507585.1 Clostridia bacterium
CCCTACAACGTAAACCGTATGACGGAGGCGGCGGGCGTCGCCGCGTTGGAGGCAAACGAATACTTTCTTGACAATGCAAAGACGATTATAGAAAACCGTGCGTACACGAAAACGGAATTGGAAAAGCTTGGGTTTGAAGTATTGGATTCGAAAGCGAATTTCTTATTTGCAAAATCGGATAAGATGGATGGGGCTGCGCTGTACGAACGGTTAAAGGCCCGTGGAGTTTTGGTTCGCCATTTCAACGGTGCGCGGATTAGACAGTTCAACCGCATCACCGTAGGAACGAAGGAACAGATGGACACGCTGTTGGCGGCGGTAAAAGAGATTTTAAAGGAGAATGGGAGATGAGAATAAGCGCAATCAGACGTAAAACGGCGGAAACGGATATTTCGCTGGAGCTTAATTTAGACGGCGCAGGCAACAGCACGATTGCCAGCGGTTGCGGTTTTCTTGATCATATGTTGACTCTGTTTGCAAAGCACGCAGGGTACGATTTAACGGTTTCTTGTAAAGGGGACGTGGAGGTGGATTACCACCACTCGGCTGAGGACATCGGTATTGCGTTGGGTAAGGCGTTTTACGAGGCACTTGGCGACAAACGCGGTATCGCACGTTACGGCGATATCGTCTTGCCTATGGACGAAACCTTGATTATGGCGGCGGTGGATATTTCCGGGCGTGATTACGCGGCAATTCGTTTGGATATTGCGGCGGAAAAAGTCGGAGATTTTGATACCGAGCTTTGCGAAGAATTTTGGTTGGCGTTCGTACGTGAAGCCAAGATAACCTTGCACGTTAATCAATTAGCGGGTAAAAATGCGCATCATATCATTGAAGGCACGTTTAAAGCGGTTGCGCGCGCGTTGGGAAAAGCAACGGGGGTGGATGAGAAACGCAAAGATGAAATTCCTTCCACGAAAGGGGTGCTGTAATGATAGCGGTGATCGATTACGGAGTTGGCAATTTATTTTCGATTAAATCCTCATTTGCGCGTATCGGCGTAGACGCTGTGGTGACGGCGGATAAGAAGATTATTCAAAACGCAGACAGAATTATGTTACCCGGTGTAGGCGCGTTTGAGGACGCGGCAAAAAAGCTGCAGCAATCGGGTATGGCGGATTTGCTGCGCGAGGAAGTTAAAAAAGGCAAGTGTCTTATGGGCATTTGTCTTGGTATGCAGCTGTTGTTTGAAAAGAGCTACGAATACGGCGAACACGAAGGCTTGGGCATTTTGAAAGGGGAAGTCGTACCGATGAAAGGGTACGTGGACAAAAATTTAAAGGTGCCGCATATCGGTTGGAACGGTTTGCATTTTGAAAGAGAAAGCAGATTGTTGAAGGATTGCAAAGAGGGCGATTGCGTGTATTTCGTGCATTCGTACTTTGCGACCAACTGTAAAGACAGTGTGATTGCAACGACCGAATACAGCCGCCCGATTACGGCGGCGGTGGAAAAGGATAACGTGTTCGGGTGTCAATTCCACCCTGAAAAAAGCGGCGAGGTCGGCTTGAACGTTCTGCGCGCTTTCTGTCAGGCGAAATAAGAAAAAAAGGAAGAGAAGATATGAATATTTTTCCCGCGATTGATTTATATGATGGGAAAGCGGTGCGTTTGCTAAAAGGGGATTATGCGCAGATGACAATCTACGGCGACGATCCCGTGGCAATCGCGAAAGAATTTGAGAATAAAGGCGCGAAATATATCCACGTGGTGGATTTGGAAGGTGCGAAAAAAGGCTCGCCTGCGCATTTGCACGTGGTGAAAGGGATATCCGAAAATACGGGCTTGTTTATTGAAACGGGCGGCGGAATCCGTGATATGGAAACGGTGGAGCTTTACCTTCAAAACGGCGCAAACCGTGTTATTTTAGGTACGGCGGCGGTGACGGACGAGGCGTTTTTACGCGCTGCGATTGCAAAGCACGGTGATAAAATTGCGGTTGGCGCGGATATTGCAGACGGTAAAATTGCAATCAAAGGTTGGGTGGAAAAATCCGATTATACCGCGGACGATTTTTTTGCGAAAATGCAGACGCTTGGGGTAAAGACAATTATTTGTACGGATATCTCCAAGGACGGTGCGATGCGAGGCACAAATCTTGCGTTGTACAAGGAATTGAGCGAAAAATACACGGTGGATATTATTGCGTCTGGCGGCGTATCCACCATAGAAGACGTGCGTGCATTGGCGAAAATGCAGGTGTACGGCGCAATCATCGGTAAGGCGTATTATATTGGCGCAATCGACCTTACGGAAGCGATAGAGGTGGCAAAATGATTACAAAACGTATTATCCCTTGCTTGGACGTGAAAGACGGAAAAGTGGTAAAAGGGGTCAATTTTGACGGCTTGCGCGACGTTGCGTCACCCGTGTCGTTGGCACAAATGTATTCGGATGGCGGCGCGGATGAATTGGTGTTTTACGATATCACGGCTTCTGCCGAAGGAAGAAACCTATTTACGGACGTGCTTTGCGAAGTGGCGAGGTCTGTATTTATCCCTTTGACGGTAGGCGGCGGTATTCGTTCTACTGCGGATTTTGAAAGAGTATTGTCTTGCGGTGCGGATAAGGTCAGCGTCAATTCGGGCGCGATTGGCAATCCTGCGATTGTTGGGGAAGCGGCAAAGAAATACGGGGATCAATGCGTGGTAATTTCGGTAGACGTTCGCCGTGTAAACGGTCAATTCCACGTCTTTGCGAAAGGCGGTAGGGTAGATACCGGACTGGACGCAATCGAGTGGATTAAACGCTGTGTCGGCGACGGAGCAGGCGAGGTTGTTGTCAACTCGATGGATACGGACGGTGTCAAAAAGGGTTTTGATATTGAGCTGCTTAAAAAGGTTTGCGATACGGTCAAGGTACCCGTGATTGCATCGGGCGGCGCGGGCTGTCAGCAGGACTTTGTCGATTTATTCAAGCAAATTCCCGACATTGACGCAGGCTTGGCGGCGTCGGTTTTCCACTTTGGAGAAATCAAAATCAGCGATTTAAAACAAACGTTGTATGAAAACGGAATCAACGTTAGAAGATGAGAGGTAAGATATGATTGACGTAAAAGATTTAAAATTTGACGCAAACGGTTTGATCCCTGCGATTGTTGTGGACGCAAAATCGAAAGAAGTTTTGACCGTTGCGTATATGAACGAAGAAAGCTTAAACATTACGATGCAGGAAAAGAGAACCTGCTTTTTCAGCCGCAGCCGCCAAGAACTTTGGCGTAAAGGGGAAACCAGCGGCAACGTGCAACACGTGGTTTCCATCGCGGCAGATTGCGACAAAGACGCCTTGGTGGTAAAGGTCGATAAGGAAGGCCCCGCTTGCCATACGGGCGCGGAAAGCTGTTTCTTTAATCCCTTGTTTATCAATGAAGAACGGCACGAGTTTTCCTTGCGCGGCTTGTACGATTTACTGTTGCAAAGAAAGGCGGAGAAACCGGAGGGCTCGTATACCACCTACCTTTTTGAAAAAGGTTTGGATAAAATCTTGAAGAAGGTAGGGGAGGAATGTACTGAGGTTATTATCGGCGGTAAGGCAGGCGATAAAAAGGAAACGATTTATGAAATTGCCGACCTTGCGTATCACGTAATGGTATTGATGGCGCAAATGGGGATAACCGTGGACGAAGTGCAGGACGAATTGGCTTCCCGCCACATCATCGATCATAAGGTAAAGCAGGAAAAAATGACGAAATAATCGAAAAGATTAAATAAACACTCGTTTGGAAATGTGTTCAAACGGGTGTTTTTTTGTTGTGAAATTACACTTTTTGATCAAATATCAACATTATCAATCGATTTTATCGATTTTTCGAATGCTAAAAAATTATCGTATAAATCGTAATTTATTTATATATATAGAGGAAGAACGGTTGACAAATTGATTTTTTTACGATAAAATGATAAGAGTGTTATAAGCAAAATTGGGTCTTAATGTCAAAAATGAGAAAAAGGCATCATTTTGCAGAAAAGAAAATGGCACGCAGAGGAATATTCAATGGGAAGAAAATTGAAAAAGACACTGATTGTTCTGTTGTTGGCGATTTGCTCGTTATTTGTGTTTGCCGGGTGCGAGCTTGGTGAAACGTTAGACGATGCGTTGGCGCTGCGCGATCTTAATCCGCAGGTTACCTATTATGCTAACGGCGGAAGATTTGAGAAAAACAACCAGAAAAAGAAGACGAATTTCTATTATAAGGTCGGCTCGACTGCGTACGATTACGGGAAAGCAACGTTTAGCGGTTCTGCTGAAATCGACCGTCCTAATTTCGAATTTATGGGTTGGTACTTTGTAGAAGAAGTCACCGATGAAGAAAACGGGATTTGCGTCTTGGGAGATAAGGTGGACTTTACCGTACCCTTACAAGAAGGGGAGCATTGGAAAGTAGCCGCAAAGTGGAAGGCGCTTGTCGGGTTGAACGTTGTGATGGCATGCGAGGAAGGCGTAACGATCAACGTAACGACGAAGGAGGAAGAACCTCAATCCCTTTCGTTTACCAACGGTTCTAAAATCCGCGAAATCGAGTACGATTACACCACGGACGAAGTTGCAAGCGCACCTGTACTCAGTAAATATTTCAACGTTGACGGCAAAACACATACCTTCTATATGTATTATGACGATCCTGAATGCACGCAGGAAACGAAGTTCCCGATTGCACGTGGAGAAGAACAGCGTACGGTATATGCAAAATATATCGAAGGGGATTGGACGTACGTAAAGACGGCATCGAACGTGCGTACGATGTTCTCGGACTTGAAAGGGGGCGCCAATAAACAATATTGGATTTGGAACGATATCGATTGTTCGAAGATTACGGTGGAAGCCATTTCTAAGTTTAAAGGCGAAATCAAAGGCAACGGCTTTACACTGAAAGGCTTGAGTGTAGAGGGTTCCCTCATCGGTAAAACGACGAGCTTTGCATTGTTTGGTCAAATCGGTCAAACGGCGAAAATTACCGACCTGACCATTAAGAACGCAACGTTAACCGCAAAGTTCTCTACCCCGGAATTCAAAGCGGACGTATATTTCTTGTTTGCATCCAAGCATGCGGACGCAACGATTGAAAACGTCAACGTATCGGGTACGCTGAATATTACGGGACCTGGAAGCTGTGTGGTCAACAATATTATGAAAGAAAGCGGCACGGTATACAGCAACTGCCTCTACGGCGGCTATGCAACGGACGCTGAATACGTAACGGAATCGCAGGGCAACGAATTTATCCTTGCAGGCGAAGCGGAAGATATCGTTACGATTGCATTAAATTAAGGAAAAATTAACGGAGGAAATATAAATGAATAAATCAGTGAAGAGATTTGGATGTCTTGCATTGACAGCGGTGACCGCCTTGTCAATGTTTGCAGGCTGCGGTGGCGGATCGGATGATTCCAGCAGCGGCGGCGACGGTGCAAAGAAATACGACACCGAAAAGCGCGCGGTTGTATTTGCAACGGACGCACTGGACGGTAACTTTAACCCCTTCTTTGCAACTTCTGCAACGGACAGCACGATTGCTGCGATGACGCAGGTTGGTATGTTGACCACGGACTCGAAGGGGAACCCCAAGTGCGGTGACGACGTACCTACGGTTGTATCCAGCTACAAAGAAACGATGAAGGACTCTGACGGTAACGCAACGGACGATCCCGCTTTGGCGCAGGATGGCGGTTCGACGGAATACGAATTCATCATCAAGAACGGTATGAAGTTCAGCGACGGTAAACCTTTGACGATTAAGGACGTACTCTTCAACCTTTACGTATACCTTGACCCTGCTTATATGGGTTCGGCAACCATCTATTCGACCGATATCAAAGGCTTGAAGGCATATCGTATGCAGCAGCTTGACGCAACAGACGACGCGGAAGAATCGGGCGATATGTTCAATGCCCTTGCAATGCAAAGGGTGACCGACCTTTTGAATTATTTGGATCCCGAAGATGCGAAACCTGTGAAAACCCCGCAGATTGAAGAAGATATTGCAACGGTTGAAAGATTGTTCCGTGAAGAAGTAACCAGTGACTGGAACGAAGTTGCAGGTACCCAAGAAAGTTACAAGGAAGAATACAGCTTTACCGAAGATTGGGAAATTTACTACTTCAACGAAGGCCTTATTCAGGTGCAGTATACGCAGAGTAAGCCGAAAAAAGATGCTAACGGTAAGTATGTTACCACTTTGGACGAAGCAGGTAACACCTTGCGCGAAAACATTGAAGAAGCAAGCAACGATCCTGCAACGTTAAGCCGTATTATGGACGAAAAGGGCTGTACGGAAGCGGAAGCGAAAGAATATGCGATTCAGGAATACGCAATCAATACCGTATACGACAGCTATATGGTAATCGACAGCAGCAAGGCAGACGTGGTTCGTTATTGGGAAACCGGCTCGAACCTTTTGCAGGATATCGCGGCAGAAGAAAGAAGTAAATATTACGAAGAGAAAAAAGCCGAAAACGACGGCGCTTTGTTGGTAGAGGATATCAGCGGTATCTCGACCTATAAGACGTCTACCGATTTTGACGGTAAGGCATTGTCTGGCGAACACGACGTATTGAAGATTGTCATCAACGGCATCGACCCTAAGGCAATTTGGAACTTTGCATTCTCCGTTGCTCCTATGCATTACTACTCCGATACGGAAACGATTGCAAGCACGAAATACGGCGTTGACTTTGCAAACAAGGATTTCTTCGACAACGTATTGCAGGATCCTGAAAAGAACGGCGTACCTATGGGCGCAGGCGTTTATAAGGCAAGCAACGAAAACGGTTCGGGCGAAGTTAATAAAAACAACTTCTACAGAAACAACTGGGTATACTTTGAACGCAATACCTATTTTGATACGATGGGTGATGAAACCGTACACAATGCAAAGATCAAGTACTTGAACTACCGTGTGGTTGGTTCCGACAAGTTGATTCAGGCGTTGGAATCGGGCGCAATCGACTTCGGTTCGCCTCAGGCAACGACGAAAAATATTGATAAAGTAGGTCAAACCAAACACTTGTACTCCAAGGACTATATGACGAACGGTTACGGTTACGTTGGTATCAATCCCAAATTCGTGCCCGACCTTGAAGTTCGTCAGGCAATTATGAAGGTATTGAATACGGCGTCCATCGTACAAAACTACTACACGGAAGATCTTGCGCAGGTTGCGTACAGATCGATGTCGGCTCTTTCTTGGGCATATCCCGAAAACGCTACCGAATACTACGAATACAGCACGGATAAAGCAGAAATCCGTCGTTTGGTAGAAAGCGCAGGCTGGTCGGAAGGCACGGACGGTATTTATGCAAAAGACGGTAAGAAACTGGAATTGACGTTCACCATCGCAGGGGAATCGAAAGACCACCCTGCATACCAGATGTTCATCGACGCAAGAGACTTCTTGAACGAATGCGGTTTCGATATCTCTATCTCTACGGACGCTACGGCACTTAGAAAGTTGGCAACGGGCGGTTTGGCTGTATGGGCAGCGGCTTGGTCTTCGACGGTTGACCCTGATCTTTATCAGGTATACCATAAAGACAGTAAAGCAACCAGTATCAAAAACTGGGGCTATGAAACCATTATGGCAGACAACACCGATCAGTTCACCTTTGAAAAGGGCGTGATCAACGATTTGAGCGATAAGATCGAAGAAGCGCGTGAAACGTTGGATAAATCCGAACGTAAAGCATTGTATGCAGAAGCGCTTGATATGATTATGAGCCTTGCGGTAGAACTTCCGACCTATCAAAGAAAAGACCTTGTGGTTTACAACAAAGACGTTATCAATCCCGCAACCTTGAACCAAGAAGCAAACGCATTCGAAGGTGTGTACGATCGTCTTTGGGAAGTGGATTATAACTAAAATTTCTCAAACTCTTTTTCTATAAAATAAACGAAAAGTGAAGAAAAACAAATGGTTAAATACGTAATTAAACGTTTATTGCTTTCTATATTTATCCTGCTGGGTGTATCGATCATTTTGTATGCATTGGTACGCATTATGCCGGTAGACTTTTTGCGGGATAAAGCAGTAGCAATTGTAGGCAGCTCCGGTGCTGACCCCGATGAATTATATGAAAGACTGTGCGAAGCGTACGGTTTGACAGACAAGACCTTTGTAGGGCTCTGCAAAGGGTATTGGGGCTGGCTTACCAACTTTGTACAAGGCGACTTCGGCGATTCGTGGAAATACAATCAGCCCGTAAGCGAAGCGATTTTCAAAAATATGCCCATTTCTTTTGGCATTTCCTTTGTATCCTTGATTTTGCAATTGTTGATTGCAATTCCTTTGGGTATCAAATGCGCGTGCAATCAATATGGGAAATTGGACTATTTTGCGACCGTCCTTACGATGATCGGTATTTCCTTCCCGACCTTCTTCCTCGGCAGTCTTTTGATCAAGTTCTTTGCCATTGATTTGGGTTGGTTTGAAATCGGCGGTTTGATTTCCAGCTTGCCGAAAGATACTTCGATCTTTACCAAGATTGTAAACGTAGCTTGGCATTTGGTATTGCCTATGTTCCTTTTGACGGTGCTTTCCATCGGTGCTTGGTTGCGTTATACGCGTACCAACACGTTGGAAGTGTTAAACGCGGATTATATCCGTACGGCACGCGCAAAAGGGCTGTCGGAAAATTCGGTCATCTATAAACACGTGTTCAGAAACACCTTGATCCCTTTGGTAACGTTGCTTGCAGGTACGTTGCCCAGCTTGTTCAGCGGTGCGATGATTACGGAAACGATCTTCGATATTCCCGGTATCGGTAATATGGCGTATCAGGCTATGTTGGTAGGGGATATTCCGTTTATCATGACCTATAATATGTTTATTGCAGTTTTAACCGTCATCGGTATTTTGTTGACCGATATTATGTACGCGGTGGTTGACCCTCGCGTCAAACTTGGGGAATAAGGAGGTGCGTTATGGAAGAAAATAAAGTTCTTGAAAACGTATCTGAAGAAGTAGCGGAAACGACCGCGCCCGCAGAAGATTTGAGAGGGGAAAACCTGAACGATCGTGTGCGCGTTCTTTCGCCCGGTATGATGGTTGCAAAACGTTTTTTCCGTTCGAAGCTGTCTATGCTTGGGTTGGTAATGTTGATCGCTCTGTTTTTATTCTCTTTTCTTGGCCCCATCTTTTCGCCTTGGGCAGATGGCGGTACGCCGATAAAGGATGAAACGCCCGGCGCGCCGATTTTGTCCATCAAGTCCTTTGCGTATATCGATAATGAAGGGAATGAAATCATCGCTTATGAAATGAATGAAACCATCCCCAGCAACAATCAGTTCGCTGAACTGTCTTCCGAGCATTTGCTTGGTACGGATAACAACGGATACGATTTGTTTACCAACCTGATGTTGGGCGGTCGCATCTCATTGACGATCGGTTTCGTCGTTATTATTATTGAAACGGTAATCGGCGTCATCCTAGGCGGCTTGGCTGGGTATTTCGGCGGTTGGGTCGACAACCTAGTTATGCGTATCGTTGATATTATCAGCTGTATACCGACGCTGCCGATTATGTTGATTTTGTCTACTACGTTTACGTCGTTAAAGATTGTAGACATACGGCGTTTGTATTATCTGATGGGCGTTTTGACCTTGATAGGGTGGGGCGGTATCGCCCGCTTGGTTCGCGGTCAAATTTTGTCCTTGCGTGAACAGGATTTTATGTTGGCTGCAAAATGCTCGGGGCTTTCTACTTCGAGAAAGATTTTCCGTCATTTGCTCCCTAACGTAATGCCACAGTTGATCGTTTCCATGACGATGGGGTTGGGTAGCATTATCCTTATGGAAGCAACCCTTGGTTTCCTTGATTTGGGTGCGCCTTTGGGTACGCCTACTTGGGGTGCAATGATCAATGCGGCTGCCAATATGACCTATTTGTCGGGCTATCCCAATTTCTGGATCCCGCCCGGAATTTGTATCACCCTTGCAATCCTTGCGTTTAACTTTGTCGGTGACGGCTTGCGTGACGCGTTTGACCCGAAAATGAAGAGGTAACAATATGGCGGAAAAGAAGAAAAAATCTCATTATATATCCGGCAGAGAATCTCGTAAGATCGCGCGCTCGAATGCAAAAATTACGAAAGAATTTGAAAAGAGAAAGAAGAGAAAGGACGTTGAGGCGGAATATCTCACCGAGATGAAAGACCCTGCCAATATTGTCGAATTTGACAACTTGAACACCTATTTCTATACGGATGCAGGTACGGTCAAAGCGGTAAACGGCGTAACGTTCTCTATCCCGGAAGGCTCGACCGTGGGTGTCGTAGGGGAATCGGGTTGCGGTAAGAGTGTTACTTCGCTTTCTTTGATGCAGCTTGTACAAGGTCCCAGCGGTCAAATCGTAGATGGTTCGATCCGTTTCCGTACCAATGCCTTCCGCCGTGATGAAGAGGGGAAGAAAATCCCCGTTTATGAAACGGAAGAGGTAAACGGCGAAACGGTCGTAAAAAAGGACGAAAAAGGTAAACCTATTCATAAGAAAAACGAATTGGGCGGCAACCTTTACGAAATGGATGAGAAGGTTTACGATATTGCAAAAATGCCCTTGGAAGCAATGCGTTCCATTCGCGGCAGAGAAATTGCAATGATTTTCCAAGAACCGATGACTTCACTCAATCCCGTTTTCACAATCGGGAACCAGTTGGATGAAGTTGCCTTCTTGCACATTGAAGGTATTTCTAAAAAGGACGCGAAAAAACGCAGCATTGAGATGTTAAATCTGGTCGGCATCGCCGATCCGGAAGGCGTTTATGAGAAATTCCCTCACGAATTGTCGGGGGGGATGCGTCAGCGTGTCATGATTGCAATGTCGTTGCTTTGCAATCCTCGTTTGATCATCGCAGACGAACCTACAACAGCTTTGGACGTAACCATTCAGGCGCAAATTTTGGATTTACTCCGTGATATTAAGGACAAAATCAGCGGTTCGATTATGTTGATCACGCACGACTTGGGCGTGGTTGCCGAGATGGCGGATTACGTTGTCGTTATGTATGCCGGTAAAGTAATCGAAATGGGCACGGTAGAGGATATTTTCGACAATCCTTTGCATCCGTATACGATTGGCTTGCAAAAGAGTAAGCCTACCGTTGAGGGCGAGGTGGATTCTTTATACTGTATTCCCGGTTTCGTGCCTAACCCCGTGGATATGCCTAACTACTGCTATTTCCGTGACAGATGCGAAAGCTGTACTAAGCGTTGCGCAGGCAAATATCCCGAATTGATTCAGGTATCGCCTACCCACAGCGTATCTTGTTATTTGTATTATCCGGAAGAAGCGCAGGCGGAAGAAGCGCCGGTTGCCGAAGTGAATGCGAAAGCAGAAAGAAAAGCGGCGAAAGCGGCTAAGAAGGAAGCCAAAGCAGCAAAGAAAGCAGCGAAACGCGCGAAGAAAGCCGCAAAGAAAGCAGCTAAGCAAGCTAAGAAAGATGCAAAAGCGGCAAAGAAAGCAGCAAAGCGCGCGGCAAAACAAGCCGCGATTGATGCGAAACTTGCTAAAAAAGCCAATGAAGAAAGAATCCGCTTGGCGAAGTTGACCCAAAATCAAGCGACGATGTCGATGCTTGGATTGGGCGATTTGGTAGGTTGCGACGTAGATATCGTTTCTACGGACGACGCTTTGACGGACGGCTTGAAGCAGGTATTTTATGAGGCGGGGGCAAACAATGTTGAAACAAAAGAAAAATAAGATAAACGAAGCGCCCGTATCGGAAGTAACGGAGGAAACACCTGCTTTGGAAAACGTGGAACAAGCAGAACCTGAAAAGGTAGAAGAAGTGGTTGTAGAAAGCGTTGACGAAACGGTTGAACCTACCGTAGAAGAAGCCGTAGAAGAAACGGCAGAGGAACCTGTGGCGGAAGAGGCTGTGGAAGAAGTACCCGTAAGGGATCCCAATGCGCCTGCTGAGGACGTTTTGTTGGAGCTTCGCAATTTGAAAAAATATTTCGTTGTGGGGACCAACTTCTTCGGCAAACCCAAGCGTTTCCTGCACGCGGTAGACGATATTTCGTTATCCTTGAAAAAGGGAAAAACGTTGGGTATTGTTGGGGAATCTGGTTGCGGTAAAACCACGATGGGTCGTACGATTTTGCGTTTGCATGAAGCAAACGGCGGTGAAATCTGGTTTAACGGTCAGGAAGTTTCTAAAATTCCCGAAAAGGAATTTAACAAGCTCCGTCCCAATATGCAGATGATTTTCCAAGATCCTTACGCAAGCCTTTCCCCCCGACTTACGGTCGGCGCAATCATTGGTGAAGCGGCGTTGCAACACGGCTTGGTGACGAAAGAAAACTACCGTGACTACGTTTTAGAGGTAATGAAGACCTGCGGTTTGCAGCCTCATTATTACGAACGTTACCCGCACGAATTTTCGGGCGGTCAGCGTCAGCGTATTTGCATAGCGCGCGCGCTTGCATTAAAGCCTCAATTGGTTGTCTGTGACGAACCCGTGTCCGCGCTTGACGTATCTATTCAGGCGCAGATCATCAATATGCTGCGTGACTTGCAGAAACAGTTGGGCCTTACGTACGTATTTATTTCGCACGATTTGTCCGTTGTAAAGCATATCTCTGACGAAGTCGGCGTTATGTATTTGGGCAGTATGGTCGAATACGGCACGAAAGAAAAGATCTTCAACAATACCCTGCACCCTTACACGCAGGCATTGTTCTCTGCCGTACCTGTACCCAATCCGCACGTGAAGATGAACCGTGTGATTTTGAAAGGGGACATTCCTTCCCCCGTCAATCCGCCTAAGGGCTGTAAATTCCATACGCGTTGCGATAAATGTATGGAAATTTGTAAGCGTGTAACGCCTACCTATCGTGAAGTGGAGGAAGGGCATTTCTGCGCTTGCCACTTGTACGATACGAAAGAGGAAATCGAGGCGTTTGAAGCGGAACTTGCAAACGAAGGAAATACGAAAAAAGGCAAGAAAAAATATTCAAAATAATCGATTATGGCAAGAAAGGAAAAGCGAAAAAAACGCGACGATTTGGATATGGAAACCACCGTTGCGGATATGAACGTAGAAGGCTTTCGGTGGTATGATCCCAATCGAAAAAAAGGGAAACAAGCCGCCCCTAACCTCACGAAGCAAGAACAACGCGCCTTGATGCGCGGCGCTTTTCGCGCGATGCTGCCTATGCTTGGATGCATCATTGCAGGTATGCTCTTGGTCTTTGCATTGGCAATGCTTTGGTTAAGCTAAACGAAAACACACCCTTAACAGGGTGTGTTTTTTATGTGGTTCGTTTTGCCAGAATTTTTCCCGATTGCGCATTGATCAAAAAGGCGTTGACGACGCCGTTTCGATCGATAATCCCCACGTAATAATAAGGCGCGTCCTCACAGATCAAGCGTATATAGATTTCTCCTGCAAAACCGTATTTATCGGTTAAAGAGGCAAACAGCTCCGCTTCGCTTGCTTCCAAGACGGATAAAACGTTTTCAGCAGAGAGGATATTGGCAGAGCGAACAGATTGCGCGGTCATTTCTATTTCTTTTTCCCCGTATTGGATTTTACAAGGCAAATTGTTTGCTTTGCTTACGTCCAGCGTGCACGAGAAAAAATATTCCGCCTTCACGTTGTCGTAAGACATTTCGCCGTGAAAATCTCGATCGTCAAAACGGAAAAACAGTTGACAGGTTTGATTGCCCTCAGGCGTATGTAAATATGCCTCTAAGCGGGTCGTCTTTTCACGTGGTATCCCATCTGGAATATAGGGGATTTCTTTTTCTACGGCATAAATACGCAGGGAGAAGCCGTCCGCCTCGGCAAGAAGGATATTGCTTCTCAATTCCGAGATATAAGCGGTATAATCCAATTTGGAGGCGCATCCGGTCAGCAGCAGTAAAAGCAACGCAAAAACGATGAAAAATCCTTTCCTAAAATAAGAATGAGAGAAAAAGCGAATGGTCATGGTTCATTATATGAAAAAAAAGTAGAAAACATACCCAATAAATTTTGCTCATACAGTTGATTTTTTGCTTTGGATGTGTTAAAATAATATAAATAAAATGGGAGGAAAGATTTATGCGCGTCGACAAAGTCATTCTCAAAGCATTTTTGAGCACGCTTGCGGCAATCGTTTTGCTGTTTGCATTTATGTTCGGCGTGCTTGTAGCGGCGTTTCCTTCCACGATGATGTATTTGAGTTATGACTTTGGCAGAGACGAATCGAGCATCCGCTATGCAGAGCGCGCGTATAAGTGGTTTGAAGACACCTCGTATATGGCGCACGCAATGGAGGTCGCAATCGGAATTGACGATTCGGAAAAAATTGAACAATGCGGCTTGATTGTGGTGGAAGACGAAGCGTACTTCGCCCAATATTGCGCGGAAAAAGACGTAATCTTGTCGGAAAAAGTACCTATGAGCTACGCGCAGTACGTTCACGGCAAGATTGCCGTTGCGAAATATCAACAGAGCAAAAAAGAAGATGCGGTGCAGTATGCCTTTAATTCTTTACAAGGCGGATTTCCGCAGAGTAACGCAGTGGTGTCTTTGATGTACACCGCGCACAATGCAAAAGATCAAGCAACCAAAGATTTGATTAGGGGAAAAATGGAACAGCAAAACACGGACGGCTTGGACGAAACGGCAAAGGCCTATTTCGACCAGACGTGCGCGTTGCTGGCAAGTAATTAAATGGATGATACTTCGCGGAAGCGGGGCTCGTCCATTTCGTTTATTTAACATATTTTTTAGTAAGGAGATACACGAATGAGCAGTAAAATTATAAAAGAAGGTTTGACATTTGACGACGTGCTTTTGATTCCGCAAGCGTCGAACGTTTTGCCTGCGCAGGTAGAATTAAAAACGCAGCTTAGCGACAAAATTAAGTTAAATCTTCCCTTAATCAGCGCGGCGATGGATACCGTAACGGAAAGTCGTATGGCAATCGCTATGGCGCGTGAAGGCGGTATTGGTATCATTCATAAAAATATGTCTATTGAAGAGCAAGCTTCGCACGTGGACAAGGTAAAACGCAGTGAACACGGCGTCATCACGGATCCTTTTTTCCTCGAACCTGACAATCTTGTAAAAGACGCGCTTGCTTTGATGGAAAGATATCGCATCAGCGGTGTGCCTATTACGAAAGAGGGTAAATTGGTCGGTATTTTGACCAATCGCGATTTGCGCTTTGAAAGCAATTACGATCAGCCTATTTCCAACATTATGACGAAAGAAGGCTTGGTAACTGCGCCCGAAGGGACGTCTTTGGATGATGCGCAAAAGATCCTTGGTAAGCACCGTATTGAAAAATTGCCTATCGTAGACAAAGACGGGTATTTGAAAGGCTTGATTACCATCAAGGATATTGAAAAATCCATTCAATATCCCAATTCCGCAAGGGATGACAACGGTCGTCTCTTGGTTGGTGCGGCGGTTGGTACTGCGGCAAATACGATGGATCGTATTGCAGCGCTTGTGGAAGCGCGCGCAGACGTGATTGCGATCGATACGGCGCACGGACATTCTGCGGGCGTATTGAAGAAGGTAGAAGAAATCAAATCGAAATATCCCAACATTACCCTGATTGCAGGCAACGTAGCGACGGCGTCTGCAACCGAAGCTTTGATTAAATCGGGTGCCGACGTTGTAAAGGTCGGTATCGGCCCTGGCTCCATTTGTACGACGCGTATCGTGGCAGGTATCGGCGTACCGCAGTTAACGGCGGTTATGGACTGTTCTGAAATGGCTGATAAATTGGGTAAGAGAGTTATTGCCGACGGCGGTATCAAATACAGCGGCGACATTGTGAAAGCGTTGGCGGCAGGCGGCAGCGCGGTTATGGTCGGTTCGTTGCTTGCAGGTACGTTGGAAAGCCCCGGTGAAGTAGAATTGTACCAAGGCAGAAGTTACAAGGTATATAGAGGCATGGGTTCGCTTGGCGCGATGGCGGCAGGTAGCAACGACCGTTATTTCCAAGAAGGCCAGAAGAAATTCGTACCCGAAGGGGTAGAAGGCCGCGTACCTTATCGTGACAGTGTTGCCGACGTAATCTATCAAATGAAGGGTGGCTTACGCGCAGGTATGGGCTATTGCGGCAAAGCTACGGTAGAGGAATTGCGTACCAGCTCCGAATTTGTCCGTATCACCAACGCAAGCTTGATTGAAAGCCATCCTCACGATATTTCGATCAGCAAAGAAGCGCCTAATTATTCACAGCACTAACAATATAAAGACGCGCATAGGTTTTTAAAGCGCGTCTTTTGTTGAACATTATTCTTGATTTTAATGACCTTAGGAGGGTAAATATATGGAAAACAATGTACGTCCTGCATCTATGGCGCGTATTAACACCAAAGCGTTGGCTGACGCTTTTATCGCGGAACAAGTAGCACAAGTGCGCGCGCAGGTGGGAGAGAAAAAAGTTTTGTTGGCATTGTCGGGTGGGGTAGACTCGTCTGTGGTGGCGGCGCTTTTGATTAAAGCAATCGGCAAGCAGTTGGTATGCGTGCACGTAAACCACGGCTTAATGCGTAAAGGCGAAAGCGAACAAGTGGTGGAAATTTTCCAAAAGCAGTTGGACGCAAATTTGATTTACGTAGACGCAACCGATCGTTTCTTGGATTTGCTTGCAGGCGTGGAAGAACCTGAGAGAAAACGTAAGATCATCGGCGGCGAATTTATCAAAGTATTCGATGAAGAAGCAAGCAAATTGCAGGGCATTTCCTTCCTTGCGCAGGGTACAATTTATCCTGACATTTTGGAAAGTGACGGCGTAAAAGCGCATCACAACGTAGGCGGTTTGCCCGAAGATATGCAATTCGAATTGGTAGAACCTTTGAAATTCCTTTATAAAGACGAAGTTCGTACGGTTGGCAACGCATTGGGTTTACCTGACAATTTGGTATACCGTCAGCCGTTCCCCGGTCCTGGCTTGGGGGTTCGTTGCTTGGGCACAATCACGCGTGAACGCTTAGAAGCGGTACGCGAATCGGATGCAATTTTGCGTGAGGAATTTGCAAAAGCAGGCTTGGATACCAAGGTATGGCAATATTTTACCGCCGTACCGGAATTTAGATCGGTAGGGGTGAAAAACGGCAAGCGTACGTATGCTTACCCCGTTATCATTCGCGCGGTAAACACCGTGGATGCAATGACTGCAACCATCGAAGAAATTCCTTACGACATTTTGCATAAAATTACGGCTCGTATCACCGCAGAGGTGGAAAACGTTAACCGTGTATTGTACGATTTGACCCCGAAGCCTTGCGGAACGATCGAGTGGGAATAATCAACGAAATCGCGCAAAGCCTTATAAACAGCGGATTTTCGGTTTCCAAAAACGGAAAATGATACCGTTTTGATACCTTTTGATTATCCCGATACAATAAAATAGGAGAAAAGCCTCTCTTATTTGAACGCTTAAAGTTCAAGTAAGAGGGGCTTTTTGTATGCAAATTATGTATCAATTAGGTTGCTTTCGGTTTGGAAAATATGCTTCCAGCCAAGC